>JBKPEE010000153.1:0-14606 GCA_046728235.1 Acidobacteriota bacterium
GTCGGACCAAAGCGATTTCTTCAAGCGTTACGTTCGCGGAGTCGAGCCACCGCCCTACGAGCGGGCCTTTGCGCAAGTGGGCCTGCGCTTCATTCGCGAAGCGCGCGCTCCGGTGACCATCGGCATTACCGGCGATGAAGACGAGAAAGTAAATTTCAAGATCGACGCGGTGCGCGCCGGCTCGCCTGCGGCGGACGCCGGCCTGCAGGTCGGCGATGTGATCACGTCTATCGGAAACGCGAAGCTTACGCCCGCGAATTTTTTGAATCTACTGTCGCGATACAAGCCCGGCGATCGCGTGGCGCTGAGTGTGTTGCGCGGCGGACACCCGATGATGAAGGAAGTCATCCTCGCGGCGCCACAGATATTCGACTACCGCGTTGAAGAGGATCCAAAGGCGACACCGCAGGCCAAGGGATTGAGAGTTGCGTGGCTGAGCGGGAGGTGATTTGGAGTGCGCCGGCAAAGCGCAGCGAACGACGGCGCTTTGGCTGCCGCGTTCATTTAATTGATAAAGAGCCGCTTCGGAAAAACGACCCAAAGCGTCGTCGGCGCTGCGCTCTGCCGGCACACTCCAGGACTAGCGCGTCAACCTTGACGCGATCACCTTAGCGGCCGTCGCTCCCGCGCCCACGGCCCCGGCAATGGTCGGCGCCAGAGGATTCGCGACGTCACCAATCGCAAAAACATTCTCGATTTTGGTTTCCTGGCGTGAATCGACGATCACATATCCAACATCGTCACATTTCAGCTGATCGCCAATAAAATCGGTGTTCGGCTCGAATCCAATTCTAATCATCACGCCTTGCACGGCCATCTGAAAGGGCTTGATCGCGCCGCCGCGTTCGATCTCAACAGCTTCGACCTGCTCAGCGCCGAGGATGCGGCGCACGTTTGATTCCGGGAATACCGTGACGCAGTGATGTGTGTGAAGCTGTTCAGTAAACTCGCGCCGCGCGCGCAGCTTCCGGCCGCGATGGACCAGCGTGACGGTGGGACAAACCTCAGCCAGCAGCAAAGCATTCTCGGCCGCCGCATCACCGCCGCCGATCACGCAGACATCCTTGCCGGCGACTTGATCGCGATCGCGCTGGCCTGATTCGATGATGCCCCGGCCGGCGAATTCCGCTTCGCCGGGAATGCCGAGGCGGCGACGGCGCAAACCGGTGGCGATGATGATGGCGATCGATTGCAGCTCTTCACCACTTCTCAGGACCACGCGCTTTGCCTTTAGGTCGACAGATTCGATCTCCACGCCGGTCCACAGATCGAAGTCACAGTCTTTGGTTTCCGCAATAAAGAGGTCCCGCAAGTCCTGACCGTTTTTCGCGTGCACGCCGAGATAGTTGTCGATTGGATTGTGCACCCACGCGAGCTGCCCGCCGACTTCGTCGTTTTGCTCGAGCACGAGCGTGTCGAGGCCCAGTTCGTCACACCAGCGCGCGGCGGAAAGGCCGGCTGGACCAGCGCCAATGATCAGAACGTCATGCATTTGCGAGCGGCTTTAGAATACCGATTTGCAGTCGGGTTATTTCGCAGGAAACCGAACTGAAATTGGTACTCTAACACCGGTCAATAAGCAATGCGCTATTCAATTCGGTTGCGGTGGCTGATAAAGATTGGGAATTGCCGCGATTATCGATTCCGGAACGGGCTTGAGTTTGAGTTGCTCAATCAAAAAGTGAATGCGATCCCGACGAGCCTCGGCATTGAGGTTGTGCTCAGCGTCATAAATCTTGAGTTTCTTGGGCTCGCTCACGACGGCCGCATACTGTTGCGCCCGCTCAGTGCTGATGCCTGAATCCCGCGATCCGTATTGCAGAAACACTACTGCGGGCGCTGCATGCGAGACGAATCTTCCTTGATCGAGATAGTCGTACTTCCTCACGAAAAAGTCGACTTTTTCGGGACCTACTTTTTGGCGAAACTCCTCCCAGTCTTTTCCCTGTCGCGCAACTTCATCAGAGGTCGAGCCGGCCATCAATACGAAAGCTTTGAATCGGCGATCCAGTCCGCTTAACAGCGCTCCCACGCCCGCGTTATAGCTGTGTCCCACGAAGGCGATGCGTCTGGGATCGACGTCGCGCCGCGAAAGTAACAGATCGACCGCGCGCCGCACATCGATAACCTGTTGCAGAAACTCCAGCGCGACATGTTCGTCTAACGGGTCTTTGCTTTCGACATGCGTTGGTCGATTTATCGGACCATCAGTGAGCAACGACACCGCTCCGGATGGAGCCAGGGCAATTGCTTCATCGAGAAACTCTTTCCGATTCCGCATGGAGGAGTTCTGCCAATACCAATGTCCCCAGATGATGGCGGCAAATGGCCCGCGACCCTTTGGGACGACTAAATAAGCCGGGACGCCGCCGCCTTTAGGACTGTCGTAAGTGATGTCATAGACAGTTACGGTCGCGCGGCCCTGAACCCCGATCTGCTTGATGTTAAGTGGCGCCTTTTGATCGTAGTCAAAGTGTTTGATAAGTTCGGCATCTTGCGCGAGAACTGCCGGAGTAGCCGACAAAAGTAACGCAATTGTAAAAATCACTTGAGCTGAGCGAGCCATTCTCATAATCCCTGCAAACGTAGTAATGCGATTGACAATATCACATCGCGATGCGAGGCTGAATTGCTTCGTTATTCCCGTACGAGAGGAGGACCTCGATGCGTCTGACTGAGATGGTTTCCTGCTCTGGTTGAGCGGCCAAACTCGCCCCTGGCGTTCTCGCTCAGGTGTTGAGCGGGCTTGAGAGACAACCATTCGATCCCAATCTGCTGGTCGGATTCGACACAGCGGACGACGCCGGCGTGTATCGACTGCGCGACGATCTCGCGCTGGTCCAGACACTCGACTTCTTCACGCCGATTGTCGATGACCCGTTCGACTATGGACGGATCGCGGCGCTTAATTCGATCAATGACGTCTGGGCCATGGGCGGGCGGCCGGTGACCGCAATGGCCATTACCTGCTTTCCCAAGAAAGGCGTCGACTTCGAGATCCTGAAAGACATCATGCGTGGCGGACTGTCAGTGCTGACAGAGAACCAAGTCTCTCTGGTTGGCGGTCACAGCGTCGATAACGAACAGATCATGTTTGGATACTCAGTCACCGGCGTGATCGATCCGAATCATGTGGCGACCAATTCGGGCGCGCGACCGGGTGACGTGATCATTTTGACCAAGCCCATTGGGACGGGAGTGATCTCAACCGGAATCAAACGGGCGAAAGCCTCGTCGGAAGTTGTCGCCGAGTCCATTGCGACCATGATGACGCCCGGAAAGTATGCCGCGGATGCAATCGCGAAATTCGAGGTGAAAGGCGCAACCGATGTAACAGGCTTTGCGTTGCTGGGTCATGCGTGGGAGATGGCTTGCGCCAGCAAGGTGACGATTGAGATTGACTCAGCGCGCGTGCCTTTGATTCAAGGGGCGTTGGAATTGGCGGCGGCCGGAATGCTGACCGGAGCTGATAAGACCAATAGGGAATACGTGGGCGAGGATATCGAGATTTCAGCAACCGTCGATCCGAATCTGGTGAAGTTGTTCTTTGATCCGCAAACGGCGGGGGGATTGTTGCTGGCGATTCCGGAAGAGAAAGCGGACGAGTTGTTGCGCGAGTTGCGATTGAACTATCCGCGGGTGGAGATTATTGGGCGCGCGATTGATAAGAGCGCGAAACGAATTTTGGTTAAATAAGAGATTAAATGAGTTTGATTAGTGCATAGAACTAGATGAAGTTCGAGCTAATCGGTAGAATTGAGAAGATAGAAGTAATCGCCGTTGGCAGACAGATTCGTGACCTTCAGAAGATTCGAAAGAAGCATGGCAGAGGCCGATGGTGAAAGCTAAAAGGAATTGGTCGCGTGCGATTGCCTGATGGCTGGGAATGTAATGCTGAACTACATTGGTATGAAGCGCATGGATTGGCAAGAGAGAAATGAAGGTCAAAGAACTTCTCGACTAAATACCATGAAGACTGAACATCAATTTGCTATTTGTGTGCAGAACGAGGGTTACCCGGCATCGCTTGAATTGTGGAAAGTCTACCGCGTCATCCCCGACAAAAGGGCGGCTCAACACAAGTTGGTGAGGATCGTTGACGAATCTGGTGAAGACTATCTTTACGATCAAGGTTGGTTCATTCCAATCAAACTGCCGCCTGCAGCTAAACAAGCGATGCTGGCGGCGGCTGCATAGATGGACGAAAACACCTCACTCATAAATATCGGTGAACTCTCAAGACCAACTACGGTCCTCATTGAGAAAATATCCGACGTCGTTGGGGGCATATAGAGCGCTATGGTTGCACCAATTATCCAATCGACGCCCACGCTTAAGCACGCCAACATCAGCGATCTTTACCAGCAGGTCCGCGCACGCACCCTCGAAATTGTCGCGCCACTCGAGATCGAAGATTACATAATTCAAACCGCCGAGTTTATGTCTCCGCCGCGTTGGCATATCGGGCACACGTCGTGGTTCTTTGAAACTGTGCTGCAAAAGTTTCAGCCTCGGTACCAAACCTATTCTGACGATTTTCTCTTTTACTTCAATTCTTATTACGAAGGGTTTGGCGCGCGCATCGAACGCGCCAAACGCGGCACCCGCTCCCGTCCGACTGTCGCTGAGACGAAAAGGTATAGGGCGCACATCGATGAACAGATGATTCGCTTCATCGAAGATCTTGCGGCCCGTGATGACGCCGGTACGATTCTTTCGATTGTGCGCCTTGGACTTGAGCACGAGATGCAGCATCAGGAGTTGCTGGTTTATGACATCAAGCATTTGCTCTGTAATCAGTTCGACGCGCCACTGAAGCCCGGGCCGCAATCCTCTGTAAACGTGAGCGGCATGGTTGAGATTGAAGGCGGACTGTTTGAGCTGGGCTATGCGGAACGGGGTAGTACCCAGACCGTGACGGCGGGCTCATTACAAAGCGGCGACAAGTCGCCGCACTCCAAAACTTTCGCCTGGGACAACGAGAAACCGGCACACAAGGTCTTTCTGGAAGATTTCTCGATGGATCGCGCGCTGGTTAGCAACGGCGAATACCTCGAATTCATAAACGACGGCGGTTATCAAGACTTTCGCTGGTGGCATTCGGCGGGTTGGGAAAAAGTTAATACCGAAAAGTGGCAGGCGCCGCTTTACTGGGTGCAACACGACGGCGAATGGATGATTCGCGATTTTGCCGGCCTGCATCGCGCAGCGGACAAACCGAATGAACCGGTGTCGCACGTGAGTTTTCTCGAAGCTTCCGCCTATGCGAAATGGGCTGGTAAACGATTGCCGAGCGAGGCTGAGTGGGAAAAAGCGGCGACCCTCGACCCTTCGCGAAATTCAAAGCAACGATTTCCCTGGGGCGATGCCGATCCGGACAAGACGAAAGCAAATCTTTTCGAAAACGGATTCTGGGCGGTGGCGCCGATCGGATCCTTTCCGGGTGGGCAAACGCCACAAGGTTGTCATCAGATGATTGGCGACGTTTGGGAATGGACCACTTCAGATTACGTCCCCTATCCCGGGTTTAAAAGCGAGTTCGATGAATACAACGACAAGTGGTTCGTCGGCCAGAAGGTCCTGCGCGGTGGATCATTCGCCACGCCGCAAATCCATATTCGCTCAACCTATAGAAATTTCTTTTATCCGCACGAGCGTTGGATGATCGCCGGATTCAGATGTGCGAAGTGACTCAGAGTTTGACTTACAAGCTCACCAGCAATTGCCGGCTTTCTTCGTCCCATCGCCACGCAGACTCCTTGCCTTGTAAATGAATACCGCCCAGCCAGAGATCGATTCCGTTCCTGGCGACAGAATCTTCCGCTCCGGCAATCACGGCCTGGCCCCGCTCAGTGATTTCAAATGTCGACAAGAAGATTCCCCAATTGGCAACATCTGTTCGTCTTTTCCTGTAGATCGAATACAATCCTCGCAATGTGTGGGCTGACTTAAGCCATGGAACTTCTCGTCAACTTTAGTCAGTTCTGGTCGCGTTTGCGGGAAGACATTCTCTCCGCGCGTGAATCGGTGCTGATCCAGACATTTGCGCTCGAAGGCGACAGGGTCGGCCGCGAGCTGGCGGAAGCGTTGCTCTCGTCCCCGGCGCCGGACAAACGAATCCTGGCGGATTCCTTTACGCGAATTGTGCTCAGCGATCGGTTTAAGTATTCGCCCGCGAATTTTTTCAGTCGCACGTTACGCGATGAAGCTCGCGCGACCTCAAAAATGATCGGCGGACTTCGCCACAGCGGCATAGACATCGAATACACAAATGCGTACGGCCTCACCCCGAGGCGCTTGCTGAGTCGCAACCACAAGAAGTTGATTGTCATTGATAACCGGGCAGCATATCTCGGTGGGATCAACTTCAGCGAGCACAACGCCAGTTGGCACGACATGATGCTGCGGATCTCTGACCCGCCGGCAGTGGCATTTCTGAGAAATGACTTTTGCGCCACCTGGGGCGGCAGTGATCGAAGGGCCGACGCGTCATTCGCAGCCATGGAGTTGCTGACGCTCGACGGCCGCGCCAACGGAAACGCATTTCAGCGCGTCATCGACCTGATTGATCAGGCTGGAGAGTCGATCTTCGTGGAAAGTCCTTACATCACTTTTCCCTTTTATGAACGGCTGCGCGAAGCCGCCCGTCGTGGCGTCGACGTCAAGATCGTCACGCCGCAGGCGAACAACTGGAGCTGCTTTGCGAATTATGCGCGGCGGGAATCGGCCCGATCAGAGATCGATCTTCGTCTGTACCAGCGGGAAATGACGCACCTGAAAGCCATGCTGATAGATGATCAGTACCTCGTCGCCGGCTCGTCCAATTTCGACTATCTGAGCTACCGGCTCTATCAGGAAATCATCGCGGTCATTACCGACGCTAAGCTGATCGCCGATTTTCGCGCGCGGGTGCTGCTTCCCGATCTGGCAAACAGTCTGGCGGTTGATTGTCACGCGAGCGTAG
Organism: Acidobacteriota bacterium; assembly: GCA_046728235.1. GTDB lineage: Bacteria > Acidobacteriota > Blastocatellia > Pyrinomonadales > Pyrinomonadaceae > UBA11740. The sequence goes on from JBKPEE010000153.1 coordinate 6,965, forward strand.
TGGGCAAGCAATGGCTGAGTCTGCAAACCAGGCTACTGGACGCCGCCCTCACGATTATTACTTAGCAGCACGGCACTGGCCTGACCCGTGAGGCAGCCTCTCAATGCATATTTTAGTGAGCCCTCGCTTATAGACTTACCCACTAGCCTGGTGTTTGGCTTTGCCTCAAGAGTGAGATCTAGCTCTCTGGTCAGAACTGTTCCGTTCGTGTTGCTTCGTGTGATTTCGTGGATCGTCCTTCTTTTCAGAACGAACAGAAACGATCCACGAAATCACACGAACTACACGAAACTCATTACGACGTTTACCCGATTTTAGAGGCAAAGCCTTGGTGCTTATTGGCTCGACTCCTGAAGTTTTGCCGCCCAGGGACTCGTCGGATACCGATGGCTCAGCAAGTCGGCAAGCTCTCGCTGGACGTCCTCGTCGTGCTCCCAACCACCGCAGCCGTACTTGTAACTCTCGTTGGCTTTGAAGGCGATAAATAAACTTTCGGGTATGCGCGGGTCGCGCGGCGATACGCGGGCCCATTGCAGCACCAGCTTGCCGAGATAACCCTTGCCGTCGCCAATCTCGTCCAGTTTCTTCCTTTCAGTTGCCGCTGCTTCAAGTCCCTTTGGATTCAGAAAATCCGGCCGGCGCACGACCTTGGCGACCTCATGTCCTTCGTCGTTGTACTCAGTAGTGGCCAGCCGGCACCACCAGGAGCTTTCAAAATAGTAGTCAAGGTCTTCGGCGGTATCGAAGGATGGTAAACCGGTCGCGAGAAAGGGCGACAGGTTGGGGAACTTGAGCAGGATAAAAAGCGCCTCGTGGTCTCGCTCAGCCGGTTTGGCGCGCGTGTATTCGTCCAGCAGCGACGCCATTTCCGGTGCGGTCTTCATCACTTCAGGCGCGATTTTGATCGCCAGCTCATGCCGTTGAAACAGGATCGCCCGCGTCCAGGCCGCCAGCGTCAACTGGCGCCGCAGATGGTCCGGCAGCGATTGATCATGGGCCGCGTCAATGAGGGACTGCAGCGAGAAGTGCCAGTTTAGAATGTCGACGGCTTCATCATCAAAGAGCGATCGCCCATCCCACGGCAAGCGATCCTTGTAGAGATCCTCCATGCCCTGCTCGTATTCTTCTTTCGTCTCGCCGGCATATTCCTCGTTCCAGGAGGCCTTGGCGATCTGCAACAGCTCTCTAAGACTGCCGAACCTGCCATCCTCAGGATCATAAAACGCTACCGGTGTGCGCTGGGAATATTTGAGGAATTGGCTGACATCTCCGGCGAGCTGCGCGCGTAGTTCCAGGAACTGGTTTTTGGCGGAAACGGGCAGCGAGTCCGATGAGGTTGACAGGACTTCGTCGATCAAATTCCGCGCCGTTTCCTTCTTTCCCCAGGCGATCTGCAAACGAGCCAACTGATAAGCCACGCTCGGAAATTCGGGCGCGTCGCGCGCGACTTTTTCTGCATCAGTAATCAGCCGCGCAATATTCGGCGAAGACTTTTCAGCCTTAATCAAAGCCGCGACCAACCACGCTCGGGATTCGGTATTACGCCAGCGTTCGAGCGCGTGCCGGTAGGCACTTGCGTCCGTCGTCTGTAGCGTCAGAATCCAATCAGTCAAATCATCACTGCGCAGATAATCGGGAACGAGATCAAAGGTCAGATGCTCACAGCCGTAGTAACAACCTTCATATCCCGCGTCCCACTGCCGGTTTGGACTGATGGTCCATTCACGATATTTGAGCGAGCTGGCGTAGCGTTCCTTAATTTGTTTGATCTCGTCGTCGGTCAGTTTTCGGTTAAGCTTTGATTCAAACGCGAGCAGAATCTCGCTCTCTGAAGTATCGTATTTAAAATCAAGCGAGGTATAGTTTCGATAATCCTCCTTGCCGTCCGCGCCTTTCGGAGTGAATCCCAACGAGATTGTCTCGCCGCGCTGCCGCGCCTCGAGTCTTTTTATCACCTCCTGATTTACCGGCGGTGTCGGGCTGGGGGATGCCTGCGTTTTCAGCGCTTCTTTTCGCTTCTTTTCGGCTGCCAGAATCTTTGCCTCAATGCCGTCGAGCAGCCACACATAGTCGATCAGGTCCTGTCGCAGATTTTCGTTGCCAGCGGTGTTAGCCAGCGTGCGCGCGAGCTCTTGTACCCGCCGCTCGGGATAGAGCCGAAAGCTAACCGCACCCAGGAGCTTTCTGGCTGACTTTTGAAACGCCGGACTTTGCCCGATTAGTGTTTGCAGTTCGATTTCTGCTTTGGTGAATAATTCACGTTTTGCCGCTTCGTCTTTCGCCAGGCTGGCTTGCCTGAACAGCGTGCGCGCGACCAGGTACTTCGCGGTTTCCTGCCAGGGCGAGTCGGTATCGGCGGCGATCGATTCAAAGCGGCGCCGCGCTTCATCAAAGTTGAGTGAATAAAAGAACGCGGCGGCCATTTGATAATCACGATCTTTCGTGAGCCATCTGGGAGCCCCGGCAGGCGCGGGCGCGGGAACGTGCGAGCCGCTCGAGCAATTTTCAAAAACCGTATCTTGTCCGGTAATCCAATCGCGTACGTTCCGGTCATCGACGCCGTAAGTGGCCACTCGATCATTTAGCGTCGCCGTGGCGACTTCAAAAGCGTTCTTCGCGCAGTTCGGAAAGTAGTCGTAACCTTCGTGCCTTCTTTCGACATAGATTTCAGGCAGCGCTTCGTTCTCTTTCATCAATTGTCGACGCGCCGCAATCCAGGTCTTCAGCGCTGCCAGGCCGTTTTCTTCGGGAGCCTGGCCGCGCAGTGCCTCTACCAGTGATTGTTGTTCGGCTTCGCTGTAAAAGCCGCCGTTTAGATAGTGGTACGTGATTACCAGCGTTTTGCGGCCGAACGTTGGTTGAACGATTCCGATCTTCCCGTTCGCAAATTGGTCAAACGGCAAGTCCGGCGAGTGATGAAAAACGAATACCGGATCGATCGTAAACGGGCCACACGCTCTTGCCGGCCGAGCCAGTTGAGTGGCGGTGCAGAACAGTAAGGCGAGGACGATGGGCCGCGCATGAATTCTCACGGCCCTATCCTTTGCTGAAGCGACGACACGTCTTCCGCCGTCCATGAGTGATTATTGAAGACATAAATACGGCGTGATTTTTCGAATTTCATTTCCAGCGGCTCGTCGAGCGCAATGCCATAGCTTTGCCGGCACAGAGGTTCACCAAAATCGTTGCCCGCTGCCAGACGATTTTTGACCGGGCCGTTGTCCGCGCCCATGCGAAAGATCATCGGGACCGCTTCATCAACCGGCAGATCATTGAGCCAACGATCGCCGATGCAGAAACTTGCGAGCGCCGTGATCGACAGCGGCACATTATCCGGAAGTTTTGCGCGCAGGCCCTGGAGCAGCCCGCGATAGAAATCGCGTTCAGACATGGCGGCGTCAAAATCAATTTGAATCGCGGCGACCTGGTCCAGCTCGCGGGTTTTCATCACTAATGCAATCAACCGGTCCTTCTGCGCCTCGTTCAAAGCCGCGCGCTCGCCGGTTTGTTTCGCCGATTCAATGCGCGTAACTGCCATCAGTTTTGTGTCGGCCGAAACCTCGAGCGGCTGGTGACGCGGCTTCAGGATTACGTCGTCATCTTTCAGCACCAGCGTTTGGGCCAGGAACGCCACAGCAAAGCGGTGCGGGTCCAACCGGCGCAAATCTTCCGGCCGCTCCCAGGCCCACAAGACAATCGGTGGAAACCCAGTTTCGTCCAGACGGTTGCGAATCGGCGCCTTCGAGTGGCAAGCGCAGAGAAGCACTGACAGCAGGTTTGCTGCCAACAGTACATTGCACGTGAGGTTCATCGGCAAACATGGTAACGACAGCAGTAATGATGCGCCAGAGGTGGGGTACAGAAGGAGCGTGGAATCCTCAGTTCGGGCCAGGGCAAGCCACATCAGTATGCGCCGGGGATACTAAACGCGAGTTTCGGTTTTACTTTTGATTTAGCGGAAAGACGAAATCATTATTCGACGCCGATGCGTGACAGCTTAAGCAGTTGCCTTCCTTTTCTCGCTTGATGACTTTGGTAGCGTCACCCGCAACTGTTAGAAACTCCCAACCGTCAGCTTTCGGGTTAAAGTCTCGCTCATGCTTGACCATGACAACCAACCGATCGGGATTCGACGTGGGGGTCAGCAGCCTTTCACGAACGATGATCGAACCAACCGGAAAGACGAACGGTTGCTGCCGGAATGCGCCGAGGCCGGCCTCGTTGACATAAGCAAAGCCGAGAGTGGTCAGATGTCCCGCGTTCTGTTGGCTTGAGCGGGCGGATGACGGAGTAATCTCACCCGGCCGTGGGAAACGGATTCTGGTGGTGGCTCCTGTGGTCGCGACGTTCGACAGACCATCGAGTACCGTGCCTTGCGGAAACGTCACACTGTTTGCGGTTGGGTTAGCGCGGACCGCGCCAAAATTGACGCTGGCTCAAGAAGCGACCAAAGCCGGATCGATCTTCAATGGCACTTCTACCTTTACCGGGTCTGCGTTGACTTTGGTCCACTGACGATAATGGGAAATCTGACCCAGCATCGCGGTATCTTCGCCGGTTTGAGCTAAAGCCAGACCCGCAATTGCGACCGTGATAGTTAAGGCGAAAAGCTTGCGGGACAGTTTTTTCATCGGGATATCCTCAAGTCTTTCTGTCCGGGGTGGGTTCTGCCCTTTGAGATGCTGAAATGACGTAGATGGGCTGCCAGGGAACGCGAAATCTCCGACAGGATTTACCAGGTTCACAAAAAGAAGAACGTGTTGAGGACGTCTTCACGGCATTCTGGTGGTGACGGATTATCAGCCGTCCGCCTGTTCGCGGGCGTGATAGGACGAGCGGGTAAGGGGGCTGGATTGGACGTGTTTAAATCCCATTTCCATTCCGATCTCGCGCCAGCGATCGAATTCCTGAGGCGTAACGTAACGCTCAACGGGCAAGCGCCGGGCGTGAGGCTGGAGATACTGTCCGATCGTCATGATGTCGCAGGACACCGAGCGCAGATCTTTCATCAACTCGACGACTTCATCGAAATTTTCGCCCAGGCCAACCATGATGCCGCTCTTGGTCAGCAACTCAGGCTGCTCGCGATCGCGTCGCTCGGACGCGCGACGCAGCAGCGTCAGCGATTGTTGATAATCGGCGTCCGGTCGCACACGGCGATACAGTCGAGCAATCGTTTCCGTGTTGTGATTGAGCACATCAGGCCACGCATCGAGCACTGTATTCAAGGCTGCCTCATCGCCGTTGAAATCGGGAATGAGAACTTCAACTTTGCAATCGGGATTCAACGCCCGCACCTCGCGAATTGTTTCGGCCCAGTGTGCCGCGCCGCCATCCGGGAGATCGTCACGATTCACCGAAGTGATGACCGTGTGCGCCAGTTTAAGGTGACGCACTGCCGTCGCGACGTTCTTTGGTTCCTGGCTGTCGAGAGCGCCGGGAGCGCCTTTTCCAACGGCGCAAAAACCGCAATGACGCGTGCAGATGTCGCCGCCCAACATGAAGGTGGCCGTGCGATCGGACCAGCACTCAAAGATGTTCGGGCACTTCGCTTCCTGGCAAACCGTGTGCAGCTTCAGGCCCTCAATCAGCTTCAGCAGATGGTTCTGGTTGGTGGGATCGCCGAGCCGAATCCGTAGCCAATCAGGCTTTGGTTGGCGCGGTTTGGTGTTGAGTACTCGAAGTTCGCGGGCCATCTTTAAGTGAAAACATTCTAGCATCCCTCAGCGTGAGTTCGGTATTGACTGGAGCGCAAGCGTCCGCGCTTGCACTTCACATTGTCAGATATCTCCGCAGGCAACCGGGACGGTTGCGCTCCAGTCGCACCAGTCGGGGTATTTCGTTAACGGCTTGTATAATCTAAGAATCAATGGCTGCCGGAATCTACATCCACATTCCCTTTTGCCGCTCGCGGTGCTCGTACTGCGACTTTGCGACCGGAATGTACGAAAGCGGGGCGGCCGAAACTTACGTTCGTGCTCTCTGCCGCGAGATTAGCGAATGGCGGGAAATCGAGCAGCCGCGCCCCATCGACACAATCTATTTCGGCGGCGGCACTCCTTCGCTGCTGGCGCCGGCGCAGATCGAAGTGATGCTTGAAACCGTGCGAAGTCAATTTCAGATTGACTGGAGCGCAAGCGTCCCTCTATGCCCGCAAGCAACCGGGACGGTTGCGCTCCAGTCATATGCGCTCCAGTCGGAGTATTGCCTTAAACCGGAAATAACGATTGAAATCAACCCGGCGTCAATCGCCGGTAACAAGTCAGGTCTCAAGTCTCAACCGGTTGATGAATTGTCGGGCGAAAAGCTGCGCGCCTTCCGGCGACTCGGCATCAATCGCGCGAGCTTCGGCGCGCAGACTTTTGACGATCGTGAATTGAAGCAGTTGGGACGGACGCACACGGCCGCGGATATACCCTCGACTCTTCATGAACTTCGCCAGGCGGGATTTGAGAACATCAATTTCGATTTGATCGCCGGACTGCCGGGTCAAACCCTCGCCAGATGGAAACGGAACCTGGATGAAGCCCTCAAGCTGCGGCCGGAACATCTCTCGCTCTACTTACTGGACGTGCATGAAGGCACGCCGCTGGCGGATCAAATCCAAAGCGGGATGCGGCCAAAACCCGATGAAGATCTCGCCGCACAGATGTATGCGACCATGATCGAAACTGTGTGCGCGGCGGGTTACCAGCATTACGAAATCTCGAATTTCTCCTTGCCGGGATTCGAATCGCGTCACAATACGAAGTACTGGACCGGAGCGCCTTATTACGGCTTTGGAAACTCTGCGCATTCTTATGATGGAGTACGACGGCGCTGGGCGAATGAACGTGATGCCGCAAAGTATGTTTCGGCGATCAATCGTCACGAGTCGCCGATCGTTGAACGAACCTCTTTGAATCATGACGATCGGCGTTCCGAATCGATCTTCCTGGGGTTGCGTTTGATGAGCGGAATTGACCTGGAGAATTATCGCGCGCGGTTTGGCCGCGATTTACGCGCACAATTCAACGGCGAGCTGGACAGATTGCGCGAAGCAGGGCTGATCGAATTCACTGACCAGCGTTTGCGGCTGACCAGCCGCGGCGCGTTATTGTCGAACGAAGTGTTCGCCGCGCTGGGCTGAAGCGCCAGAAGCCCAACCTTGGAAGGCCGCGATCGCGGAGTGCTCTTCTTTCGAGTGCGGTGGCAAGCACGGGGGGGTCGTAGCGCGAAACCGCTTTGGATTGGCAATGACATACTCGGGTAATCAAGATGAGTTTGTGGAGCTTATCTCCCTTCTCCCTTTGGGAGAAGGGCTGGGGATGAGGGCCTACGGCGCGCCGATATTTTTGAATCAGTTCGCTGTTCTTAAGACTAGTGTAGCTGCGCATCAGGCCCTCACCCAACCTTCTCCCAAAGGGAGAGGGCTTAGTTGATTGATTTGCCAGTATATCCAATGCCCTTGGATTCACTCCTGCTGAATCATTTCAATTCCAACCAAAGCGCCGTCGCCGCTGCGCTCTGCCGGCGCACTTCAAATCATCCCTCACGCTCATTACGCGCGACCTGCGCAAGAATTTTACGAAACTCATTGAACCGAAGTTCTTCGTTCGAGTTCAGCAACGGTCGCTTGGCGTTAATCACCCAATCATAGCGC
>JBKPEE010000154.1:0-8591 GCA_046728235.1 Acidobacteriota bacterium
ATTCCGGAGCTGATTCTCTGGGGCCTGCTTGCTTACACCGGGGTGCGGTTGGCAAATGCAGCTATCTTTGACTTTCTCTTTCGTCTTCGTCGCGGGTATGAGGCGCCCACGCTGCTACGAAACATCTTTACGCTGATCGTCTTTGCAATTCTCTTCGCTTTAATCTTCAGCAGAATTTATACCAAGGTTAATCTTGGGGCGATCTTCACCACTTCAGCGATCTTCGGCGTCATTATCGGTCTTGCGTTGCAGGACACGCTGGGAAATTTCTTTGCCGGAATTTCTCTCCATGCCGATCGGCCCTTCCAGGTCGGTGATGTCATCGTGGTCGGTTCTCACGTGGGAGTGGTCCAGGGCATAACCTGGCGAGCTATTAAACTGCGCACCTTTCAAAATCATATCGTGCTGGTCAGTAACAGTATTGCCGCCAAAGAAGCCATCGAGGTCAGTCCGCGAGACAACCTGAACGCGCGGCTGGTTTACTTCAGCACCATTTACACCGATTCGCCTGCCAAGACCATTCATGTTGTGCGAGAGGCGGTGCGCGACGCCGACAATGTCTCTGACAAGATCACGCCCATCGTGCGCATCCGGGGTTTGGGTGATTCCTCGATCGATTGGGAAATAAAGTATTGGCTCGTGGACTACGCAAAATACCACGACTCTGACGCCCTGGTCCGTCAAAGAGTCTGGTACGCGCTTCGTCGTAACGGGTTAAGTTTCGCTTTTCCAACTCGCACGGTTCATCTGGAACGCAGAGTGCCCGCTCGTCCCGTCACCGCCGAGGATCAAATTGCCGACCGCCTCTCTGCAGTGGATATCTTTTCCCCGCTTTCCACAGACGAGCTGCGTCAGCTGGCCAAGGCTACCGCGGGCCATGTGTTCGCGCCGGGCGAAACATTGATCCGCGCCGGCGACGAGGGCTCGTCCATGTTCGTCGTTCACAGCGGCCGCGTCGCCGTCCAGGTGGCCGACCACGGCAGGCCGCGCACGGTAGCCGAACTTACCGAAGGAAACTTTTTTGGTGAGATGGCGCTCTTCACCGGCGAGCCCCGCACGGCCAACGTCGTCGCCCTGGAAGAAACGGAAGTACTGGAAATCGGCCACACCGCAATGAAGCATCTCTTTGAAACCAACCCTGGACTGGCCGAGTCAATCAGCTGGACCATCACCGAACGGCAGGCCGCCCTGGCCCAGGAATCAGCGGATGAACAGCCCAGCATCCACGAGCCCGCGGGCCTGCTCTCTTCAATCAAGCGATTCTTCGGCCTCCGCTAGTTCACGCCTACTCTTGTCTTCCTGCATTTCCCGAACAAATCCGTCCGCTCGCACTGCACTTGACAATGATACACTCAGCATTTATTATGACGTCGTGCTCAGGCGGAATGCCGGAGCAGACTACAAGGAATTCTGGAGGATCTGAATTATGAGTATTGTTCGTTACGACCCATTCCGCGATTTGCGAACGCTTCAGGAAGAGGTGAATCGTCTGTTTACAGGCAGCATGCCGCGAGGCTTCGCGGACGAAGGGATCGCGCGTGGGGCATGGAGCCCGAGCGTCGACATCTATGAGAACAAAGACCAAATCGTGCTCGAGGCAGAACTGCCGGGCATGAAGCGTGAGGACTTCGAGCTCTCAATTGAAAATAGTGTCATCACGCTGCGCGGCCAGCGCCAGTTCGAGAAGAAAGACGAGTCGGACAACTACCATCGCGTTGAACGGGCCTATGGCACATTCACGCGCTCGTTCACGTTGCCGAACACCGTCACCGCCGAAGGCGCGAATGCGGAGTACAAGAACGGAGTTCTTCGGGTCACGCTGCCGAAGCGCGAAGAGACGAAAGCTCGCCGGATTGAAATCAAAGGCGAGACCGCCGAAGGGCAAAAGACGATTGAAGCCAAGCCCGAAAAGGCCGCGTCCGCCAGGGGCTAATTCATCGGGAAAAGTTCACCCGGGGGCGACGGCGGCCTTTCGCCAGTCGCCCTTTTTCTTTCTGGTTTGCAGAAACGGATTTGGGAGCAGAAAATATTCAAACAACCTTCAATAGCTCAATAAAGAATTTACAGCCATGCGTTTAGACAAATTTACACTACGCGGACAGGAAGCTATCCAGGCGGGGATTGAACTCGCAGAGCGCAATCAGCATCAACAGGTCGAGCCGGAACATATTCTCTGCGCCATGCTCGACCAGCCCGAGGGGATCGTGCGTCCATTGCTGGGCAAACTGGGCGCCAACATTCAGGTCATCAAGAATGATTGCGAAGCCGCGGTGGCTCGTTTCCCGCGCGTGCAGGGCGGTCAACAATATTTTAGTCCGCGCCTCTCGCAGATTTTCACTGCCGCGCAAAAACGTGCCGAGAAGATGCAGGACGAGTTCATCTCGACCGAACATCTCTTGCTGGCGATTGCGGAAGAGAAAGAGGGCGCCGCCGGAAAGCTCTTGCGCCAGCATGGCGTAAACCCGGAAGATCTCTTAAAGGCAATCCAGCAGACGCGTGGCGGAAGCCGAATTACAGATCAAAATGCGGAATCAAATTATCAGGCCCTGTCGAAGTACGCGCGCGATCTTACCGATGCCGCACGCCAGGGAAAACTCGATCCGGTAATCGGCCGTGATGATGAGATCCGGCGCACGATTCAGGTGCTTTCACGACGCACCAAGAACAATCCGGTGCTGATTGGCGAACCGGGCGTCGGCAAGACGGCGATAGTTGAGGGTCTGGCCCAACGGATTGTCTCGGGCGACGTTCCCGAGACGCTGCGCAACAAGCGGCTGGTAGGCCTCGATCTTGGCTCAATGCTGGCCGGCGCGAAATATCGGGGCGAGTTTGAAGACCGCCTCAAGGCGGTGCTGAAAGAGATCGAAAATGCGCAGGGACAGATCATTCTTTTCATCGATGAGTTGCACACCTTGGTCGGGGCCGGCGCCGCCGAAGGCGCGATCGACGCTTCGAACATGTTAAAGCCAGCACTCGCGCGCGGCGAGTTGCGATGCGTCGGCGCAACCACGCTCAACGAATACAAGAAATACATAGAAAAAGACGCGGCCCTTGAGCGACGGTTTCAACAGATTTATGTGGGCGAGCCCTCGGTCGAAGACACCATCGCGATCCTGCGCGGTCTGAAAGAACGCTACGAGGTTCATCACGGCGTCCGCATTAAAGATTCGGCGATTGTGGCCGCCACGACGCTTTCCAACCGCTACATCACTGATCGTTTTCTGCCGGACAAAGCGATCGATTTGATTGACGAAGCAGCTTCTCGTCTGCGTATTGAAATCGATTCACTGCCGCAGGAGATCGACGTCGTCGAACGGGAAACGATGCAACTCGAGATCGAGCGCCAGGCTTTGCAGCGTGAAGAAGACGAGCGGTCAAAGACGCGTCTAAAGGAGATCGAGCAGCGCATTGCCGACCTGAAAGAAAAATCAGGCGGCATGAAGGCCAAGTGGCAGTCTGAGAAAGAGATCATCGAGCATCTCCGCACCGCCAAGGCCGAACTCGAGCAGCTAAAGCTCCAGCTGGACCAGGCGCGAAATGCGGGTGATCTCGCGCGCGCGTCAGAAATTCAATACGGCCAGATTCCGGAGTTGCAGCGACGGCTGGAAGCTGAGCAAGCGAAGCTGGAAAAGATTCAGCGGGACGGCGTAACGCTGAAAGAAGAAGTCGACGAAGAAGACGTCGCCCAGGTTGTGGCGAAGTGGACCGGCGTTCCGGTCTCGAAGATGCTCGAAGGCGAGATGCAAAAGCTCCTGACGATGGAAGAACGGCTGCGCCAGCGGGTAATCGGTCAGGACGAAGCTTTGGAAGCGGTCGCCAACGCCGTGCGGCGCGCGCGTGCCGGCCTGCAGGATCCCAATCGCCCCGTCGGTTCCTTCATCTTTCTGGGCCCGACCGGCGTAGGAAAAACTGAGACGGCGCGGGCCCTGGCGGAATTTTTATTCGACGATGAACGCGCGATGGTGCGCCTCGACATGTCTGAATACATGGAGAAGCATGCGGTAGCTCGCATGATCGGCGCCCCGCCGGGATATGTGGGTTATGAGGAAGGCGGTCAACTGACCGAAGCGGTGCGCCGGCGGCCGTATTCAGTGATTCTTTTTGACGAGATCGAGAAGGCGCATCCCGATGTGTTCAATGTGCTGCTGCAAATTCTCGATGACGGGCGTTTGACTGATTCCAAAGGCCGCACGGTAGATTTTAAAAATACGGTTTTGATTATGACGTCGAACCTCGGCTCGCGAGAAATTCAGGAAGTGAGCGACGACGAAAGACAGGTGCGCGAGGCGGTTACCCAGGTCCTGCGTGATCATTTCAAACCTGAATTCCTCAATCGCATCGACGATATCGTGATCTTTCACCGGCTGTCGCGCGAGCAGATTACCAGGATCATCGACGTGCAGCTCGAGCGCCTGCGCGCGATGCTACATGAGCGCAATATTTCGCTGGTACTCGAAGATTCAGCCAGGGAATTGCTCGCGCGCGAGGGATATGATCCCAGTTTTGGCGCGCGCCCACTGAAGCGCGCGATTCAAACTCTGATTCAGAACCCATTGGCGATGAAGCTTTTGAATGGCGAAGTCCTTTCCGGACAAACAGTTGTTGTATCTGCGCGGAACGGAGCGATGGAGTTTACTACGCGCCCGCGCGCAATTGCTGCGTAAGGCTCCGGAAATGGCCTGGCAGAGATGATGGCAAGAAAATTGCTTGAAGAAGGGCCTGGCAGATTCTTGTTGCACTGAAACGCAACGATGAATATGCTCTGAACATCAAAGTGTTGCGGCACGTAACACTTTTTACCGAGAACTGATGCGACGCGTTGACAAGTTTTAGTATTTGAAACAATGGCAGACTTAGAAGCATATAAGGATAAGTTCAGTGAGAGTGGCCAGCGTGTTTTCCAAAGCGCGCTGAACGAGTCGCGTCGGCGCGATCAAAACTACATCTCGGTCGAACATATCATCAGTGCCCTCTCGAAAGAGGAACCCGATCTTTTCAATTCGACGATGCGGAGCCTGGCCCTGGATCCCCTGAACGTGGCGCGCGCCATCGAACGGCGGCTGGACGCTGCGCGCCAACATGTTGGCAAAGGCGTCCGTATCGCTCCCGACACTACGGATCTTTTTAAGCGCGCGATGGAACGTGCTCGCTCGCGCGGTCGCAAGACCATCGAAGCAACCGACATGTTCGACGTCCTGTCGAAGTACGACAGTTTATTCGTGGATGTGCTGCGCAGCCTGGGCGCCAATCCTGACGCCGTCGTCGAAAAAGTGAGGACGAATGTCGACGAGCGGGAGCAGAAGGAGGAACAGTATCGCAAGAAGTTTGAACTGCCTCCTTACCTGAAACATTTTGGCGTCTCGCTCAATCGCCAGGCGCGGCTCGACAAAATCCCGCCGACGATTGGCCGTGAAAAAGAGATCCAGCAAATCATCGAAATACTTTGTCATCGCGAGCGCGCCAACTCGCCCATGCTGGTAGGCGAGCCGGGCGTCGGCAAGACGGCCGTAATTGAAGGCCTGGCTCGTTTGATTGAGCTCGAGCCGGAGAAGGTTCCGGCGCGTTTGCGGAATTCGCATGTGGTCCAGTTGCAGATGGGCGGTATTGTGGCCGGCACGATGCTGCGCGGCATGTTTGAAGAGCGCATCAAGGGGATCATCGACGAAGTCAAGGAGCGCGATAATCTGATTCTGTTTATCGACGAAGCGCATACCATCATCGGCGCGGGCGCCGCGCTGGGCACCTCGTCCGACGCCGCCAACATGTTCAAGTCGTCGCTGGCGAAGGGTGAGCTGCGCATTATCGGCGCTACGACACTCAGCGAGTACAAGGAATATATCGGTGAAGATGAAGCGCTGGCGCGCCGTTTCCGGTTGGTAAAGGTCGAAGAGCCGTCGATTGGCGAGACGCGTGAGATTCTGCTGGGGCTGCGTCCGCGGCTGGAGCGCAATTATTCGGTGCAAATCTCGGACGAAGCCATCAACACCGCGCTCGAGATGGCGCCTAAGTACATTCGGAATCTGCATCTGCCGGACAAAGCCATCGGCTGGCTCGATACGGCAGCGGTAAAAGTTGAGATCAATGAGCCGGCCGGGATGATCGTGAAACCGGAACACGTCATCGATGTGATTTCACAGGAGTCGCGTATTCCCCGCGATATGATCTTTCGCGACACGTCTGATCGATTCGCGCTGACGGAAGTCCAACTGTCGCAGCGGGTGATCGGCCAGAAAGAAGCCATCAAGGCGGTCGCGCAACGACTGCGACTCAATAAAGGCCCGCTGAAAGAGTCGCACTACAAACCAGACGGCGTCCTCTTGTTCCTGGGACCGACCGGTGTAGGCAAGACTGAACTGGCCAAAGCCGTCGCCGAATTCATGTTCGGTGATGAACAGAAGATGGTGCGCATCGACATGTCGGAATACAGCGATGGCACCGTCGGAGTCGAGAAATTGATTGGTATGCCGCGCGGCATCGTCGGCTCAGAACGCGGCGGCATTCTGACTGAGCAGTTGCGAGAGAACCCTTACACGGTTCTCCTGCTGGATGAAGTCGAGAAAGCTTCGCCGTACCTGATGAATCTTTTCCTCCAGGCGTTCGACGAAGGTTGGCTGACCGACGGCCGCGGCCGGCGTGTTTACCTCTCCGATGCGATTGTGATCATGACGTCGAACCTGGGTTCCGAGAACTTCAAGAAGTTCGAAAAGCCGCTCGGCTTTGGCACCAAGACGGCCAGCGATTTCCGCGCCATCAAAAACGAAGTGCTGAAAGCGGCCGAGCAACGGTTCTCGCCTGAGTTCCGCAACCGCATCGATGAGATCGTAGTCTTTTCGCCGTTGACCATGGACGAAGTCAGACAGATCGCGCAGCTTTATCTCGACAAGACCAACCGGCAGATGACGCGCCAGGGCAAGTCATTCGAAATTACCAGGCGCGCGATCGATTTCGTTACCGAAAAAGGCTACAGCATGCAGTACGGCGCGCGATTTTTGAAGCGTTACATCGACGAGCACGTCAAGCTTCCGATTACCACGATGTGGAAAACGGCGTCGAAGTTCAGCGTGGACGCGCAGGATGGTGAAGTGGTCGCGCAGATTGTTGAGGCCGACGAAGGCCGGGTCGAAAACAACTAGTCTCAGCTTGAAGAGCCTCTGCCGTCACAGGGGCTCTTTCAGTTCTCACGTAAAGCCCCTTATGAAACCGCGCTTCCTTACGCCGGAACTTGTAATTTTATTTCTGCTCTTGACCTTCGCTCCGGTTTCGCTCGCCCAAACTGACAGGCCGGCGGCATCCAGCGACGATAAAGCTCAGCAGTTAATTCAGCGTGCGCTCAAGACAGTCGGCGGGGATCGATACCTCCAGGTGAAGACCGTCATCGGCCGTGGTTTGTTTACGAATTTCGCCGACGGTGTCTCGCAGATACCGGCAAAATTTGTCGACTACGTCGCCTATCCTGACAAGGAGCGAACGGAATTCAGCGGCGGCGGCGCGCGTACCGTACAGACCAACTTCAAAGACGGCGGTTGGATTTATGATGGGGCCGCACTCACGCTCAAAGATCAGACACCGCAGCAGCTGGAGGAATTCAAAGTCTCAATGCGCGTCGGCATCGAGAATCTTCTGCGTGGCTGGTGGCGTGAGCAGGGCGCAAAGCTGTCTTACGCCGGCCGACGTGAGTCGGGAGTCATTGGCCATCGCAACGAAGTAGTGCGAATCACTTACCCGGACGAGTTTTGGGTTGAATACGAATTCTCAGCCGATGACGGAACACCGGCGAAAGTCCTCTACGAGCGCAAGCACCAGAACCGTGAGACCCAGGAAGTTGAATCGTTCAACGAAGAGGACCGGCTGCACAAGATGATCACGATTGACGCCGTCACGGTCCCATTCATTATTGATCATTACCGCAACGGCATTCAGACCAGCCGCATCGCTTACGACACGGTCGAATACAACAAACCGGTGCCGGATGCACTCTTCGCCAAGCCGGCGAGTATTAAGGCGATCAAGTAACTCCGGTTTTCTGACGCCTAACCGAACATCTCATCAATTCTTGCAGCGCATGTTGATAGTTGAAGATGTGGTTGATTTGACTTTCCGAGGCCGCTTGGAATCGAGCCGGACCATCGTCTGATTTGGACGTGTACAGTAGACTTCTCCCTCTCGCAGTTCATTTGCCGAAACAGGCTCGACATAATCGGATAAGTCAGTGCCCTCGAAATACACGCGCCCCCTGACTTGTTAATGAACCAGCACCCAGTGGACGTGAGGCCAGAACCGTGGTCTAAGCAGATGCAGAGCGTTGCCGGGAACGTTCGGCCGGTCTTTCACTTGCGGTCGCCGCGGGCGCGGTTTGGCGGGCATGCGAAGGAACCGGAACACCGGCCATGTTTGCGAACAACTCTTCATATCGGTCGACAACGTAATCCCAATCGTAGGCGTGTCGTACCCGCGCCTGCGCGCGATTACGATAGGACTGGACCAGCGATCCGTCGCGCAATACCCGTTGTAGTTTGTCGGCGAGATCGGCTTCGTCGGCATAGGCAATGCCGGCATCGCCGATCGCTTCGATGTTTTCGGGCGCCGCGAGC
>JBKPEE010000155.1:0-18170 GCA_046728235.1 Acidobacteriota bacterium
CCTATCCTTAGGCGAGAGCGAACAGAGGAATCTGGACTTTACATTTAAGGCAGCCGATCATTAACGGACGATGTACTTTTAAAGTCACACGAGATGTTCAAATTGACAGACGAGATGAAGTATCTGATCGAGCGACAGCGCCTGGGATTCGTCGCGACAGTCTGTCCAGATGGTTCGCCAAACTTATCCCCGAAGGGGACCGTCTGCGTCCTCGATGATGACCACCTCATCTTCGCAGACATTCGCTCGCCCGGCACAGTCTCAAATCTCCGCGTCAATCCGAACATCGAAATAAATGTGGTGGATCACATCGTCCGCAAGGGCTACCGGTTCAAAGGCACCGCGAAAGTGCTGGAGACCGGTGCTGACTTTGCGCGTTATGTCACATTCTTCTCGGACCGGGGCATGGCTGATGCGCCGCGTCGTATTCGAGCGATTGTGATTGTTCAGGTGGCTCAGGCGCGTCCTCTGATCTCTCCGGGATACGATCGCATCGCCGACGAGGCCTCGATGCGCGCCTACTGGGTTAAGCATTATTTCGGTGACGACAGTGCGGCATAACACACGTCATTCCACGCAATACTGGAGCCCTAATGATCAAAGTCAGCAGCACTACAGCCTTGATTGTCATTATTGCTGCTTCCTCGAGCGCGTTCCGTCGCAGGTAGTTGTTCGCGCTTCGCGCTCATTGCAAGCGGGACGCTTGCGCTCCAGCCGATCCGCGAACATACGAATCCAGCCAAACGACGGAAGGGCAGCTCTATTAAAGTGCCGGGTGCTTGAGAATTTCCGCCAGCGCCTGCATCCGGCTGGTGTCTGCGGCGCTCTTCGCTGTCGCTGCGTTCTGCTCCAAAGGCGTCGCCAGTCCTTTCAGTTTAGCGACGTCTTTTTTGTTCAGGTGTGAACTCTCCGCGCTTTGAATCGCCTGCCGCAGCGAACCGATCTGATCAGCCGGCAAGGCCTGCGATCGCTCCAGCTGGTCCAAATAAGCTTTCGCCACGACCAGGTTTCGCGACCACTCGATCTTTTGCTGGTTCTGCACGTTCAACTCCGTCACGCGCACAGACCTGGCAGCATCGATCTCGTTCTGAGTCAGAAACTGTGTCGGTGTCAGTTCAAACACATCCAGGCCGCGCTCGATTTCTGATGCGTAGATGTGCCCGTTGTACCAGTACGCCGACCAGTCGCCGCCCAGCACGAGCACATTGGGATCGATTGGACCACGATCAAAATAAGCAATTTCCGTCGGGTGATCAGCGTCGGTGAAGTCCATAACTGAGATGCCGCCCTGGTACCACGCCTGCACTTCGATGTCGCGCCCCGGCACCGGTATCAGTGATCCGTTGTGCGCCACACAGTTTTCGCTGTCGCCCTGGGCAGCCGGCATCTTGTAATAACTCGCGAATGTCAGCTTGTCCCCCTGCAAGCGGAAAACCGCATCAGCGCCCCACTTGTTCGGATCGTTCGGACGGCACCGCGCGCCGAGCCCGCCGCCCCACTCGTCGGTGAACACGACTTTCTTTCCGTCATTCGAAAACGAGGCAGAGTGCCAATACGAATAATTCGGATCGTTTACCGCGTCGATACGCTTGGGGTTCGCCGGGTCTTTGATATCCAGCAGGATCCCATTGCCCGAGCAGGCGCCGGCTGCCAGCCCAATCGATGAGTAAACGGTGATGTCGTGGCATTGATCGGTCGGCGTGGGCTTTGACACTCCAGTCATCGTATGGCTGCCGCCATTGGTCAGGCTGTTAATCACGCCGCTGCGCGGATCCATAAAGAGCCGCGGACTGGAAACAATCTTCGCATCCTGCGGCCGGGCCACCGGCACCTTAATCACATCGATGCGAAACAACGCCGTGTTCGGATCCTTCTCCGGCGTCTCACCCGAGCATCCAGGCAACTCTTCGCTTTGGCGGACGAATGAGGTGCCCGAGACGTAGATGTAGACGTTGTCTTTGTCCTTCGGATCGAGCACCAGCGTATGCGTGTGCGAGCCGCGGCACGTTTGCACCGCCGCCACCTGTTTCGGCTGTTTGATGTCACTGATGTCAAAGATTCTCACGCCGCGAAAACGATCTTTCTGCGCGGCCGGTGGCGGGTTTCCAGTCTGTTGTCCTGCAGGCGGCGGAGGATTCGGCGGAAAACCCTGGACGCCACAGTCGATGCGTCCGTTGCTCATCTCAACCGACATGAACATCAGATTTTTATAGACCGACACGTCGCCCTGGCCACCCGGACAAATCATCGAAGTCAACAAATTGGTCTGCGCGGGATTTGTGATGTCATAGATATTGACGCCGTAGAAGTTTCCCAGAAACAAGTGATTGCCCTGGAAGGCGATGTCTGAGTTCGCGAACCCGAGCCCGGCGAAAACCAGCTTCATCGCCGGTGCCATCTTGGATGGATCGGGCACGCCGAGCACCGTAGTCAGAGCCTTATTCACTTTCGGATCGTTAGGATCGCTCGCGCCGAGTGCAAACGCGTCAGGCTTTTTGACGAGCTCGAGATGCTTCAAGCCCATCGCCGCTTCACCCGCATTGTAGAGTCCGGGCGCCAGTTTGAAACGCGGGTCGTTCACATCTGAACCGCTCATGCCCGCCGGCAGCGGCGGCGCCGGCTGCGGCGCGACCGGATTCGCGGGCGCCTGGTTGGCGGGTTTGGCCGCCGGCGATGGCGATGACGTTTGCGCCAAAGACCCGGCAACAAAACACGAACACGAAAGAAGCGAAGCAATTAGTAAACGGAAAGCTATCGTGTTTACTCGATTCATGGTTTCTCCTCTACGGGTTTTTATCCAGCATACTCTGCATAATCCTGATTTCAGCGCGCTGGCCGCTGTCGATATCGGTAGTGAAGTTGAACAGTTCGGCATCCTGGCCCGCGCCCGCAGTGTCAAACAAGTCCTTCACCATAATCAAGGCGCCGCCGTGGTGCTGAATCATTCCAGTCAAAAACAGACGGTCGAACTCTTTGCCTTTGGCGTTTCTGAGGGCTTCCATCTGCTTTGCCGTCAGCATTCCGGGCATAAGCATCTGTTCCTTTGACATATCCATGCCCGGCATATCCATCGCCGCCATTTTCGGCGTCGGCATGGTCGTCGGTTTGCCCCGCACTTCGAGCCACCGTTGCATAAACTTTATTTCCTCTGATTGCGAATGGCTGATGCGCGCGCCGAGCAAATGGAGATCTTTATTCTCAGTATGCGAGTCGATTAGCGCGGTCATCTCCACTGCCTGTGCATGATGCATGATCATGCCTTGCATGAACTCAACGTTCTTGGGCGAAGCCGGCGGCAGCACCGCGGTCGTCGACGGCGGCAGGTTCTTCGTGGGCTGGCCCGGCGCACCGGGCTGGACGATGACCGGCGGCTGAGGATTAGCCTGCTGGGCACAAACCGGCAGCGATAATCCCCATGCGAGAGCGGCTGCTGCCACTGCAATTTTCATTGGCGAGCGCAGCTTAACTGCGACGTTGAGATGGAACGACCCCATGCATCCTGTTGTCAGACAGTGAGGATTTTAACTTAACCCAAAGCGCAGTTAGAAGCGCAGAGCACGTTTCGATCGCAGTTTTTCCAGGTCCTACCAGAGATTTGTCGATGCGTGCGAATTCGTGGATCGTTCTTTTTGGCGGCTTAACGGAGGATCCACGAAATCACACGAACTAACACGAAGAAGAAAAACATGAAGAGGAATTCGAGTTTTGACACGGGCTCTGAAAGGCCGGGCTAAATTCAATTCGCCGCTATGCGGCGACGAAGCAATCTAACTCCTAAGCGCTCAGTGCATAGACTTCTCAGGCAAAGCCTAGTTCCCGCCGCCGTACGCGTCGCTCAATTTGCGAAAGTGGTAGCCCACCGCTGCCAGACGCAGGGAGTCAGCAAACTGCGTGCGATGTTTGATCAGAGCCTTAACAAAGAAGCGCCAGAATTCTTTTCGCTCGCGATCGATTAATCCCAGCTTGAACGAAATTCTCATGAGCGCTGCGATTCCGGCGGGCAGGCTGTAGGTATAACTTTCAGATGCGCGCGGTCCCGCAGTGCGTCCCAGCGAATCGAGCACGCGCTGATAGTATTCGCGGGGCCCGTAGATCGTGCGCATGATTCTTTGATAACCACGAACTAGAAACGCCGGATCCAGGCGGGTCTTGAAGTTGAACGTGCAGACGGTGTTGTTCCCGGACGCCTCACCAAGCAGTCGTCCTTCCCGATCCAATCTCTTCCAAAGCTGTGTATCCGGCAAAGCGTTGAGTAATCCGACCATGGCTAACGGAATGGCGCTGCGGCGAATGAAATCGATTTGCCGTTCAAAGATGTCCTCGGGATCGTTGTCGAAACCAACGATGAATCCCGCCATGACTTCGATGCCGTGGCGTTGAATGGTCCTGACTGACTGGAGGAGGTTCCCCCGATTTTGCGATTTCTGCGCCTCGTGCAGGCTCTCTTGGACCGGAGTTTCGATGCCCAAAAACACACGGTGAAAACCGGCGTCGCGCATGCTGGCGAGCAGCGGCTCGTCATCAGCGAGGTTCACACTTGACTCAGTGATCAGTTCGAAGGGATACCCATTGGCTTTTTGCCACGCGGCGATATCGGGCAGGAGCTGGCGAACATTTTTCTTATTCCCAATGAAGTTGTCGTCAACGATGAAGAGAGTGCCCCGCCAGCCAAGCGCCTTCAGCGCATCAAACTCGGCCAGGATTTGCTGGTTACTCTTGGTCCGAGGGATGCGCCCATAAATTTCAATGATGTCGCAAAACTCACACGAGAACGGGCAACCGCGCGAGTATTGCACAGACATGGCGCTGTAACGCTTGAGATTGGCGAGACCAAAATCGGGAATCGGCGTGACCGAGAGTGCGGGACGCTCGGCCGCCTGGTAATACCGCCTGGTTTCGCCGCGCGCCAGGTCCGCGACGAACTGCGGAAGTGTGTGTTCGGCCTCGCCGCGAAAAATGTGATCCGCGTCTGGCAATTCTTCGATGGTGCTGGTGACATATGGACCACCCAGGACGACGCGTTTGCCGAGCGCTTTGGCCCGCTGCACGACTTCTCTCAGAGATTCTTTCTGCACCAGCATCGCCGTGGCAAAGACCATGTCAGCCCAATCGAGGTCCGACTGCTTCAGCGGTTGCACGTTAAGATCGACCAATCGCCGTTCCCAGGATGGCGGCAGCAGAGCGGAAACCGTTAACAGGCCCAGCGGGGGAAATGCGCAACGTTTGCCCTCGAATGGCAGAGCGTGACGGAAGCTCCAATACGTATCGGGAAATTCGGGGTTGACCAGGAGAATCTTCATGGTGATTTACGCTCGTCGCGTTCGCGCTCAAGCTGTTAAGTCGAAAAATGGTTGCGGAGAAGGTTTAGAAACCCGCGTCTTCACCGGTAACGGTAAGTGATACGGCCACGCGTCAGGTCATATGGAGACATTTCGACGCTGACACGATCGCCTACCAGAATTCGGATCCGATGCTTACGCATTTTACCTGAGATCGCTGCCAATACCACATGCTCGCTGTTATCGAGCCTAACTTTGAAGAAGGCGTTGGGCTGCTTATCAATAATAGTCCCTTCAGCGGGAATCAAATCATCTTTTGGCAATACAATCTCCTTATCATCCTGGATCAATCCTCATAATGTTCGCCGATGTTTCGTGGCAGGGCGGGCGCCCGACTCACTGATTGGAATGGGTCCGATTACAAATCGATTTCGCAGTGTAACACAAAGAAGATATGTCGCGAGCTACAAATTTGGAGTGCGCCGGCTTGACGGCGCTTTGTATTGATCCCGTCTGCAAGTGGCAGCCTTGAAAAAGCGGCGTCAACGGCACCCCACGCGAGCTGCTCGCGCGGGGACCCCGCCGCCGCACTCCAAAATAGTTTTCCACTAGCTTGTTAGAAGCCTCGGATTGCTCTCAGCAATCCCGGGCGGCAAATCTACCTATGTGTTTTGCGCCAGAGATGCCGCACCGATTCGCACCGTGTGCTCATGGATTTGATCCAGCGTGCGCAGCGCGAGTGACAGCGCGCGCCGTCCGTCTTCACCCGACACGATCGGCTGAGACTGCTGGATCGCGGCATCAAAGAAGGACTCGATTTCGGCGCGCAGCGGCTCGACGTCGTTTACCTCGAGCACCTGGGTGCGAACTCCCGGCCAGGGACTCGCGCCTGTCGGAGATAGATTGCTGATTGACGCATAATTGTTCGCGTAATCAAGCACGACATAGTCGCGCGGCTGAAAGAACCGCATCTTGCGAATTTTCTCTGTCCCCACACGGGAAGCAGTGATGTTGGCCACGGCGCCGGTCGCAAATTCAATGCGGGCGTTGGCAGCGTCGACGCGATTTGTGAGAATGGGGATGCCTACGGCATGCACGTTTGCAACCTCGACATCCTCTCCGACGAGCCATTGCACAATGTCTAAATCGTGAATCATCAAATCTAGCACGACGTCGATGTCCAAAGAGCGGGCGGTGAATTGGCCAACACGGTGAATCTCAAAATACACCGGGTTTTTAACGTGAGGCCGCAGCGCGATCATCGCGGCGTTGAAACGCTCAGCATGGCCCACCTGCAGAATTGCGCCGCCCTGTTTCGCGGCGGCAATCATGGCGTCGGCTTCATCGAGAGTGCGCGAGATCGGCTTTTCCACGAGCACATGAATGCCGGCCGCGAGCAATTCGCACGCGATTTGAGCATGTGTTTCGGTTGGGACCGCGAGGCTCACCGCATCGACGCTTCTAATCAAGTGCCGCCAGTCGCCGGTTGCCGTCACCTCATATTGTCGGGCGATTTCATTGGCACGCGCGGCATCGATATCGCAGACACCCGCGAACTCAGAACGGCCTGCGCGGGCGAGCGCTGCCTGAATGCGCGCATGTTGTTTGCCCAAATGTCCAACGCCGATGACTGCAGTTCGAAATGGCACGATTGTATTGTTAGTCTGTTTTGATTTAGCTTATCAGTAACAGAAGGCAGTAGGCAGAAAGCAGAAGGCAGCAAAACAGGACCAACTGCCTTCTGCTTACTGCTTGCTGCCTACTTTTTCGGAGCGACTATACTTGCAACTTTCAGCCCTTGCCAAGCGAGCCTGGCTGCTTCTCTTCATCGGAATTGCCGCATTCTATTTTTGGAGTCTGGGATCGCTGCCGCTGGTTGGTCCCGATGAGCCGCGCTATGCAGAGGTGGCGCGGGAAATGCTGGCGCGACGAGATTTCATCACGCCCACCCTTGGCGGTTTGCCATGGTTTGAAAAGCCGCCGCTGCTTTACTGGATGATGATGTTGAGTTACCGCGTGCTGGGCATGAACGAGTACGCGGCCAGACTGGGACCGGCATGTTGTGGACTGCTGACCGCAGTATTCCTCTACTGGCTGGGAAGCAACATCGGCAAAACGAGCGAAGAAAAAAACGTGGGTGAAAGCGGCACAGCTACGGGTCGTTGGAGCGCACTGGTCTGGTTATCGAGTCTGGGCGCGATCGGTTTCTCACGTGGCGCAACCTTCGACATCGTCCTGACGATGACAATCACCGGCTCGTTAACCTGCTATTTCATAAATGAAGTCAGAACCCGGAGCGATCGCGACGGAGCGCCGCGCCGCGCTCTAATACTTACGGCCTTCTATGTATTAGCCGGCCTCTCGCTGCTGGCGAAAGGACTAGTCGGTTTCCTCATTATCTTTGGGGTAATCATCCTCTACCTGGTCATCCGGCGCGAATGGCCCAATCGGTCTTTCACCGTGAGTCTGATTTGGGGGGTGCCGCTGGCGCTGGCGATCGCGGGCCTCTGGTATGGGCCAATGATCGCCAGGCATGGCTCGATGTTCGTCAACCAATTCATCGTGCAGCATCATTTCGCGCGTTTTGTTACCAACAAGTATCACCACCCGGGTCCCGTCTATTTTTACTTGCCGGTTCTGGTCGGTCTCGCTTTGCCGTGGACAATCGTGTTGGGCGCCAGTCTGGTGTTCGCGCGGCGTTGGAATTGGCAGGGAGAATCGGGGTTGGATCGCCTCCGCGTTTTCGCGCTCATCTGGCTGATCGTGCCCCTGGCCTTCTTCTCGTTTTCGGGATCGAAACTCGCGGCCTACATCCTGCCGTCGCTGCCGGCGGTCGCGATTCTGGTTGGTGAACACATCGTGTGTCTGGGTCGAGCGCAGCGGGGCCAGCGAGTTCTGCGACTAACGGGAATTCTCCTGACAGCCGTCGTGATAGCGGCGATCTGGTATACACACCGGCATTCCGATCTCAGTTTTGTGGTCACGGGACTCAGCGCTGTGCCGCTAGTGACAGCCAGCGCCCTCGTCATAGTGCGTCCCCAGTTACGCGCGAAACTGTTTCTGGCCATTTCCGTCGTCGCCGTTCTTACGGCGGCGATTGCGCTTCGATTCGTGGCGCCCGCAGTGTCTCGATCTCAGTCAGTACGAGACTTGTTGACTGCCGCCAATATCCGCGGTTACCCGAACACTCCCATAGTGCAGTTGCACACCATCGAGCGCAGCGCGGAATTCTATGCCAGCGGCAGAATCTCCTACGGCAGCGACGGCGAGCCGGTGAAATTTGAGGGTGCGTGGCAGGTGATAGACGCTGCGCGACAGAACAACGGTGCGGTGTTGTGCATTGTCCCGGTCAATCTGGCATCACAACTAAAAACCTTGCAGCAGCTGAATACGGAAGTGATTGCCGATAACGGACGCGTGGCTTTAGTGCTGGCGCAGTTGAGGTAATTGACTTTCTTATCGCAGCGACTTGCTGAAGAATTCGATCACTGGACGGTCATATGCTTCTTCCTGCTCGCCGGTTGAGGAAGGGAGATTGGCGCCCGTAATCGTAAGGTCTCTCTTGACTTCGGGCGGGGTCTTCAGGCACGGGGCGAGCTCGAGCGTCGATTGTTGCCACTGGTCCTGAACACCGGCCAGCAGCAATACGTGAACGTCGCGCAGCGTTTGCGCGAGTTCGCACGATGTCTTCGTGGGAAACTTTCCAAAACCGTAGACTCGCATTCCCACCCGGGCCAGTCGTTGAAAGATGCTGTTGCTCATTCCTGTGCGTGTGGTGGTGGCGGCGCGCACTACATCATCAGGAGACGCCGGCGCCGAGTCCAGCGCCAGCGCCCGGATTTCCGGATAACGGTTGGCCGCATCGAGGGCGGCATAGGATCCGAGTCCGATGCCGTAGACACCCACGCGCGAACCGATCTCCGGTTTACCTGCCGAAGATTTCAAAGTGTGTAAATAGTCGATAGCCGCGGTCACGTCGTCGCCTTCGACCGCGCCGAACGACGTCCAGTTGACTGGAGGGTTCTCACCATGGCCTCGCAGATCGGGCCACAGCACCGTGAAGTTGGTTGTCTCGTTGAGCTTGACGGCGAGATTAAGCAGCCACGAGCGATCCGCGCCGTAACCATGCAAGAGAATGACAGCCGGCGCTTCATCAGTTCCGAGTATCATCCATCCGCGGGCGTCAGTGCCGTCGTGATTCTTCCATTTGACATCGGTTGCTTTGGAAACCGGAATGCCGGTCTCTTTTTCGAAAGTCTGCGGCGTTACCAGATAGGCGGCACGCGGAGGGCGCGTGATGCCATAGACCAGCCACGCGCCAACGGTAACTACTGCCAAACCAAGAATCAGGACAATCGGCAAAAGCGCTCTTAACACTTTGCGGGCGACTGATTTGCGTGGTGACATTGGGCGGATTATGAATGAATCAAACCGAATTGAAAACCAAAAAGTTGTTCGGAAGGGCAGGATAAGGTGAATGTCGCGTCAGGCTCCAGGCCGCCATTTAGCGCTGTCGCCGGAAAATCCGTTTCGCGCGCTCGTAATTGTCCGAAGTGTTCACATTAAAAAAGAAATATTCCGAACCGTCGAGGTCTGATACTTCGTTGAATGCGACGTATTGCACTTTAATGAGATCCAGCAGGGCGCGTGGGCTATGTGCTCCCAGATTCATTGCTTTCTCTGCTGCCGGCAGGCAGGGCGAACGCCGGTAGACGGCGCACAGAGGCTGGAGCCGGCCGTCGCTTTGTAATGGGACCAGGGCATCTGATTCATTCATGCAATGAAGCAATGTTCCAAACAACTGGCCGGTTACGAAGGGAAAATCGCACGCGACGATCAGGCAGTATTCCGATCCGGCATGGCCCAGCGCAGCATGAATGCCTGCCAGGGGTCCCCAATTCGGGCGCGAATCGGCAATATTCAATAAATTGCCGGCAAGCGGGCCTTGCGCTCCGACGGTCATGACAGACCGCGCCACCGTTTGCAGTTCGGCGGCGATGATTTGGACGCTGGTTCGGCCCCCGAATCGAAGTTGGGACTTGTCTTTTCCCATACGGCTCGACGCGCCGCCAACCAGAATGAAAGCTTCGACATCAAACATCCGCCGTATGCTATTATCTTTCGGCGTCTTTGATCTATATTGACGGCGGATTTTCGCCGCGAGACTTGGCCAGACGATAGGTGTCCTTCATGCATTTGCTCAATCGCATCCTCTCAATAATTGCGGTCGCCCTGCTTGTGTCCAGCATTGCTCAGGCGCAAGCGCAAACAAAGGTAAGTTTTGATGGGAACAATTCTGCTGCGGCAAGCGCGCTGTTCCCTCTCGAGGAAGTTCGACCAGGTTTGAAAGGCGTCGCGCGAACCGTCTTCTCTGGCAGCGAGCCGGAAGAATTCGGAGTCGAGATCCTTGGCGTGCTGGACGGATTTACCGGGCCGCGTCAATCCACGATCATCGCCAAACTGTCAGGAACGAACGTGGACAAGACAGGCGTGTTCGCCGGCATGTCCGGTTCGCCGGTATTCATCGACAACAAACTGGTCGGCGCGATCGCGTATAGCTTTCCTTTTTCCAAAGAGCCAATCTGCGGCAACACCCCAATCAAACAGATGATCGACATCTTCGAGCGTGGCAGCGAAAAGCCGCGCACCGAAGCCCGCGCAGTTTCGTTTTCGACTTTGGCGAGCACCGACTGGAAAGCCGCATTACCGAAACAACCCGTTACGGCCACCTCGCTGGTGGCGCCTGTGGCGACGAACTCTCCGCTCGCTCCTCTGATGGGCCAGCAGATTCAACCAATCGCCACGCCGGTCGTCTTCAGTGGTATCAAACAGGACACTTTGTCGATGTTCGCGACGCAATTAAGCGCGAGTGGATTATTGCCTGTTTCGGGAGTGGGTGGCGCCGGCAAGATAACCCCACTCGAAAGATTCGATGAAAAGACATTGACGCCCGGCGCCTCGGTTTCGGTCGAACTGGCGCGCGGCGACTATTCCATAGCCGCTGCCGGAACGGTCACGTATCGCGACGGCGAAAAGATCTACGCCTTCGGCCATCCGTTTTTGAGTCTGGGCGGCGCCGACATGCCGATGACGGAAGGCTCGGTCGTCACGGTAATTCCGAATACCTTCAACTCATTCAAACTTGCGGTGCCGGGGCGGATGGTTGGTTCTATCTCACAGGATCGGGCCACGGGAATTTTTGGCCAATTGGGTCATGCTTCGCGGATGATACCGGTCAAGCTAAACCTGCACACCAGTCGCGGCCAGGACGAACAGTTCAATTTTGAAGTAGTCAGCGATGAATTTTTGACGCCGTTGCTCTTGAATCTGACAGTGTTCAATAGCATCGCCGCGCGTGAACGTTCAGTCGGCGAAGCGACCATAAGCATAAATGGAGCTATCAACGTCGATGGCCAGGCACCCATTGCGGTGCAGCGGAGATTCTCTGCGATCAACGCCGCGCTCATGGCGGCTGGTTCGATTGCGGCTCCGACCCAGACGCTGCTTAGCAGCGGCTTTGATAACGTGAACATCAAAGGCATCACCATCGATGTCACGTCCAGCGAAGAAAAGAATGCGGCAACGCTGGAACGGATTTCCCTGGACCGCACCGAAGTTGCGCGCGGAGAGAAGCTGGAGATCGAGGCCTACGTGCGCGCCGATTCCGGCAAGCAGTTTATCGAGCGAATTCCGGTGCAGATACCGGACGATGCGCCGGCCGGCCAATTGACCATCATGGTTGGCGACGGGGCCACCCTGCAGGAATCATCTTCGTCGAAGTCTTTTGTGCCTCGCGAGCTGAAGCAATTGGTAGAGGCGATTAATAAGACAAAAAAGAACGATCGTTTATATTTGAGACTCTTGCGTCCAGCGCCGGGCGTGGTGATTGGATCGAATGAACTGCCGAATCTGCCGCCGTCGGTGGTTGCCACACTCAATAGCGAGAGGACGTCTGGCGGTTATACATCGCTGCAGCTTTCTCAGGTTTATGAGCGAGAGTTGCCGGCCGCGGAGTTCGTCATCACCGGCCAGCAGGTAATTTCAGTGACAGTGAAGTGAGGGAGTACGGCGTTCAGGCGCGTACTGCCCCAGTTTGAAGTACCGCCTTTAGGCGGAAAGACACCCATTTAGACATTCCGCCTGAAGGCGGTACTCCGAACAGAAATTAGGGTACTACCTCCAGGCGGCTTACCTGACTCTGCTGCCGCCTAAAGGTGAAACCCGGAACGTTACTCAGCCTTCCGCTTTCGGCGTTGACGCAACTTCGCCGCCATTCCCGCTAATCCCAATCCCAACAGAGTGAGTGTTGCCGGCTCAGGCACTGCGTTCGTCACGGTGAAGTTCGCCTTTAGCTCGCCAAAGGTAACCCCCCTCGGGTCCCGCAAGTCCGTGGGAATCACGTCGCCTACCACCGAAAACGTGTTGAAGGTAAATGTTAGGCGAGAAGGGACGTTTATCCGTTTGCAGGCTGGGCGCTCGAATTCTTCCGGCAGCCCATCACCAGAAACCGGCCGTGAGAATGAGGGATTCGCTCGATTTTCGGCCGTAGCAACATTGACTCAAAGCGCGCGCGAAGCTCATCGCCGCAGAAGAAAAGAAAGGTCGCCTGCGGTCCGGCCCATGACATCAGCGCGGGGACGAGGTTTCGGAACCGGTCGAGAGCCCGGCATGATACGAACCCTGGCCGCGGCGCTGGTGTCTCCTCAAACCGGGCAGCAATCACCTGTGCGCGCCCGACAGGTTCCAGAGTGCGCAACGCCTCACTTAAGAAAACAGCTTTTCGTTTGGAGGATTCGATTAGCGAGGCCTGCAGGTCATCCCGGACCAGCAAACAAGGAATGATCGGCAATCCTCCGCCCGAGCCGACGTCAGTTACCGCGGCGGCAATCGGAAGATGCTTCAGCATCATTAATGATTCGAGAACATGCCGCACCGCGAAATCGGTGGGTGAACAAGGAGCCACCAGATGCAGGCGGCCATTCCATTTCATCAGCAGTTCGTAATAACGAGTTAAGCGATCGATCTGTTCGGCCTGCAGCTCAATCGCAAAGTCAGGTGCATGTGCCGCAAGCGCGCTGACAAACTCTTCAATTCTCGTTTCCATTTCTTTGCTGCTTCTGGTTAGATCAGCCGTTACAGAATCTGGTAATGACCTGGTCGATGTGTCACGCGGCATCTGGTGCGCGATCTTGAGTGCGCCGATCCAAAGCGCCGTCGCCGTCCCGATAAAATCGGGACTCTGCCGGCGCCGATCCAAAAGAGTA
This sequence comes from Acidobacteriota bacterium, assembly GCA_046728235.1. Taxonomy (GTDB): domain Bacteria; phylum Acidobacteriota; class Blastocatellia; order Pyrinomonadales; family Pyrinomonadaceae; genus UBA11740. The sequence continues at coordinate 13,544 of JBKPEE010000155.1, forward strand.
TTGAAGATAACATGACTACTGAATCACTTAGCGAGCAACATGAGACGCTCGGACGCGCGGTGACAAAGCTGGTTGCGGAACATGCGGCCCGGCTCGATTCAGCGCCCGTTAATTCCGGCATAACCCCTGATGACCTTAAGAAACTTTTTGATGAGCCCTTGCCAATCGCCGGTATGCCGGCTGCACAGGTCCTCGAGCAGTTTGCTCGTGATGTCGCGCCGCATGCCCAGCAGGTTCCCAGCCCGCGTTACTTCGGCCAGTTCAATCCGACGCCGTTGGCGATCGGTGTCTGGGCGGACGCATTGTGCTCTTCACTGAATCAAAACGCCGGCGCATGGCGCAATGGCCCAACGTCCGCGATGATTGAATCGCAAGTCATTAGATGGTTATGCGAATTAATTGGCTACCGCAGCGAGGCGTTTGGTGTTTTGGCGAGCGGAGGATCGGAAGCGAATCTAATCGCGCTGAAATGCGCTCGTGATCGGGCCCTTCCCGCGATGATTCATGAGGGCGGCCGAGGCGGAACGGCGCTGGCCATCTACGCTTCCGACCAATGCCATTATTCAGTGGAAAAGAGTCTGGATATTCTGGGTTTGGGCCGCGGTAGCCTGCGCAAGATCGCTACTGATGATCGGTTTCACATTCGACTGGATCTTTTAAGAGCGGCGATCCGGGAGGACCTGGACGAGGGTCGCCGGCCATGTGGCATCGTAGGCGTAGCCGGCACGACGTCGACAGGCGTTATCGATCCGCTGCCGGAGTTAGCTGAGCTCGCAGCTGAACACCACTGCTGGTTTCATGTGGATGCAGCCTACGGTGGCGCGCTCGCTTTCTCAGATAAACACAATCAGAAGCTGCGCGGAATTGAGTTGGCTGATTCGATCACATTCGATCCTCACAAATGGATGTTTGTTCCATTCTCATGCGGCGCGACGCTCGTGCGTGACGGCGGCCAGGTGCTGCGGAATTCCTTTGATATGTCGCCGGAGTATCTGAGTGAGGATCGGGGTTTCTCTGACGCGGAATATGACTTCTTCCGTTACGGACAGATGGGAACGCGGCGCTTCAATGCGCTCAAGCTTTGGATGTGCTTCAAATTCATGGGCAAAGCCGGATACAGCGAAACTGTCGAGCGGCACATCGAATTGACGCAGTATCTGGCGGCGCAGTTGGATGCTCTGCCGGATTTTGAGCGCACGGGGAAAATCGAGACCGCGGTCTGTTGTTTTCGATATTTGCCGGCTGACGTGCGGGCAAGGCCTTTGGCAGATCAGGATCGGGTACAACAAAATCTGCAACAGCGCGTCGAACGCGGCGGCCAGGCCTTTTTTCCCTCGACGGTCCTTCAGGGACGTCGCGCTCTGCGCGTGAACGTCAACAGTTATTTGACCGAAACCAGGCACATTGATGATTTGATAGAATTACTCAAGTCTGAAGCGCCGCAAGCGGTTTGAGCAATGACGAAAGCAGGACGTTTGACGAGAAATCGACGGTACGGCGTGGCTGGCTTAATCCTGACTGCGGCCGCGATTATTTGGTCACCCGGTCATATCAGTTCCGCCGCTGATGCGCCGCGCTCTCTGCCGGCGGTCCATTCGCGCACCGAATTCGATTCGCTGGCCGTGACCTACGATCAGGACACCCCTTATGCTCTGCCGCATGTCTTGTTCGTCATCGATCGCCAGAGCAACAATCGAATCTATTACGTCAACACGAAACTCTATAAATTCCACAAAGATTTTGTTAATGGCACCTATCTTTCGCTCGAACGCGGCCAGGAGTTTTTCGAGAACAACTATCTGAAACCAAACCGCCGCTTCATTCTGGGGACCATCGCCTATCAAACTCCGGTGCAAAAATGGACCTTCGAGTTTTGGGAAGGGGATCTGGTTCCGGCTGACCAAATCAAACTCGCGTCCGATGTCGTCAATAAGACATTTTTTGCGGCCGTTGCGTTCAAGCCAAATTCGACGCGCCAGGACGAAGCGAGCGCAAATTTGGGACTAACTCGGGTACTGCAGACAGAGATCTCGCGAAACCAGGCGTACGAGCCGTTGAACGTCGCCAGGGGCCTGGGTCGCGTTCACATCATTCCGAAACTGGATGAGCATGTCGAGATAGGGTTCAACGAAATTCTGGTGCTCGATGAAGTGCCGGTGCAGCTGCCGCCGGTGGCCGGCATCATCACTACCAAACCCTCCACGCCGTTATCGCATATCAACCTGCTGGCAAAGGGGTGGGGCATACCAAACGTTTACATCAAAAACGCGCAGGAGCTGCTGAAAGAATACAACGGCTGGTGGGTAGAGTTTGATGCGCGCCGCGATAACTATTCGATCAGGAAGGCGGACAACAGCGAACTTGATGAATATCAGAAGCGTTTGAAGCAGCGACTTGATCTGATGAAGCCGCGCGGCGACTTGTCGGTGACACGAATTGCAGGTTTGAACGAACAGCGAGCCACGTCAGTCATTGCGTATGGAGCAAAGTCAGCGAACCTGGGCGAGTTAATTCACGCGCGTATTGCCGGATTCACCGTGCCTCCCGGATTCACCATTCCATTTTTCTATTACGATCAGTTCCTGCGCGAAAACAAATTGGACGACGCTATCTATGCGATGCTGAACGATCAGAAATTCGTCCACGACCCGGCGTATCGTCGCGCCTACCTGACTCGGGTGCGCGAAAATTTCCAAAAGGGAATTGTGAACACGCATCTGCGGGCCGAGGTTCTGCGTCGCTACCATGCCGAGTTTCCGGGCAAAGGGGTGTTTGCGCGGAGCTCGACAAACAGTGAAGACCTCCCCAACTTCAACGGCGCCGGGCTCTACACGACCATGCCGAATCTTAAATCCGACGATCAATTGATCGAAGGGATTAAGACGGTTTGGGCGTCAGTCTGGAACTTTGAGGCATATGAGGCACGTGAGCGCGCCGCCATCGATCATACAAAGATCTACATGGCCGTTTTGGTTCAGGAAGGAATCAACTCAGAAAGTTCCGGGGTGATGATTACGGCTGATCCTTTCAATCGCCAGCCCGACGCGATTAACAGAGGGTCGATTTATATCAGCGCCAAGCGCGGTCTGGGTATGCGCGTGGTTGAAGGGCAGCGAATCGCCGAGCAGGTTGTGTTTCGGCCCATAGCCAATTCGGTACAGGTGTTAACGCGTTCCGAAGAAGATAGCCTGTTGACATTTGATGAGCATGGCGGGATTAGGGAAATCCCCATCAGCGGGGAGCGCGTGGTACTGACAGATGATGTCGTGCGCCGGTTGGCGGCGGCAGCCGAAAAGATCAAAGCCGTATTTCACGGAAAGGATCAGGACATCGAATGGGCCTTCATGAAAGGTGAAATCTATATTGTGCAAGCGCGGCCATACATTCCCGGGGGCTAGTGGCGGCGTCCGGCCGTGAAGAAGTTGCGAATTCGAACCTGAGTTCAGGTACGATCCACGAAATAACACGAAAAGTCAGGTTCGTGTTTGTTCGTGTGGGTTCGTGGATCGCTCACTCAACCAACCGAAGTGCAACTAAGATATCACTTATTCGTTTGACAATGGTCCAGCTCTGGTTTATAAAACTCGCGTAATGATTACGCATCACAGCAACGGGCATCATCATTGGCACCACCATGGCTGCCCGCTGGCTGTGTTCATGCGCGAAGATTAGTTCCGGTATTTATAATTCTCGCGAAACCCGCTGCCAGTGACCAGGAGTCAGGCAGCGGGTTTGCTTTTTAGCGAAAGAACTACGAGTGCACCTTTCGAGAATTCCCAGCGGTTTGCGTTATTACGTCGGTGAAGCGGCTCGTCGCCGGCGCGCGGTTGAGGACTGCGCAATTTCGGTCTTTGCCGGTTGGTCATACGAAGAGATATCCACGCCCACAATTGATTACTACTCGCTGTTTGAGCAGGGAATGGGCGCGGCGGAAGCGCAAACCAGCTTTCGGTTCGTCGATGCAGATGGCGGGTTGCTCGCCCTGCGTCCGGACGTGACGTCGTCAGTTGCGCGGGCTTGCGCGACGTTGCTGGCAGAGAAGCCGCGACCGCTCCGCTTATGTTACGTCGCTCCGGTCTTTCATCAACACCCGCGGACCAAGGCTGAATGGCGGCGCGAAACCACCCAACTGGGTTGCGAGCTAATCGGCGCGTACGGGCTTGCCGCGGACATTGAACCGCTCGCGATTCTCGTCGAAACGCTAAAACGGCTGGGCCTCGAACTCAGCTACTGCATCACCATCAATAACGTGGAAATTTTCAACGGCATCGCCGAACATCTGGGGCTGAATGAGGATTCACGCGAGCGTCTCCGTTCTTTGATCGATCTTCGCGACACCTCCGGGTTAACTGAATTGCTCGACGCGCTGGGCGTGAATGCGCGCGAAAGAGATCTCTTTGTGCAGGTGACGCGGCTGGCGGGCAAGCGGCCTATTCTCAAGGAAGCCAGGGAAGTGATTACCAATGACCGTTCGAGAGCCGCACTCGAATCCCTGGAAGAGACGTGGAGCGCGATCGAGGCACTTGGCCTGGGTGAATCGTTTGAGATAGACCTCGGCGACGTGTCCGGGCTTGATTACTATACGGGTTTGCTCTTCAAAGTTTACGTCCGCGGCTCAGGTGTGCGG
>JBKPEE010000156.1:0-22461 GCA_046728235.1 Acidobacteriota bacterium
CCCGGGGACAGATGCAAAAGATTTACCGAGCCCGCGGAGCGGGCGACAGCCGTAAGGTAAGCGCTGTCGCCCGCTCCGCGGGCTTGGAAATTCATTGTCTCGTTTTCCCGGGGTTCGCTGCGCTCACCCCGGGCTTTATGCGGTCGCGCGCTCCGCGCGCTGTTTCGCGGCATCGTCATGGTCACTCAACTATATAATTGCCCTTTCAAGGCCCGGTCACGGACCGAAAATCGAACCGCGTCGCGTTAGCGACGCATGAAAATCGCATGTCCAAGCGTCGCTAACGCGACGCGCATCCGCTGATGTCACGGGTCCCGGCCTTGAAAGGCCGGGCTAAATTCATTCGCCGCTACACGGCGACAAAGCAGTCCCGCTCCAGGCGTTCAATACATAGACTCTTGAGGCAAAGCTGGTTAATTCCGTAAATCCTGTCCATTTTCCGGTTCTGCAGTGGTGCTTTGACAACTCGCAGAGCGAAAATGACAATCGCAGCTTATGTATCCCGCAGGAAACCTCTTCATTCCGGTTGGGCATGGACGGCTCGAAGCGATTCTGAAAGAGCCGCGCGCCCCGCGCCGGGAGGTAGCGCTGGTGTTGCACCCTCATCCGCTCGGCGGCGGCACCATGCATAACAAAGTCGTGTTTCGCGCGGCGGCCGCGTTGAATGACGCAGGCCTCGTAGTCTTGCGAATCAACTTTCGTGGCGTCGGGCAAAGCACCGGCGAGCACGACGAAGGCCGGGGTGAACAGGAAGACGTACGCGCCGGTCTGAATTACCTGGCAGAGAATTATCCTGAGGAGCAGATTACGTTGTGCGGATTTTCCTTTGGTGCCCGCGTGGGCCTGGAAGTCGGGATGGTGGACGAGCGGGTCAAACGCCTGATTGCCATTGGTGCGCCTGTCGATAAATATGATTTCAGTTTCTTAGAGAATTGCCGCAAACCCATTCTGTTCGTTCACGGCGAGCACGACGAGTACGGTAACGTCAATCGCCTACAGGAACTGGTCGATCGCATCTCAAAGCATGCCAAAGTTGAGTTGCGCATCATCAAAGGCGCGGGCCACTTCTTTGATAATCAGTTGGACGAATTGAAGCAGGTGATTACGGCATGGGTGTCAGGTAATCACTCGAATCCAGATAGCCAATAATGCAGTCACGAATCAGCAGATAAGAATTTCTGTAGACCTCGTCGCTCTGACCAAAAGGATCGGCGATCTCCGCTCCGCGGTGCTGCGGATCGAAAGTGCCAAGCAGGCTGATGCGGTCGGGCGAGACTCCATACTCCTTCATAAGGGCGTCGGCGTGATCCTCTTCCATCACCAGGAATCGATTGATTGAATCGAGCGGAAGCTGACGCACCCAGGTGGGCGTCTTTTTGGGTGGCGGCGTTTCGAATTTAAGACAGGTCCTTAAGGTTTCGGTCAAGGGCGGTTGGCGTGAGAAATCAAGGATCCCAGCTGAATAGATGTCAACAGGCAAAGACCTCTTGCCCGTCTCGTCGATAAAAATCGCATGCGCCATTACACTGCGGCATCGATTTGCGGTACAGATGACAGCAACGGAAGTCACTCGGGGTAACTCCTACAAGTTTCCTGTGGCCGCCAGTAACTCCGCATTCAAAATCGCAGCGCCGGCAGCGCCACGGATGGTGTTGTGTCCCAGGGCCACGAACCGGTAATCGAAGACCCGGTCCGGCATGATTCGCCCAACAGTTACGCTCATTCCATTTCCCAAATCGCGATCGAGCCTTGGCTGTGGCCGATCCTTTTCATTCCGGATGATGATCGGCCGTTCAGGAGCGGAATGAAGTTGCAATCGCTGAGGGTCAGAAGTGAAAGTCGAAAATGCTTCACGAATCTCATCCGTAGAAGCGGCGCGCGAAAGTTTCACTCGGATCGACGCCAAGTGTCCGTCGCTCACATTCACACGATTGCATTGGGCGCTAACGCTCATCTCAGCCTCTTGAATCGAATCGTTCTGAAAGCGGCCGAGCAACTTCAAAGTCTCAGCTTCGATCTTTTCTTCTTCTCCCCCGATAAAAGGGATGACGTTGTCGGTCGCGTCCAGCGAGGCAACCCCCGGATAGCCGGCGCCGGAAAGTGCCTGCATGGTCGTGACGATGCAGGATGTAACGCCGAATTTCGCGTGCAGCGGCGCCAGGGCAATGACAATCACAATCGCCGAACAGTTTGGGTTAGTGACGATGAAGCCGCGATCGAATCCCCGCTGCTTTCTTTGTACCTCGATCAACCCGAGATGATCAGGATTTACTTCGGGAATCAGCAGCGGCACGTCGGCTGCCATGCGATGCGAAGAAGAATTGCTGATGACCGGATAACCCGCGCGGGCAAAATTTTCTTCTGCGTCTTTCGCGATCTCGCCGGGCAGGCTGGAAAAAACAAAATCGCAGTCGAGCGGGGGCGCCGGGGGCCGCACGGCAATCGACTTGACCCCGCCGGGCATGTCGCCAGCCAGACGCCACGTACACGCTTCAGCATAAGTTTTCCCCTGCGATCGATCGGAAGCTGCCAGCGCAGTTATTTCGAATTGCGGATGGTGCTGCAAGAGTTGAATAAAGCGTTGCCCGACTACGCCGGTGGCGCCCAGAATACCCACGCGAAATTTTTTGCCCATAATCGTAATGGAGTCAGTAGCATCTGCGTCAGCAGATGGGACCACCACTCACGTTGAGGTTGAGCCCTTGATCCATCCGCTGACGCGGATGGTACTGACCTCACAGTGACTTCAGCGCCTCGCCCAAACGTCTTACGCCTTCACTTAGCCGCTCTTCATCGGCGCAGAATGAAATGCGCAGGAACCCTTTGCTTTCGTCACCAAATGCCGCGGCCGGAATCGTAACCACACCTTTTTCCAGTCCTGCTTCAGCAACTTTCATCTCATCGCCGTGTTTGCTCACGTCAACCATGATATAGAATGCGCCTTCGGGAGTGACACAGCGCAGATCAAGTTCTCGCCGCAGCAACCCGAGCAGGTGATCGCGCCGGCGCTGAAAGATTGCCCGATACTCTTCACGCGCCGCGGCGGCTTCATCAGTCCACGCGGCCAGGGCCGCCTTTTGCGAGATGCTTGACGCACAGGTCACCACGTATCCATGTAGGACCAGCGCGGCGCGCATTACTTCGGCGTCACCAGCCAGCCACCCAAGGCGCCAACCCGTCATGCGCATCGATTTTGAGAGGCCGCTGACGACAATTGTGCGCGGATAAAATTCCGAGATCGATGCGGGAGGTTCAGGTGTGTAATAAAGCTCCCGATAAATCTCATCACTGACGATGAAGGCCTGCGATCCGCTGGCCGTAACCGCCGCAGCCATCTGTTGCAGCTCTGCCTTTGATAACACACGCCCGGTGGGATTCGACGGACTAATCGAGATTACCACTTTGGTCTTTGCGGTAATCTGCTTTTTGAAGTCGTCGGCGTCAAAACTGAAGTCATTCTTCGCCGGCAGCCGGTACGTTTTCACGCGCGCGCCAATCATTTTCAGGATGATGGGATACGGGATAAAGCCGGGATTCGGTATCAGCACCTCGTCGCCTGCTTCCACCAGCGTGTGCAGGATTAAGTAGAGTGCCTCCTGCGATCCGGCGGTGACAATCACCTGATCAGTTGAAAGATTCATGTGCGGATAGTCACCGGCGATGCGTTCGCGCAATGACGGCAAGCCGGCCTGCAATGTATATCCGCTTTTTTCCTCCTGGATGACCCGTACTGCTTCGCGCCCGATCACGTCCGGCGTCGGCAGATCAGGCTCGCCGAGGCCGAGACTGATGCTGCCCGGCTGCGCGCGATCCGAGATCTTCCGGATCATGCTCTTTTCTATACCGCGGAGAAACGGGGGTGGCTGGAATGAGCTCAACGCAGCGCTTCCTCCAACTGCGTCGCCGCATCCGTTTTCTCGTCGCGATACTTCACGATCACCGGAGCGTAGAGAGACAATCCCCATTCGCGGCCTTTGTCGGTTTGAATAGCGCGTGAGCCGGGAACCACGACTGCTCCGGCAGGGATCTCGAGCGGCGCCTCGGGACTGCGTCGATAGATTGTTTCCCGCACCAGATCGAAAACCGGCGTCGAGCCCGTAATAATCGTGCCTGAAGCGAGCACCGCGCGCGCGCGCACGATTGTTCCTTCGAAGACCCCACAGTTGCCGCCGACTATCACGTCATCTTCGATGATTACCGGAATAGCGCCGGCGGGTTCCAAAACGCCGCCGATCTGGGCCGCGGCCGAAAGATGCACGCGCTTGCCGATTTGCGCGCACGAGCCCACCAGCGCGTGACTGTCGATCATCGTGCCTTCATCGACATACGCGCCGGCATTGACGAACATGGGCGGCATGCAAACAACCCCGGGAGCAATGAAGGCACCATGGCGAATACTGGATCCGCCGGGCACAATCCGGACGCGATCATCAATCGAAAAGCTTCTGATGGGATAAGTGTTCTTATCAAGAAACTGCAAACTGCGATCGGCCGGAGACATATCGACAATCACGCCCATCCGGAAGCCCAATAATATTCCGCGCTTTACCCACGCGTTGGTGCGCCACTTTCCAGTCTCGTCGCGTTCGGCCGCGCGAATCTCGCCATGATTGAGAGCGGCCTTGAATTCATTAAAGAGAGCAAAATCGTCGTGAGAGTATTCGCCGCCATGGCGATCGGCAAGTTTCTCCATTCGTTCACGTAGTGACATAGCGTCGGAACCGCCTGCGGTAGCGGGCGGGCCTGTATTCATTTTCATGCGCCGTTCATCTATTTGGGCCCGCCCGGTACCGGAAGCGGGCCTGTATTCATTTTCATGCGCCGTTCATCTATTCGGGCCCGCCCGCTACCGCAGGCGGTTCTGACACTAAGCAGCGGCACTTTCGATCTCAAGCAGACCCAGTTCCTTAATGACTTCCCGCACGCGCGACCGACTCTTTTCCGTAATCGGCACCAGCGGCAGACGGAAATTTTCTTCCAGCAACCCCATCATCGCCATCGCCGCCTTGACCGGACCAGGACTTGATTCGATGAAATTAGTTTCCATCAACGGCAGCAAGCGAAAGTGCAGACGCCGCGCTTCGTCCCATTTACCTGCGAGCGCCAAACTGGTCATTTGCGACATCAGGTCCGGCACTTCATTCGAGGCCACGGAAACAATTCCCTCAGCGCCCAAAGCGATTAATGGCAGGGTCACGGCATCGTCACCTGACAAAACGGAAAAGTTTGCGGGCCGTTCTCGCAAGATTTCCATAATCTGCGAAAGATTCCCCGATGCTTCTTTGATGGCCACGAGGTTTTCACAATCGCGCGCCAGTCGCAGCGTGGTCTGCGCGGCAATGTTTGAAGAGGTTCGGCCCGGCACGTTGTAAAGCATGATAGGCATATCAGGCACTGCTCGCGCGATGGCGCTAAAGTGCGCGTACAAGCCTTCCTGTGTCGGCTTGTTGTAGTAGGGCGCGACCTGTAACAGGGCGTCCGCGCCAAGGTCACGCGCCCGCTGAGAGTATTCGATCGCAGCGGCAGTTGAATTGCTGCCGGCCCCCGCGATTACCTTCGCGCGTCCGCGCGCCACCTCGATGGTCAGCCCGATTACCCGCGCGTCTTCCTCTTCAGACATGGTTGCGCTTTCGCCGGTGGTGCCGCAGGGTACCAGCAACCCGACACCGCCGCGGATTTGCCGGTCGACCAGCGCGCGCATCCGATCTTCATCAATCGCGCCATCCGCTGTGAATGGCGTCACCAAAGCCGTAGCGCACCCGCGCATCCAATCAACCTTCATAGTCATAATTCAGCCCTCGTTTCGCTCGGCCACGAGCGGATTGTTTCAATATAGGATTACCTGAGCGAAGCCACAATCTCGTCAAACACTTCTGAGAATTCGTAAACACCCTTGCGTCCAGCGATCCATTCAGCTGCCATCAAAGCTCCGGCGGCAAATCCTTCGCGCGATCGCGCTTCGTGAGTGATGCGAATCTGGTCGGACACAGAATCAAATCCCAGCCGATGTGCTCCGGGAATATAACCGGCACGCGTCGACGAAACCGCAACGCCGCGACCAAGATTCTGCGTAACGACCTCCTCGAGTTTCAACGCCGTCCCGGAAGGCGCGTCACGTTTTCGTTTGTGATGTGCCTCTTCGATGAACCCATCATAATCCGCCAGGCGGCGAAATAACTCAGCCGCGCGCGCGGCCACACGATAAAAAATCTGAACCCCGACAGAGAAATTTGCGCCGTAAATCAACGCGCCCTCATGCTGCTCAACTGTTTGCCGTACTGCGTCGAGTTGCGCCAACCATCCGGTCGTGCCAACGACCAGTGGTGTTTGGGCGCGGGCTGAGGCTTCGACATTTTTCGGCACGGCCTCGGCGATGGAAAAATCAATGGCGACGTCGCAAGCGCGCAGCCTCTCGGCGAGATCTGCAACGCTCTGGTTGGCATCGGCAATGTCAATCTTTAGAGTCACCTCGTGACCGCGCGCGACTGCGAGATCGCCAACCAGGCGACCCATCGCGCCATAACCGATTAATCCGATTTTCATTGCCTCAACCAACCGCGATGCTGAGTGATGTCGTAACTCGTCTCTCGGTTTAGTCCATGGAATGATCCACTAAAACACACGAACAAACACGAATCCAGTTCGGTTTCGTGCCGGTTCGTGTGATTTCGGGGATCGTAACTACATTCCATACCCAGCAGTTGGGTACTTTGCCGCCCCGGTCCTACGACTCACCCAAAAGCCTTTTCGTTAAGTTGCTATAGATTTCTACTGCCGCGAGCAACTCACTTTTCCGGACGCGTTCGCCATCGGTATGAGCGACCAGAATCGATCCCGGCCCAATCAACAACGGTTTACCCCAGTTCGATAGATACGGAATGTCGGTCGTGAATCGCGCCACCATCTGGTCGAACTGCTCGATGGTCAGCAGTCGCACAGGATCATGAACCGACTTGTAATCAATCGTGGCGCGACCCGCAATCGCATCTTCAAACAAACTTCGGACTGCACTCGACTCAGAGGCCAGCCTAATCTGGATCGTAGCCTCGGCAGCATCCGGGATTACGTTGGCGCGTTTGCCGCCGGCAATTATTCCGATGTTGCAGGTAGTTTCGCCGAAAACGTTATCCTTCGGCCAGTCCAGCTTACGAAGATTATCCAGCACGTCGAGCAACTTCTCGATGGCTGATTCGCCGGCTTCAGGATAAGCGGAATGCGCCGCGCGCCCCGTCGTCGAGATTGTCGCCTGTAGCGAACCCTTGGTCCCAATTGCGAGTCGGTTGTCGGTTGGCTCGCCATTGATTAGGTACTCGCATGCAGCCGCGATGGGATGTTCATTGGCCAGCTTTGCCCCCGCGCTCGTGACTTCCTCGTCCACAGTGAAGAGCAAGCCGATCTCCTGTACGCCATCCGCTCGTAGTGCTTCCGCCGCAGCGATCTGCGCCGCCACGATTCCTTTTGCATCGCATGCGCCCCGGCCGTAAATGAATTCGTCATCTTCGCTTGATTCGATGAACGGCGGCACCGTGTCCATGTGTGTCGACAGCACCACCCGCGGCGCTGCTTCCGTGGTCGCAATGATATTCGATCGTTCGTCAGAAACATCCTGCAACTCGACATGATAGCCGAGTCTTACCAGCAGTTCGCCCAGCGACGTGCCGATCTGAAATTCGTCGCCCGTGACCGACGGGATGTCGATGAGTTCGCGTGTGAGCCGGAAAACATCAATCATCAGGATGACTTTGCACTCCTTTGCGCCTTTGCCGGCGCTGAGCCTCAAGACTAGTCTTGTTCTCGTCCGCGAAGCGGACGGAGCGAAAATAGCCCAGCGCTTTAGCGCTGGGTTACCAGGTATAGATCCAAGCAGTCCGCGAAGCGGACGACTGACAAACCGATGGACGTAGAACATTTATGATTCAGCCGTCCGTTTCACGGACTACGGCGATGCATCCATCCAACCCCACCGATGAATCGGTGGGCTATTCTCATTCGTCGGCTTCGCCGACTTTTGAGGCAAGGCCGCTCTGCGTGAAATGGATCGTAAGCTCTCACGCAAAGGCGCCAAGCCGCAAAGTCAGGCCAGGACGGTGGCTTCAATCGAAGCCGGCTTAAAATCCTGCTCTTCAAAACAGACGCGATGCATGCGGGTGATGGCTTCGATCGCCTGCGGCTCGTCCACCATAAACGTAAGATTCACGCTCGAGGCCCCGACGGAAATCATCGACACGTTAATGTCCTGGATTACGGAAAAGACACGCGCCGCAATCCCCGGCGTGTTGCGCAACCCTTCGCCCACTACCGAGATTATCGTGCGGTGTTCTTCGACCTCGACGGTGCCCAACTTTTCCAGATCCGGAACTAATTCAGGTAAGCTGCTGGCATCATCAATCGAAAGCGAAACGCTGACTTCTGAGGTCGTCACCACGTCGACAGCCGTATGGTGCCGATCGAACACTTCGAACAATGCGCGCAGAAAACCGTAGGCTCCCAGCATGCGCGCGGAAGTTACCTGGACGGTCGTGATTCCGTTCTTGTGAGCGATGGCTTTGATGGTCTGCGGCGTCGCTTCCGGTTCGGAAACGATCAGTGTCCCCTCTTCGAGCGGCGCCCGCGAGTTGCACACTCGCACCGGAATGCGCTTGTCAATCGCCGGCTGAATTGTTTTTGGATGCAGTACCTTGGCCCCGAAGTAGGCGAGTTCCGCAGCTTCCTGGTAGGACAAAATTGGAATCGTGCGGGCGTTGGGCACGACGCGGGGGTCGGCCGTTAGCACTCCACTTACGTCGGTCCAGATTTGAATCTCGCGAGCATCCAGCGCCGCGCCTACGATCGCGGCTGAATAATCCGATCCTCCGCGGCCCAAAGTGGTGGTCACGCCCCTGGCGGTGCTCCCGATGAACCCGCCCAGCACCGGGACACGAGCGGCTTTCAGCAATGGCTCGAGTTCATTTCTGATCGCCCTGGTGGTTTCAGGTTGCGGCGTCGCTGCGCCATAGACTTCGTCAGTCTTGATGCAACAACGCGCATCGACGTAACGCGCGGCCACGTCGTTATCCATCAGGACAGCCGCCAGTAATTGAGAAGCGAGATGTTCGCCGTAGGCTAAGATTTCATCCTGCAGCGGCGGGCTGGTGACCGGATGAGCGGCGATGATCTTATGCAATTGCCGGATCTTGCCGCGCGCATCGCCGAGAGTTGAAACAAATGTTGCGCGCCGATCGGGTGTCAAGAGTTCGTTGGCAATGGCCAGATGCCGTTCGAACTCGGAATCCAAAGACTTGCTGGCGCCGCGCGCGTCACCGTCAATTGCTGTTTGTACGCTGCGCAACAATGCATTGGTGAATCCACTAATCGCCGAAACAACTACGACAGGGTGCGAATTGATCGCCTGTTTTACAATTTCGGCCACGTTGCTAATCGCACGCGTGTCTTCGACCGAGGTACCGCCAAACTTCATTACTGTGGATCGCTTAACCATTGACCTTTGCGACTCGGAAGCAATAGCGGAAAGTTAGTCAACCACAGCGGGCATTTCGGATCAAGTGTGACATGTAGAATAGTGGGGTGAGGCCTGCGATTTGCTATTCCCCCAGGTTGGCGCGTTTTCTCAATTCGTGGGGCTCTGAAGAATCGCAAATCGCAGGCCTGACTCCAGCGGTACCTGCAAAGTGATTCGTAAGCTGTGTACGCCGGTTTCAAACTATCTCCTCACTTCAAAGCGGCAGGTGTACTGGTTCAGCTTGGATTGCTCAACTGCTTTCGACGTAGCGTCGGCATGACTGTAGCCCGGCGTTTTAACGCCGGGTCCTCCCTCCGCAGCTCGTCCCGTCGCGGTCAGCGACGGCTGAAAATGACGCAATTCAGGCGTCGCTGACGCGACGTGGTAGTTCTGTTGACGTTTCCCCGGATCTAAAGAGCTGGGCTAAAGTCACCTCGACGCTACGCGTCGAAGCATTTCGCCAATCAAACTGCACCACTACCAGGCGCACACATGGCTTGATTGGCAACTCAGGGCTCTCGTACAATCTCAAATTGCACTCATAGGGCAGAAAGTTTGAGAGTCGACAGATAAACAAATGAGCAGTTTCGACAAAGTATTAACTAAAGTTTTCGGCAGCAGTAACGAGCGTTTCTTAAAAAGCATCAAGCCGGTGATTGCTGAAATCAACGCCTTCGAACCGGCCGTCCAGAAGCTCTCCGATGAGCAGTTGCGCGAAAAAACCGCGCAGTTCAAGGCGCACATCGCCGACGAGGTTAAGGACGCGCGCGATAAAGACGATCGCAAGTATCGCGAACAAAGAGCGCTGAACGAGATTCTTCCAGAGGCTTTTGCCATGGTGCGCGAAGCGAGCAAGCGAACCACCGGCATGCGCCATTTCGACGTGCAAATGATTGGCGGACTGGTCCTGCACCAGGGCAAGATTGCCGAAATGCGCACGGGCGAAGGCAAGACGCTGGTAGCGACGCTGCCCGCTTACCTCAACGCCCTGACGGGCCGCGGCGTTCACGTAATAACGGTCAACGACTATCTCGCTTCGCGCGACGCCGAATGGATGGGCCAGATTTATCGTTTCCTCGGCCTTGAAGTCGGATGCATCCAGAACGATATGGATGATTTCGAGCGGCAGACCGCTTATGCCGCCGACATTACTTACGGCACGAACAACGAGTTTGGCTTCGATTACCTGCGCGACAACATGAAGTTCGATCTGGCGACGTGCGTCCAGCGCGGTCACTATCATGCGATTGTGGACGAAGTCGACTCGATCCTGATCGACGAAGCGCGCACGCCGCTGATCATTTCCGGTCCATCGGAAGAATCAACCGACAAGTATTATCAGGCGAACGGCATCATTCCCCAGCTCATTCGCGGGGAGGAACTCGAGGAAAATAAAAAGACCGGCGATTACGTGGTTGATGAGAAGAATCACTCGGCCGTGTTGACCGAAGAAGGTGTCGAAAAAGCTGAGCGGCTCCTGGCCGTCGGTAATCTTTATGACCCCGGCAACATGGAATTGCTTCATTGCGTCGAGCAGGCTTTGAAGGCTCACACGCTGTACAAACTCGATCACCAATATGTAGTTCAGGATGGTGAGGTGATTATCGTCGACGACTTCACCGGCCGTTTGATGAAGGGCCGCCGTTGGTCTGATGGTTTGCACCAGGCCGTGGAAGCCAAGGAAGGCGTGAAGATCGAACGCGAGAACCAGACCCTCGCGACGATTACCCTCCAGAATTATTTTCGTTTGTACGAGAAACTTTCCGGTATGACCGGTACCGCGGAAACGGAAGCGGCTGAGTTTCACTCGACCTACAAACTCGACGTGATTGTGATTCCGACGCACATGCCGATGGTCCGCCGGGACAATCCCGATGTGATCTATCGCACGTTGCCTGAAAAGTGGGACGCCGTCGTCGAAGAGATTCAGCAGTTGCACCAGAAGGGGCAGCCGGTGCTGGTCGGCACCGTATCGGTGGAAAATTCGGAACTAATTTCGCGCCGCTTGCAGCGGGTGGCGGTGCCGCACAACGTTTTGAACGCCAAGTACCACGAACGCGAAGCCGAGATCGTTGCCCAGGCCGGACGCAAAGGCATGGTAACGATCGCGACCAACATGGCCGGCCGCGGCACGGACATTTTGCTCGGCGGCAATCCGGACTTCATGGCGCGCGAGTTTCTCAAAGAGCAGGAAATTGATCCCGACGAAGCGAACGAATCGCAGTGGCAGCAGGAATACCTGAAGGCCAAACGGATCGTCGAGGCGGAACATCAGGAGGTCGTTTCGCTCGGCGGCCTGCACATTCTGGGCACTGAGCGCCACGAGTCGCGCCGCATCGACAATCAGCTTCGCGGCCGCTCCGGCCGGCAGGGCGACCCCGGATCTTCGCGGTTCTTCCTTTCACTCGAAGACGATTTGATGCGCATCTTTGCCGGTGACAAGGTCAAGGCTTTGATGGCGCGTCTCGGCATGGAGCAGGGCGTAGCAATCGAGTCAAAGATGGTTTCCAAGCGCATCGCCGCGGCGCAGAAGTCCGTAGAGGGCCGCAACTTCGAAACGCGCAAACACCTGCTCGAGTACGACGACGTCATGAACAAACAGCGCGAGACGATTTATGGCTTGCGCCGCCAGTTGATGGAGGAACCCGATCAGCGCGAGTACCTCCTGGGCGAGACCGGGGTCGCGCGTGATCTGCTGGGTGACCTCACCAAGCAGTATCTCGATCCGAATGCGTCGCCTGACGATTGGGACATCGAGAATTACAAGGTCCAGATACACACTATCTATGCGCTCGACCCGGACGTCGAAGGAGTCGATTTTCAAAACTCGTCTTCCGAAGAAATTGACGAATTCATTTGGGAGAAACTGAAGGCCAGGTACGCCGACAAGGAAAAACAGATCGGCGCCGAGGCGATGCGCACCTACGAGCGCATCATCATGCTGAACATCATCGACGCGCAGTGGAAAGACCACCTGCTGGCGCTCGATCATTTGAAGCAGGGAATTGGCCTGGTTGGCTATGGACAGAAAGATCCGCTGGTCGAATACAAGAAAGAAAGCTTCGATCTGTTCCAGGCGATGCTGGACCGCATTGACACCACCACGATCCGCTCGCTGTTCAATTTGCAGGTCGTGTCGGAGCAACAACCGGATGAATTGCAACGGCGCCGGGCCGCGCGCCGCTCGTCGTTGAACTTTACCGGTCCGAACCAGGGGGCCGCGGCCGCGGGCGAGGAAGCCGGCAAGGTGAAAACCGTCGTGCGCGATCAACCAAAGGTCGGGCGCAACGATCCCTGTCCCTGTGGATCGGGAAAAAAATATAAGAAGTGCCACGGGGCGATTTGAGACTTATCACGTCCGCAGATCATTTGGATCGCCTATGAAAAACCGAAGCTTACCCAATTCAGTGGCGCTCATCGTCGCAGTGATCCTGCTGGCATCGGCTGCGAGTGTTCGAGCGCAGGAGCCGGGCCCACCGCCTGGTTACGATCGCGCGCTCGAGCTCTATAATCAGGGAGACAATGCCGGCGCGATTGAGATCCTGGAAAAACTAGTGCGCGAGCATGGAGATAGTGCTGATGTCTGGTATCTCCTCGGGCTGGCAGACTACAAAAGTGCTGCGTTCGGCCGCGCCAGACAGGCCTTTGAACAGTTGCTCAGGTTCCGACCGGACTCTGTCGATGCGTATGCCAAACTGGCGTACACCCTGATTCTGGCAAGTGAAGCTGAACCAGCGGTATCGAATGCGCAACGAGCAATCGAACTTGGCGATCTCAGCGTGGAACCTCATTACGCGATCGCCGAGGCGAACCTGCGCGTCGGTAATTTCGAGAAGGCGGTAGACGAGGCCAATCAGGCACTTAAGATCGACTCGGGATTTGGCCAGGCCTTGATTACGAAGAGCATGGCTCTCTACCGGCTTAATCGATATGCTGAATCGATGGCCGCACTCGAAGACTTTCTCAAAGTGGCAGCGAACGATCCGGACGCCGATGTGTGGCGCGAACAACTAAAAGGAATTCAAAGCGCGGCTGGTCGTGAGAGGCCGGACGGCTCCGCGGCGACTGCGCCGGCTGGCGACGAACCGGTTTTCAAAGGGAAGGAAGTGACGACCAAGGCGCGGGTGCTCGAGAAACCGGAACCTACTTACTCGGAATCAGCCCGCCGTGCGGGAGTCACTGGAACTGTAGTGCTGCAGGCAGTCTTTGCCAGCGACGGTTCAGTGAAGAATGTGTTTGTGACCCGGGCTTTAAGCTTCGGCCTCACTTCAAAAGCGGTTAAGGCCGCGAAGCGAATTCAGTTCACTCCGGCCACCAAAGACGGCAAGCCGGTTTCGATGTGGCTGGAGCTGCAATACAACTTCAATCTTTATTAACGCGCATTTCGATTTTGCCATTGCCGAGCGGGCGACTTCTCGAGCATCGCCAGTGACATCAACCAACCCCGTAGTCCAATCGATCATCTCCGGCAACGCGCCGCCGGCAGCGCGATCAGCCGCCGCCCGCGGCCTGCTGCCGCTGCCACAGGCGGATCTGCTCGAGGCCCTGGTTCATCTGACTGCCGATAACGATGCGGCGATAGCTCATGCAGCTCAGGAAACGTTGGCTTCACAAGAGGCGAATGAGCTCCTGCAACTAGCGTCTCTGGAAAGCACGGCGCCGTCCGTGCTCGGCTATCTGGCGTCGCTGACGACCACCAGTCCAGAGATGCATGAAGCAATCGCCGCGAACACAAATACTCCGGACGAAGCGATTGCACTGCTGGCGCGCTCATCGTCCAACGCTTCGTTGATCGAGCTGATTGCGCTAAATCAGCAAAGGCTGATTCGAGCGCCTGAGATCATCGACGGAATTCTGGTGAACCCGGCGCGCAGCGCTGAGGCCGAACGGCGCGCCAAAGAAACGCGCCGCGAGTTCTTTGAGAAAGAACGAGGAGCCCGCCAGATCGCCCAGGAGTTGCGCGCCCGCGGCAACGCAGCCGCGGCCGAGTTTTTCGAGAATGCCGAGCTGACAACTCCCGGCGGCGACATGTCCGTCGATGATGCGTGGGTCATTGCCCAGCACATCGAGGTGTCCGACGTCGATATCGATGATACCTGGCTGGCGCGCGAATTCATTGAAGAGATGCTGGTCGAGTCGCCCGAGCAGACCGCGGCCAATGCTCAGGCGGTCATCAACGCCGAAAGACTCGAAGGAGACATTTCGCCGGAACGCATCTCGTTAATCCGGCGGATCATGTTTATGACGGTGAAGGATCGGGTCAAGCTGGCTTTGAAGGGCGACCGTGAAGCGCGTGGCATTCTGATCCGCGACTCAAACAAGGTAGTCGCCAGCGGCGTGATTCACAATCCGCGCATCACGGAGCATGAGGTTGAAAACATTGCCGCGATGCGAGCCGTGGCAGATGAAGTCCTGCGGCTGATCGGACTGAATCGCGCCTGGGCCCGTTCGTACCCGATCATTCACAACCTCGCGCGTAATCCGCGCACGCCGATGGCGACTGCGATTCAAATACTGCCGCGCATCCGCACGAAAGATCTGAACGCCATTACTCAAAACCGCAACGTATCTGAAGCTGTGCGGCGTCAGGCGTATCGGCTTTCGAAAATGCGCGGACCCGCGGGATGAAACAGAAAGTAGCGGCGCAAAAAAAGCCATAGTCTTGTCGGGCTGGAGCGCAAGCGTCTCGCTTGCAACACCGCGGAACACGCTTACCATGGACGCAAGCGAGCACGCTTACGCTCCAGTCCATAACCGAGCAGAGCACAAGCAGTCCGGGCTATTCTGTCACGGACCTGTCACGATTCTCTGGTTTTTTGCTTGACGCGGACAAGGAACGGGTGTACTTTTCACGTATTCAGTTGTTTGACAGAGATTGCTAAGGACAGGCTGTTGAAGGTTGGCAGGGCTTTTACAAAGCGAAGCGGCAGCTTATTCATTCATCGCCGCAGACTTTCTACCGCCGTCAATAAGCACCACCTTTGAAGTACAGGATCGCCCCTATGCGACGATTCTCAAGTCTGTGCCTAGCCATCCCTGTGTTCCCGAACCTACCCTGCTTTTATCGCCTCGCCGGTCGCAAGATTGGCGGGGCGCTTCTCTGTCTGAATGTTTCAAGTTTCAAGTTTGGTTAACGAACCTGGAACATTGAACCTGAAACTTGAAACCGGTTCTTACATCGCCAACCCCCCGTCAACCTGGACCACTTGACCAGTGATGTAACGCGCGTCGTTTGATAAGAGGAAGCAGGCGATGCGCGCGACTTCATCCGCCTCAGCAAAACGACCGAGCGGGATTTGTTCAATCAACTTCGCCTGATAATTTTCATCGAGCGCCGAGGCCATGTCGGTTGCGACCATGCCCAGCGCCAGGGCGTTAACAGTGACTTTACGGCTGGCGACTTCGCGCGCCAGCGCCTTTGTCAATCCAATCAACCCCGCTTTCGAAGCAGAATAATTCGATTGCCCGGCCATGCCGACGACGCCGCTAATCGAAGTTATATTGAGAATCGATCCGCCACCATCCTGCCTGAGCATCACGCGCAGCGCTGCCTTGGCAAAATTCCAGGCGCCTTTCAGATTAGTATCCACCACGGCGTCCCAGTCTTCTTCCTTCATGCGCAAGATCAGAGTGTCACGCACGATACCCGCGTTATTTATCAGAAAGTCGATCTGTCCGAACGCGTCTTTGGTTTGCTTTACCATTTCGGCGGCGGCTTCAGTGTTGGCGACGTCGCCCTGCGAAGCTAAACAGCGCACCCCGAGCTTTTCGATCTCTGATTTCAGCGCCG
This sequence comes from Acidobacteriota bacterium, assembly GCA_046728235.1. Taxonomy (GTDB): domain Bacteria; phylum Acidobacteriota; class Blastocatellia; order Pyrinomonadales; family Pyrinomonadaceae; genus UBA11740. The sequence goes on from JBKPEE010000156.1 coordinate 16,290, forward strand.
CTGCCGCTGCGGCGCTTTTGGCGTAATTGAATGAGACGTTCGTGCCCCGTCGCGCCAACTCGAGGGCAATTGCTCGCCCAATGCCACGTGTGGCTCCGGTAACGATGGCCGCCCGTCCGGCGAATTCTTCTTGTTCAGTCAACGTTATTCACCTCAAAATACTTCTGTAAATTTTCCGCACTATAGCAAAGCTTTGATCGCCCGCGGAAGTCACTATCCGGTAGTGCCCAGTTTGGAGTACCGCCTTTAGGCGGAAGGAGACCATTTTAGATATTCCGCCTGAAGGCGGTACTCCGAGACAGAAATTAGGGCACTACCCACTATCCATTGACTCGCTTTCCCCTGGCGGTTCTTTTATTGTAAGGGCTTTATCATCACCCCAGGTTCACGTGCCAAGATCGAGTAAGGAGGAAATGTGAAGCTAATTGTTCTAGCCGCCGGTTATGCAACGCGCCTGCATCCGCTGACGCTCAACCAGCCAAAGCCGTTGCTGCCCGTTGCCGGCAAGCCGATGATCGAGCACGTGCTGGATAATTTGATGCCCATCGATGAAATCGATGAGATTTACATTGTCACCAATGCCAGGTTCGGCGATCACTTCCAGCGATGGGCCAATGAATATAAGACCGGTCACAAAGTGAGACCGGTAAAGATCTTCAATGACGGCTCAACCGATGATGCAAATAAGCTCGGAGCAATCGGCGACATAAATTTTGTGGTCGATCAGGCGCAGGTTAACGAGGACATCATCGTCGTGGGTGGTGACAATCTGTTCAGCGAAACTCTCGGCGCTTTTGCCGATTATTGCCGCGAGCGTAATGCTCCGGCAACCGGTGTCTATGACGTTGGCAACCTGGAGGAGATCAAAAAGTACAACGCGATCGAGATCGACAAAGACGACCGCATCACATTCTTCGAAGAAAAACCTGCCGCTCCGAAAAGCACGCTGACGGGCATTGCTTTGTATTACTATCCGAAATCCGTCCTGCCGATGATCAAGCAGTACATCGCCGAAGGAAATAATCCGGATCAGCCGGGGCGGTTGGTGCAATGGCTGTATCCCAGGCTGCCATTTTATGTCTGGCGCGTGCCGGGAACCTGGTTTGACGTCGGATCGAAGGAAACTTTGGAAGAAGCGAACCGGATCTTTTCCCGCGAACTTAGTCGCACATGACGATGAAACCAAAGGTACGGGCGGGTAACCTGTCTATCACTTGAATTGCCGGCTTTGCCTCAAAAGTCGATTAGACGTAGTAATGAGTTTCGTGTAGTTCGTGTGATTTCGTGGATCGTTTCTGTTCGTTCGGTAAACAAGGACGATCCACGAAATCACACGAAGCAACACGAACGGAACACTTCTGACCAGAGAGCTAAATCTGATTTTTGAGGCAAAGCTTTTCAGATCAGCAGTTTTGCGAGCCTTGAATGAAAAGGACCTACTGAATGCTGGATCTTAACTATGTGAGAGAGAATCTCGACGTCGTGCGCGCGGCTTTGCAGAAACGCGGTATGACCGCCGAAGCGCTCGACGATTTCGCCCGCGCTGACCAGGAGCGGCGTCACGTGATTGCTGAATCAGATCGCTTGAATGCCGAACGCAATTCTGCCAGCCGCGAGATTGGCGCGCTGATGAAGGAAGGGAAACGCGCCGAGGCCGACGCCCGCCGCCAGGCGGTAGGTGAGCTGAAGGATCGCATTGCTGACCTGGACCGCAGGCGTGATGAAGTTGAGTCGCGCATGCGGGAATTGCTCTCGACGCTCCCGAATATTCCGCACGAGAGTGTTCCTGTTGGCCAGGATGAATCAGCGAACGTTGAAGTCCGTCGCTGGGGCACGAAGCCAGAATTCGATTTCGAGCCAAAAGACCACGTCGATCTGGGGACGGCGCTGGGCATTCTCGATCTTGAGCGCGCGACCAAGATTGCCGGCGCGCGATTCGCGATTCTCAACGGCGCGGGCGCGCGTCTGGAACGCGCCCTGATCAATTTCATGTTGGAGTTACACACGCGCGAACACGGCTATACCGAGACGCTGCCGCCTTTTATCGTTAACCGCGGCGCTTTGTTCGGCACGGGCCAGTTGCCCAAGTTCGAACAGGATCTTTTCAAGCTGGAAGATGAGCGCGGTTTTTATCTGGTGCCGACGGCAGAGGTTCCGGTGACCAACTACTACGCGTCGGAGATCGTCGACGGCGCGAAGCTGCCGATGAAGTTTGTTGCCTACACGCCTTGCTTCAGATCCGAAGCCGGCAGCTATGGCAAAGATACGCGCGGCGTCATTCGCCAGCATCAGTTCGAAAAGGTGGAACTGGTGAAGTACTCGCTGCCGGAAAACTCTTATGAGGAGCTGGAAGGTTTGACGCGTGATGCTGAGCGAATCCTGCAGTTGTTAGGTATCCATTATCGTGTGGTTACCCTGTCGACCGGCGACCTTGGTTTTAGTAACGCCAAGACTTACGACCTCGAAGTCTGGCTGCCATCGCAGAATGCTTTTCGCGAAATCTCTTCATGTTCGAACTACGAGGCTTTCCAGGCGCGCCGCGCGAACATTCGCTTTCGACGCGCCGGCGGCGGCAAGCCTGAGTTTGTGCACACGCTGAATGGATCGGGTCTGGCGATTGGTCGCACCTGGCTCGCAGTGCTGGAAAATTTTCAGCAGGCCGACGGCTCGATTGTGATTCCGGAAGTGCTGCGTCCGTACATGAGGATCGAAAGGATTGAGAGCAAATCGCAATGACGCTACGAGTGATGACGTCCGTTATAGGCAATGCCGGCCAAAGTCACAAACGAGTGATCTTCGGCTACGGTTAGATCGTAGACTCTTTCATTAGCCCACGCATACTTAACCGATTCGACGACGGTGGTTTTTCCAGACTCGTCCCAAATAATTTGTTCCCCGACAAAAAGTTCTCTTGCCTTAAGTAAGTGTATCTGTGGAGATGGGTCGCGATCTCCCCTCGCGGATGAGCTGCGATCTCCCCTCCCCGCTTGCGGAGAGCGGGTAATGAATTCTCGGATCTCTTGCAAGACTCCTGTGAGATCATTGATTATTCGATCGTTTCTGAACCTCAGCACGCGTACGCCGGCGTCTGCAATTTGCCTGTGTCTGATCCCATCAGACCAAACGGATCGCAGGGAGTCGTGAATAGACCCATCCAACTCGATCGCAAGTCTTGCGTCTGGCGCGTAGAAGTCAACGATATAATTCGGGCCTAACGGATGTTGTCTGCGAAATTTGATTCCCATTTTTTGCCCACGTAGCGCGGACCAAAGGATCTTCTCGGCCGGAGTTGAGTTACTCCTGAGATCCCGACTCATTTTCCACAAGTTTTGGCTGCGGCCGCCGAGTTTTTTGTGGATTTCTCCCGTCCCGGCACGAAGAGAGGAATTGAGGGCGTCGGTTACGTCCTCACCCCCTAACCCCCTCTCCGCAAGCGGAGAGGGGGAAATGAACTGCTGATCCGCAGTCGCCCATACCGTCTCAGTAGTACCAACCAAGCGAATTCCTATCATCTTTCCGACGTGTGGTCGACGCTGACCTGCAATTACCCTTCTTAACTTGCCACTGTGTGTCCACACTAACGTTCCGGACCGGACATCTTCGATTGGAGCCCAGCCAGCTTCAGTCTTAACAAGCGTACCCGCACGAAAACAGTTGGGGGTGTTAGTTCGCTCGTGCAGCGCGAAGAAGTTCGGGTCGCGCTTCCGCAGTTCCTCATCACTTACTCGTCCACTACGGGTCATTAACGAATACGCCAGCTCCGACGGCGACAGCCGCATGTAGTCGCGCGCATTTTCAAACCACCGCATGCTATCGTGAGCGGCAGCCTGATATTCCTCAATCACCGGTTTTCGTCTCTGTTCAAAATCCCGCAAAGCCGCTGAGACATCCGGCGCTGTTGAGAAACATTCGGCGAGCGCAATGGCATCTTCCATCGCCAGTTTCGTGCCTGAGCCGATCGAGAAGTGCGCCGTATGCAGGGCATCGCCCAGCAGCAGCACATTATCGAAACTCCAATGGGCGTTCTTGACGAGTACAAAATTGATCCACTTTGAGTTGTTCGAGAGCAACCGGTAGCCGCCGAGGTCGCTTGCAAAAACGTCCTGCAGAAAAGTGCGCGTGGCGTCGTCGTCCATGGTTTGAAAGCCGGCGCGCTCCCAGGTCGGGGGGTCGCATTCGACGATGAAGGTGCTGGTCTGTCCATCAAACTTATATGAGTGAGCGGCGAAAACGCCGGCTGGGTGTTCGCGGAATGTCAGGGTGAGGCCATGGAAAAGCTGATGTGTTCCGTACCAGATGTATTTGTTCGGTCGCACGCTCAAGTCTGGGTTGAACCGGTCGGCAAACTCTTGCCGCACGCGACTATTCACTCCGTCGCCGCCGACGAGCAGATCGCATTGCGGTTTCAGCGAAGCAACATCCGAGACCTCTCTGTGAAAGTTGATGGTAATGCCCAACTGTTCGCAACGCGCCTGGAGGATCTTCAGTAAACGGAGGCGGGCGATGCCCGAGAAACTGTTTCCGTGAATCGTGATCTTCTGATCGCGATGAACCACGTCGACATTGTCCCAGGCTTGAAAATCGCGGGTGATTTCAGCGTGCGAAGGGCGGTCTGCTTCCTTCAGGTTGGTGAGCGTCTTTCCGGAGAATACGACGCCCCAACCAAAGGTATCGTCGGGTCCATTACGCTCGTAGATTGTGATGGTATGCGCGGGCCGCGCCTGCTTCATCAGGATGGCGAAGTACATGCCCGCCGGTCCGCCCCCAATGACGTTGATTTTCATGAAGAGAGTTCGTCGAGTGCCCGGCCGAGGCGCTCGATACCGTTTGCAAACAGTTCCGGCTCGGCACACATGCCGACGCGAAAGTGCTGCGGCGACTCAAAGAACCGTCCCGGAACAAATGCGGTGTCGTACTTTTCGGTGAGCAGCGCGTAAAGGTCATCGACATTGCCTTTCAGCAATCGGGGGAATGAAGTCGTGCCGATTTGAGATCGAACGGCCTGCAGATCCTCGCGTGAATCAAAAAAATCATTCAAGGCGGCGCGGTTTGTCTCGAGGATATCCTTTGCTCGCTTGATGAATCGCGCCAGCCTGGTCAACGCGACCACGCTCAACCGTTCCGCCGGGTGCGGAGCGAGCGAGCCGAAAATATCGTGCAGCATACGCATCTGTTGGGCCAGGTCAGGTGCCGCGAGGATCCAGCCGCAGCGCAGCCCACTCAATCCATAACCCTTCGTCAAGCTGCTGGTCGCGATGAATTGCGGGCCCAAGGTGACCGATGATGGCGGCGCCAGTTCGAACATCGCTTCCAGGTAAACTTCGTCGACCAGCACGCGCGCGCCCACGTCATTGGCGATCTCCCCGATTTGACGCAGAGTCTCTTCCTCAACTTGCGAGCTGCTCGGATTATGCAGGTTGGTGAGCACAATCAAACGGGTACTTGAGGTTGCTTTTGCCTTCAGCTCTTCCAGATCGACACGATAATTGTCTGATCCCTGGCGTGTGAACCGCTTGATCTGCGCGCCGAAATATTGCGCCAGGGCGAGCAGCGGCTCGTAGGTCGGCTGCTCGATCAGAACCTCGTCGCCATAGTCGATCGCGGCGGCCATAGCCAGGTGATTGGCCATCGAAGTTCCTCCGGAGATCGTGACCACGGATTCGGGTGGGACTCTGGCATGCTCGGCCAGGCCGTCGACCAGCGGCCCATAGCCATATGAGTTATCGCCGTTGAGATCGATGTCTTCGATCTTTGCGTCAAGCTCTGCAAAGGGCAGATTCAGAATGCCGCTCAGGGCGAGGTCATATTTGACCGTCGCACGCGTCTTGGCCCAGTGCATGTAAGTGGATTGAGTGTTCATGGTGTCAGAATCCCGATTAATCGGGCCTTTCAAGAGCAATCATATAGTTGACTCACCTACACAGGGTCAGGAAAGAGCGCGCGGAGCGCGCGACAGCATAAAGCCCGGGGCGCAAGCCCCGGGATCAGACCCAAAACGATTAGCCGAGCCCCGCGAAGGCGGGCGACAGCTCATGATTAAAGCAGCTCGCAAAACTAACCATCTCGGGATCAAGCATTTGAGCGTCCCCGTGGTTTTCTGCTAACAGCTGTCGCCCGCTCCGCGGGCTTAATCGATCTGGGAACGCGATTACGTGGGGCTTACGCCCCACGC
>JBKPEE010000157.1:0-32365 GCA_046728235.1 Acidobacteriota bacterium
TATCGCCGACACGGGGCCTGACGCTCAGTTCGTTGCCGGCGGCACGGATCTTTATCCAAACATGAAGCGGCGGCAGCAGATGCCCAAGACGGTCATCTCGGTAATGCGCCTTCCGGAATTGAACCAGATCAGCGGCGACGGAAAATCTGGATCGGTAATTGGCGCCTCGATGACGCTCACAGACATTGTCGAAAATCCAATTATTAAACGGGACTATCCGGTCATCGCTCATGCCGCCCGCACTATCTCGACTCCAATCCTCCGCAACATGGGGACGATTGGCGGAAATCTGCTGCTCGACACGCGTTGCAACTATTACGATCAGAATTATGAGTGGCGCAAGGCGATTAACTTCTGCCTGAAGAAAGACGGCGATGTCTGCTGGGTAGCGCCCGGCAGTTCGAAATGCTGGGCCGTTCAATCATCGGATCTCGTACCGGTGATGGTCGCGATAGGTGCGAAGTTTCGCGTGGTTTCGACAGCCGGCGAACGGATCATTGATGCGGCCCAATTCTACAACGATGATGGTATTGATTATCTGAAGAAGCGTCCTGACGAACTGCTGGTCGATATTCACCTGCCGCCAACTAACGGCTGGCGAGCGTCCTATCAGAAACTGCGGCGGCGCGGCGCATTTGATTTTCCGGTGCTGGGAGTTGCTGCTTATGTAAGTTTTGAGACAGATGCGGGCGGGGCGCCCGCGCTCGCAGTGAAGGACGCCAGAATTATCCTCGGCGGTATCGCGCCAGCGCCAATTCAAGTCAACGAAGCTGCTCAGGCACTTATTGGCAAATCACTAGGCGATGATCAGATTCAGGCTGCCGCCGAAGCCGCCTACATCAAAGCGCGTCCGCTCGACAATACTGACTTCGTCTATCAATGGCGCAAACAGATGGCCCGGCAATACACCCTCCGCGCCTTGGCCGAACTGCGCGACTAGGTTGTGAAACCCATCAACACGAACTTCCTGGTCTTTAAAGCAGGCGTAACCTTCCCCGCGAAAGAGCCGGCGCCATAATCAGGTACATGCAGACTAACGGCCGGCGCGCCCGGCACAATCTGTGCGGAAACAATCAGGTGCTTCTTGCCGCTTAAATTAGGTTGCTGAAACTGTTTGATCCCATCAAATTCAACTTTGTATCCTGCTTTCGCATCTCCCTTGGTCTGCCCGCCACGCCAGGTCGTGTCGTTGTAAGCGACGTACGTTTTTGCCGCCGTTTCGGTCGCCGGCGCCGCGATGAGATCAAATGAAAGGCCCAACCTGGTCTTGAACTTCGCTTCAGGCGTTTGCGCTTCGCGATTCGGCTGAAATTTTTCCAGCTCAACCAACCCCTGGTCGGCCCCGACAACTTCGCCGCAATCATCGAGACTTTGGGTCTTGCCGTTACTCATGATCTCTTCGTGGCAGTGGCCGGTCAGCTGGCCATGTGACTCAAGACGAATGTCCAGTCCATCAGCCCCGTCCGCCCAGAACGCGCTGACAAACGCATCCGGGTTTTTGTAATTGCCGGCAAACGCTCCTGAGCCGACTATCGATGTATCGCTGCCATGTGATTCAGATTGGCTCGTGTAGTTGATTGCGCCCTGTGCGCTGGAAGGAGCGTTAGGCAACTCCAAAATATCCACCGTGCCATTGGGATTGGGAACCGAGCTAAGCTGCACGCCACGCGTATAGGAAAGGTTCAGCTTGAGCGTCGCTGAAGTCCTGATCTCGGCATTTTGCGAGTTGTCTTCCTGCTCATATTGAATCTGCACAATTAGGCGGGCCGTTAAGGGTTGATTGTTTCGTTGGCCTCTCTGGTGCGCGAAGGCGCCGCGCACGAGCGTGCTCGGAATGAACAAAGAAAGTACCGGTAACCAGATAAACGCGCGCGTCACAAGCTTCATGTTGGATTAGTCTCCCGGTTGGGTTGAAAAGAAGATTTTGCTGTCGGGGTCCGTATGATAGAAAAGGTGAGTTGAGGTTGCAACGCTGCCTCGTGCGCTGCCGCATGCGCTAAAAGGGCCGCGACCAAGCGATCCGCAAATCATCGGGAAGGCTACGCACACTCGTTTTCGGCTTCGTGACTTTTCAGGTTGTTTCGTAGATCGTAGTTGTATTCATGACCACCGAAGCCCACGGAAGTTCTGCTGACGTTGCCGCAATCATTCTCGCCGCGGGCCGGTCGCGCCGGATGGGAGCCTTCAAGCCTCTGCTCCCTTTTGACGATGGGACCGTAATCGAATCCTGCATCAAAAATCTTCGGGCCGCCGAGGTAAACCAGGTGGTTGTCGTAATCGGCTATCGCGGCCACGAGATATCAGAGCTTCTGAAAGATCATGAAGTGCAGTTCGCCACCAATCCCGATCCCGACAGTGCCATGGCCGCTTCGATCGCCGCGGGTGTGAAGGAAGTTAGACCAGCAGGTCAGGCGATCCTGATCACACCGGTCGATCATCCCGCCGTTGACCCGGAAACAATCAAGCTCATCACGGAGCGGTGGCGACGCGGCGCGCGCCTGATCCAACCCGAATACAAAGGACACGGCGGTCACCCAGTACTGATCGATGCCCGTTACCGCGACGAAATGTTGCATCTGGATCCGGCCAAAGGACTGCGTGGCTTTTTCGCGGCCCACGCCGGCGAAGTTCTTCGCTTGCCGGTTAGCTGCCCTTATATTGCGCAGGACATGGACACGTGGGAAGATTATCTGGCTTTGCATCAGGAGATTTTCGGCCGCGCCCCTCGCAGAATTTGAGGTTTTGCTAAGGTTTTTTGCAGGTTCTATCGGTTCGTTGCGCGGCTTGGAGTTTCCGCATCTAAGTACGGTCCGTCGCTTCGGCCAATCCGTAGAGCGGGCCGTAATGGGAGTCTCAATGCTAACCATGATTCGTAATTTCTTTTTCACCGTCGCGCTGATGAGCATCATTGCTATTTCAGCTTCACCTATGGCAGCCCTTCAGTCTCCTGAGTTCTCATTCCGGGCGGTCGATGGCCCACCGGTTACGTCGGAAGGTCTGCGCGGCGAAGTGGTCGTGCTCGGTTTTGGCGCCTCGTGGCTTCCGCTTACTCGCATGCAGATGGAGGGGCTTAAGAAGATTGCCGACGAGTACGCAGGTCGCGGCGTGGCCGTCTATTGGGTGAGCACTGAATCGGATTCGGCAAAATCCAAAAACTTTGCCGATGACAATCAATTGCGGGAGTTGGGTCGCAAGTACAAGCTTACCGTCCTGCGTGACCCGGACGGTGCAGTTTCAAAGCGACTCGGAGTCGATCAGCTGCCTTCCACGATCATCATCAACAAACAGGGGCAGGTCGGCGCGACTCTTAGAGGCCTGGATCCAAGTCCCAATGCGGATTTCGCTAAACAGCTGGCCGCCTCCTTGAGCAAGGTTCTTTCGGAGTAATTTTCGCCAACTTCAATTCTGGCTCAGTAATCTTGAAGTCACGAGTGGGAATCATCGTTCTCAGCCCGGAACAATTCGTAAAGCAAACGGACTGGTAATCCTACCACGTTGGAATAGTCGCCGCGGATCTCTTCTATCAGTCGCGCACCTAATCCCTGGATTGCATAGCCGCCGGCTTTGTCCATCGGTTCTCCGGTCGCCACGTACCATCGGATCTCTTCGTCGCTCATAGCAGCAAACTTAACTTCCGTCATTTCGTGCGCGATGACCATCTTCTGCTTTTCGCGATCAAATACGGCCAGGCCGGTCAACACCTGGTGCCAGCGATCGTTCAGTAGCTGAAGCATTCGCATCGCGTCTTCTGCACCGGCCGGCTTTTCCAGAATGTGCTCATCGAGGGTCACGGTAGTGTCCGCGCCCACGATAATCGATCCCGGGCAGCGACTCGCCGCTGTTTCAGCCTTTTCGCGCGCGAGCCGCTCGACATAGCTCGTCGCGTCTTCGTCTTTGCGCCGCGATTCATCGATCTCAACCGGCCGAGCTTCAAATGGCCAGCCAACCGTGCGCAGAATCTCGGCGCGACGTGGACTGGCCGAAGCCAGAATGATTTTTGGTAATTCGGTCATGACTGTCTATCAGTACTTGTCAGCGTGTTTGCCACGCATCCGCTTGGTTCAGCCGCACGTATTCAATTACACTCTCGAAGTTCTGCTCATTGTGGAAGTTTTTGCTCATCAGTTCAATCGGGCACCATGATTGATATCACCAGCTTGTTTCCCAGGATCGTGCGCGCGAATCCGGAACTGGCCGTCAAGCTTGCTTGGAATCGCGCCGCGGGTGAAGGTCTGCGGCGGAACACCAATCCAATTCGTTTTGCCGGGAGCCGCTTGACCGTCTCAGTCGCCGACGCTCTCTGGCAAAAGCAGCTTGAATCTATGCGTGCAGAATTGATCTCCCGCATGAATGAGTTGCTGGGAGGCGCGACTGTTAACGAGATCGTTTTTCGCATTGCGCCGTCCGATCTGCCGCAGCGGGAATCGCACGCCGGCGACGCGGCGGCCGAGAAAAGGCAGAATGCACTGCCGACGGAACTTTTGTTCGCGGCGGCGTCTATTTCGGATGAGGACCTGCGCGCCCGCTTCTTACGCGCTGCTGATAACCTAATCGACCGCCGTGATTCTCAAGCCACGAAAGATTAAATGTATGCCTATCACTGAAGCTGACATTGAGAAGATCGCGCAGCTTGCGCATCTGGAGATCACCGACGATGAGCGCCGGATGTTCGCGCCCCAAATTTCTGAGATCGTCACCTATGTCGAACAACTCAAGGCGATCGATACCAGCGACGTTGAGCCGGCGTTGGGTGGATTAACGCCGGAAGGTGAAAAGACAAAATCGGATCGCGAGGACGAAGTACAGCCATCTCTTGGCCAGCGAGTTGCGCTCGATCAGGCGCCCGATCCGGCCGCCGGCCATTTCCGCGTGCCAAAGGTGCTGGGCTAGCTTGTCATGACGCGATGAAGCATCCTCCCCTGAAGTCAACGCACGCGGATGACCTATTAACCCAACTCTTCCGAAGCGATCAATCGAATCATGAAGTCAGACATCGGGAATACCAGGATGGGCAGCTTACGCGGTGACACAACCGCGCGCGAAACAGTTGCATCCGCAATCGACGCCGCCGAGAAGCTAAACGACTCGCTGAACGCTTTCCTGCAAATAGATCGCGAAGGCGCTTTACGGCGTGCTGACGAAGCCGATCGCAATCCTGATAAACATAATCTGCCGCTCGCCGGCGTCCCAATCGCGATCAAAGACAACATCTGTGTGAAGGGGCTGCAGACTTCGTGCGGCTCGCGCATTCTTGGGCCCTACCGACCGCCCTACAACGCCACGGCGATCGACCGATTAATTCAGGCCGGAGCCGTCATTGTCGGCAAGACCAACTGCGATGAATTTGCCATGGGCTCTTCGAACGAGAACTCAGCTTTTGGTCCCGTCAAGAATCCCTGGGACCTGTCACGTGTCCCGGGCGGTTCGTCGGGAGGTTCCGCAGCCGCAGTCGCCGCCGGCATCGTTCCCGTTGCGCTCGGCTCAGACACCGGCGGCTCAGTGCGCCAGCCTGCGGCCTTTTGCGGAGTCATCGGATTCAAGCCGACCTATGGCCGCGTTTCCCGTTACGGCCTGGTGGCCTTCGGCTCGTCCTTGGATCAAATCGGAGTGCTGGCCCGCAACTCATCGGCCGCAGCCGCGGTGCTGCAGGAAATCGCCGGCCGTGACGTCCATGATGCGACAACTGCCGAGGTGCCGGTTCCTGATTACATCGGCGAGACTGAGAAGAATCTGGAAAAAGGCTTTCGTCTGGGCGTATCGCGGGCTTTGCTGGGCGAAGGTTTGGATGATGAGGTACGCCGATCGATCGAAGACGCAATCGATGCCTATCGCGAGTTGGGCGCCGAAGTAATCGATATCGATCTGCCGCATGCTAAATACGCGATCGCCGTTTACTACATCATCGCGACCGCGGAAGCTTCTTCGAATCTGGCGCGTTACGACGGCGTACGTTACGGGTTCCGCGCCGAAGATGCCCCCGGGCTACGCGACATGTACCGGCGCACCCGCGATGAAGGTTTTGGCGCGGAAGTAAAGCGTCGCATCATGCTCGGCACATATGTCTTGTCGGCCGGCTACTACGATGCCTATTACCTCAAGGCGCAAAAGGTGCGGGCCTTGTTGCGAAACGATTTTGCTAAGGCCTTTACCCAATGCGACTTGATTCTGACTCCGACTACGCCGACACCTGCCTTCAAGTTCGGCGACAAGGTCGATGATCCGCTGGCGATGTACCTCAATGATGTCTACACGGTGACTGCAAATCTCGCCGGTGTACCCGGCGTCAGCGTGCCGTGCGGCCAATCCGCAGAGGGACTGCCGATAGGGATGCAACTGCTTGGTCCCTACTGGAGTGAATCAACATTGTTCCGTGCCGCCCATGCTTTCGAAACCCTTCGGCCATTCACGGCCCGGCCGCGAATACGTGCGGACGCAGGCGACAGCTAAAAGCAGTAGTGGTGATAAGAAAACCGTGGCGAGGCATTCGCGCCAGAGGCGCGAAATGTTTATAGCTGCTACGTTTGATTGTGTTCGATAGCTCTCACCTGCCAGGCATTGCCTCAAAAGTCGATTAAACGTGGTAATGAGTTTCGTGTAGTTCGTGTGATTTTGTGGATCGTTTCTGTTCGGTCGGGAAACAAGGACGATCCAGGAATTCACACGAAGCAACACGAACGGAACATTTCTGACCTGAGCTAAATCTGATTTTTGAGGCAAAGCCCACCTTGCCATAAACATCAGGCTCCTAACCGCACCGAAAATAAGAACTAATCACACTGTGAGAACTTTTCTTTGAAGCTAGCCGATGATTTGCGCAATTCCAGCCACTGATCGAAAAGATTTGGAGTTTCCAGCCAAACCCGGAACCATTCGGAAATCTCCGCTTGCACCCCCCTCTCGGCAGCTGACAGCGAAGAGTCTTTAGCACGATTTTTCGCGGCTTGCCGCGCTTCGATGGCCAGTGTCTTAAGATCGGCTAGCGCCACGTTGTCGTCTGTGTTTACGAACCGGCTACGGAGCCCTTCCAGCTCGGCAACGATCGCTGCGGCTTGATCGAATTGCAGCTGCGCACCAGTTTGTAAAAGGCGCAAGCTATGAAATGCATTCATCTGGTTGGCAATTTGAGATTCCCGCCAGCGAGCGTCGCTCTCGATAATTTCCGGATGCCGGAGTGCTGCGCCTTCCTGCGCGAGTTCGCGCGCAATTCGTGCCGGACTGGGAAGCTGCTCCTCGCCGAACGCATCGGCGAGTTCGTTCTGAATCTGGGTCAATTCGCTCGCCCCTACGGCCGGGCTCCCCAACTCCCGCCAGATCGAAACAATGCTTTCCCGACAGCTTTTCGCCGGAATATTCTCGCTGCGTTTGCCCCTAACTTTCATCGTCAAACCACTTCAAGATAAAATTCATCATAGCGTACTCACGGGAACAGGTTTACCGGGGAACCACATGAACAAGTTATTCAAACATCGGATTTTAGGGTTACTGGCGCTCATAATCTTGCTGGTACCCGCCGCCGCGCAACAGCGGCAAACCCTCGGGCGGCTTGAATTTGTCGGGCTGAAGCGATTGACCCGGGATCAGGTAGTGGCGATGAGCGGTCTCAAGGTTGGCCAGGTGGTTGACGCGCAAGTTCTGGACACCGCGGCCGGCGAGTTGCTGAAAACAGGGCTGTTTCGCAAGCTCAGTTATCGCGTTCATAACAGCCCGAATAATCAGGCAATCGTTACGTTCCAGGTTGAAGAATCCGCGGTCAGCCTGCCGGTGGTCTTCGAAAACTTCGTCTGGTTCAGCGATGAAGAGATCGTAGCAGCGATTCGCAAAGAGGTGCTTTATTTCAACGGCACCTCTCCGGCCTCGGGCGAGACCCCGGACAAGATCGCCGCAGCGTTACAGCGTTTGTTGACGGAAAAGCACATTACCGGACAGGTTGATTACCTGCCTTACGTTTCCAGGGACAAACAGGAGCTACTCTTTACCGTCAAGGGCGCGCGCATTCCGGTTTGTTCATTGCATTTTCCCGGAGCATCAGCGGTTCCGGAAGCTGAGTTAGTAAGAGCTTCGCAGGCGCTTTTCAAAACCGATTATTCAAAGAAAGACATCGCCACTTTCGCTCCCTTGAACCTGCTGCCGCTCTATCGCCATCGCGGCCATTTGCGGGCGGAATTTCAAAGCCCCAATGCAACCCTGGAAACCTCAGCGCAGTGTTCAGGTGGCGTTAATGTAACAATTCCCGTATCAGAAGGAACAAGTTATCACTGGGCCAAATCGATCTGGGACGGTAACGATAAGCTCTCAGTCGAAGACCTGGCTACGGCGCTGGGAATGAATCCCGGCGATATCGCTGATGGAGTCAAGATCGACGCGGGTCTGAAGAACATCGCCAAGGCGTATGCTCAGCGCGGTTATCTCACAACGACTGTCAAAGAATCGGCTGAGTATGATGATTCAGCGTCACTGGTCACTTATCACTTCAACATAGATGAAGGACCACGCTATTTTATGGGTAATGTGATTATTACTGGTGTCACGCCGGCAGAGGCGGACGAATTGAAATCAAAGTGGACCCTGGGCGCGAACGCCGTTTTTGATGAATCGTACGTCGAGCAGTTTCGTCAGGGTCCGTTGCGTGACTTCATCCGTGCAAAGACCCAGCGTTCGCGGATTGGAGCTCGCCCCGATGTTGAGGTCACTGAGAGACCAGACGCACAGAAATCCACCGTCGATGTGGTGATCGCTTTTAAATAGCAGTTTTGAAAACACTCGATTTCCGGCATATTTGCCTGGCCCAAAGTTTTATAGACTGACCGTTTGGTTGTTAAAACGCCGCGCAGCGGCAAAATGAATCTAGCCCGGCCTTTCAAGGGCAATCACATACTTGACGCATCAAACCAAGTGAAGCCCTCTCCCTTTGGGAGGGCAACTATATAGTTGACCTCACCAGCCTGCGAGGCGAGCGATAGTCGTGTGTGTCGCGGCTGTCACCCGCTTCGCGGCTTAGTTGGTTAGTGCGCGGAGCGCACGATAGCATAAGCGTGGGGCGTAAGCCCCACGTAATCGCGTTCGCATATCGATTAAGCCCGCGGAGCGGGCGACAGCCGTTAGCAGAAAACCACGGGGACGCACAAATTGTTGATGCCGAAATGGTTAGTTTTGCGAGCTGCTTTAATTAAGAGCTCTCGCCCGCTTCGCGGGCTCGGCTAATCGTTTTGGGTCTGATCCCGGGGCTTGCGCCCCGGGCTTTATGCTGCCGCGCGCTCCGCGCGCTCTTTCCTGACGCTGTGTAGGTGAGTCAACTATATGATTGCCTTTGGGAGAGGGTTAGGTGAGGGCCTAGCGTGGCAAAACCATCTGAGGACTTTTGGATCAAAAATCGAATGCAGACGCGCGTAGACCTCATCCCCGGCCCTGCTCCCAAAGGGAGAAGGGAGATCAGTTTCACGGAACTCAGCTTGATTAGCCAAGTATGTCATTGCCCTTTCAAGGCGCGGACGAAAACGCCGGCACTTGGAGTGCTGACCTTAAGAGCGTACTCTCAAGTTAATGTTGTATGACAAAACCTCAATCAAGATCCTCCGCGAGCAGCTAGTTCAAAACCTAAAATCCCAGGATTTCATTCCACATCGCGTTTTCCAGCGCGGCGACACGCAAACGCTCGCCGCTTATCTGTGGCCGCTGCGGCCGCGAGATCGGACAGGCGACGAAGAGCGGCTCTTTCAGGTCGGACCCGACAGCCAGGTTCTATCCCGCTGTCGCTGGCAATCCGAGCGCACAAAAAATCCGACTCTCTTGATGTGGCACGGCATGGAGGGCTCGACCGCGTCTGCTTATATGGTATCGACGGCGGAAAAGGCTTTCCGCGACGGCTTTAACGTGGTGCGCGTGAACTATCGTAACTGCGGAGGAACCGAGCATCTGTCGCCGACGCTCTATCACGGGGGATTGACTGATGACTTGCGCGCGGTGATTGACGAACTGATCAAGATCGATCATTTGTCGCGCCTCCTGGTCGCCGGATTCTCTTTGGGGGGCAACATGGTCCTGAAGCTCGCTGGTGAGTACGGAGACAATCCGCCTCCCGCAGTGCTGGGCATCTGCGCGGTTTCGCCCTCAGTCGATTTGCGGGCCAGCACAAGCCACATGGCCCAACGTCGTAATTGGATTTATCACCAGGATTTTTTGCGGCGTTTGAAGAACCGACTTAGGAGGAAGGCAAAACTGTTTCCTGATCTTTACGATCTATCCCCTCTGGGCAGCATCCACAACATTGAACAGTTTGACGATCATTTCATCGCGCCGGCGTTTGGTTTTGCGGACGCCAGGGACTATTACGCCAAAGCGAGCGCCCTATCGTTAATTCAGCGCATACGCATTCCCACACTAATCATCCACGCTGAGGACGATCCTTTTATTCCCTTCGCTCCACTCCGAGATCCATCCATCGCGGCGAACCCCTACGTGCTGTTGATGGCGACTAAACAGGGCGGCCACGTGGCGTTTCTGTCAGCGAACCCGGGTGAGGATCGCTTCTGGGCCGAGAATCGTCTGATTGAGTTCTGCGGTATGCTTGCGGATAACTGTTAGTCGCTGACTAGGTGCTATTTCTCGATCTTCTTCAGGATTCGGTCGGCATGGTTACGGGCGATGAGCGGGATGTGTTCGTCGGTGCGCAGCTCCGTCAAAAGCGGCACCAGTTGATGTGGATCAGAAAGTTCATTGCGCGTCAGCATCGAATCGAGTTCGGTCATCAGTTGGGGCGCGTTCAGCGGCTGCATTTCGCGCGCCAGCTTGATATTGAAAACCAGAATGGCCTGATCCGCCGCGTGTCGGTATTCATTGATGAGGGCCCAGGCGCCCTTGTTGTCACTCCAATTAAACTCGGCCATGCGTTGGCGCTTTCCGTCGTCCATTCCGATCTTGTAAACCCCGAGGTGCGCGAAGTTTTTCGCAGCTTGATAATTTTCGTTTGAATCGAGGAATCGGAGTTCGGTCCACAAGTTGAAGATGCGCCCCAGCGCAGCATTTGATAGTTGCACCGGCTCGACGATCGGCGTTTCGTTGTGCTGTACAAACGTGACCGTCCCGCGCCCCAGGGGGTCATGCTCGATCACGATATGACTTACCACGAACTGTGGCTGATTAAACTCCCAAGTGTAATGAGTCGCGTCGGTGGACTTACGATTCTCGTCGCCCGGCCGCGGGCTGGGCGAGGTGGTTGCTTGCGGCCGGTCATTGCGCTTCGTCGCCTCCTGCGTCCAGACGAGAGCCGGCAGGCCTGCGAAAAACAAGGAAAAACAAATGAGTCTATAGAAAGGTTTCATCATTGCAATGCGATTCATTCTGTAGATGACGCCGGGAGAATGCAAGTTGGTCTTAGTCCCTGGTAATTTCACATCAAAGACAACTGGCCGGGCTCCACAAGATGGTGCCAGGCTGGCGTTTTGCGATTCCAGGTCACCGCTGCCGGAAGAAAAGCCTTGCCACATGGCTCGGCCATGCTGATACGCGGCTAGTCTCCGACTTAATTGGATCGCAGAGGAGACAACCACGACCTCATCCAATGGCTCGGCCGTGCTGATGCGGCAAGTCTCCGACTTGCCGGATACGGCCCTTCAAACTTGAGCGGTCTCTGACCGCCACAGGGTCGCGCCTGCCGCAATAGAGTTTGCCGGGTCGGAGACCTGAAGTTTTGGGCGAGGCGGTCGCGGCAAGTCGGAGACTTGCCGCGCATCAGCATGGCCGAGCCATTGGGAACAGAGCTTCCTTCAACTGAACCCGTCCATTTAGAAAACGGGCACGGGCATTCCTTTGAGGTTATTCGAACTTTACGGAGACGAGTTTGGAAACGCCGACTTCTTCCATGGTCACGCCATAAAGAGCGCGCGCCGTTTCCATCGTGCGCTTGTTGTGCGTGATGACGATGAATTGGGTGTTCGCTGACATGGAAACAACTTTGTTTGTGAAGCGGCCGATGTTTGCTTCATCCAGGGGCGCGTCAACCTCGTCCAGCAAACAGAATGGCGACGGTCGATAATGAAAGATTCCCAGGACGAGCGCGAGGGCTGCCATCGCTTTTTCGCCGCCTGAGAGCAGCAGCACGTTTTGCAGACGCTTGCCCGGTGGCTGGGCAACAATGTCTATCCCTGATTCCAGCTCGTCATCGGCGTCGATCAAACTCATTTCCCCGCGGCCACCGCCGAACAATTCCAGGAACAGCGCGCTGAAGTTTTGATTGATCTTTTCAAAAGCGTCGCGGAACCGCTCGCGCGAGCGCTTCTTAATCTCGCGCAAAGCCTCTTCGGTCGCGGCAATTCCCTTGGTGATGTCTTCGCGCTGTGTCGTCAAAAACGACAGGCGCTCATCAGCTTCGGAAAGCTCTTCCAGCGCCATCATGTTGACAGCGCCGAAATTCTCCAGCCGGCTGCGAAGATCATCGAGGCGCGCGCGCTCGCTTTCGAGGTCAAATTCCGCCGCCAGGGTAACCTCTCGCGACAACTCTTCGAGATTCTGGTTGAGTTCATTCGCGCATGACTCGCGCACAAAGTTGAGCCGGGCCACTGCTTCGGCGCGCTGAACTTCTACGGCTGCGCGCGCATCGCGCGAGGCGGCCGCCACGCGATTCAATTCGGCCAGCTCATTCGCCCGCAGATCTGCTTCAGCCCTGGCGCGCTCCAGCCGTCCGGCAGTCGCTGCGACCTGTTCGTCCTCAAGGGCTTTATCGGCTTCGATATTCGCAGCCAGACGATCGATTTCGTTGATCGATTGCGTCAGCTCGTCAATCTTGCCTGCCGCTTCCGTCAATTCAAGCTCATGCCTGGCCAGCCGCGCCGTGACATCTGCGCGCTCATTTTCCAGGCGACGAAGGTCGGCACTGGTTGAACGACGGCGCTCCGTCGCCGCGGCGGCCTCTGCTCGTTGGCGATTGAGAAGTTCGCTCTCTGCCTCGGCGTCGTGACGGACAGTTGCGACGACGCTGGTTGTCTGTTCGATGCGCGCCTGCGCTGCGCCCCGCATTGTTTCGGCAGTTTCCGCTTCGGCAATCGTCTTGATGCGGCTCTCTCCAAGCTCGCGGCGCTCCTCCTGTAACCTCGCGGCATCGTCGCTGACAACCCGGATGTGCCTTTCCGCGCGCTCGACGTCGTTACGCAGAGTCTCGGCAGTCATTTCGCGGGCCATGACTTCACGTTCTTCGCGAGCAATCGAGGCGTTTAAAAGAACCACCGACTCTTCCAACCCCGTAAGCCGCGAGCGCGCCTCCGTGACCGCAACCTCAGCCACGGCAAGTTCTGCGGCCAGCTCGCTGACGCGCGATTCCAGCTCTCGCAATTCGCGTTTGAAGGTCAGCAAACCCGCGCCTTCTTCGAGTGCCCGGCCGTTCCCGGCATTGACAAACTGACCACCCGAGACCCAGTCGCCATCTGTGGTAACGAACATATCGCCCGTCGCCAGCGACAACGCCGTCGCATCCTCCAAAGTATCGACGACGCGCGCGTTCATCCTTTCCGGCATCGTCCGCTCCAGCAGCAGTAGCAATTCGCGCGATGCCGTGACGATGTCGGCGATGCGTGGACCATCGATACCCACCGGCGCGAAATCGCGGCGCGCTTCGAATGTGGTCCCCGAAAACACTGAGGTCAACTCATCGACTTCATCGCTGCCACCGTGAAATCCGGTCACCAGGAAGTTGGCTCGTCCAGCGTGGTTATGCTTCAGCCAGGCGGCAGCCCGGATCGCGTCATTCGGTGTCGCCACCAGGATTGATTGCAACGAAGATCCAAAGACGCCTTCGACCGCCCGTTCCCAGCGAGCCTCAACCTGAATACTGTCGGCCAGCGTGCCAACTAAATGGAAGTCTTCCCGCTCGTTTGCCGAAAAAGCCTCCTGCACGGCAAACGAATAGTGCGCGCGCCGCTCGTCGAGTTCCTTAAAACTCTCCAGCCGGTGAAGCGAGCGCGAGTGATCGTCACGAATGCGCGTCAGTTCGGCATCCGTGTCCGAGACGCGCTCGTGTCCTTCAACGACGGCTCGCACGGCCGCTTCACGTTCGGCGGTCAGCCGCGCCAGTTTCTCTCGCGCTGCTCCGATTTGCTCATTGAGCTTGGCTACTTCGGATGCCCGTTCAGAGTGGACAGCGGTGGCGCGCTCACCTTCCCGCGACAAACCATCGGCCTGCTGGGTCACCTTTTCCAACGCATTCTCTAATTGTCGCGCCAGCTCATGCAGGCGCTCGGCCGCGGCCGTGTGTTTCAGCAATTCAGCTCGCGCGGATTCGATCTCGTTCTCACCGTCGATGATTAAGGCGAGCTTCTGCGCATGCGCCTCTTCCGCCTCACGCAGGACCGAAACGGTGCGGTCGTTTTCGCTGGTAAGCTGTGCGTCAAGACTGCGCAGCCGTTCAAGTTCAGCGTCCACGACGACGATGCGCGCCCGCAAGCCTTCAACCTCGCGCTCGATTTCCGTTCGGCGCTGTTTGAGATTTTCGATCTGTTCTTCCTGGTAAACACGCTCGCGTAACCGCCGGTCACGTTGCAAAGCGGCGTCGGCCACCGCCGCGCGCAGCTGGGCCAACTCGTCTTCGAGCGCGCGGGCGTTCTGGGTAGCGGCGCGGCTGCCCTCGTCGCGCGCCGCTAACTCCGCTGCCAGCCGCTGCTCTTCTTCGGTCGCGCTATCCAACTGGGCCTGGCTCTGTTCGAGCAATGCCGCCAGGCTGCGATCCTCGGCTACGTAAACGTGACGCAGCAATTCACGCAATTCTTCGCGCAGAATGCGATAGCGACGCGCCTTGGCCGCCTGCCGCCGCAGGCTGTTCACCTGTCGTTCGATTTCAGAAATGATGTCGGAAACGCGGCTGAGATTTGCGCGTGCTGATTCCAGGCGAGCTTCCGCGGCGCGCTGGCGCACGCGAAACTTGGTGATGCCGGCCGCCTCTTCGATAATCGTGCGCCGGTCCATGGGCTTGGCGGAAAGGATCTGGCCAATGCGTCCCTGTTCGATAATTGCGTAATGACCACCAGCCAGGCCCGTGCCCGAAAACAGATCCTGAATGTCGCGCAGACGGCAGGGACGATCATTCAGCAGGTACTCGCTCTCGCCGGAACGATAGAGACGGCGAGTCACCGAAACTGCTTCACCGGGAGCGAAGTCGAGCGCAATGTTGCGGCGTTGCCGCCAGTGACGATGGTGAGCTGGTTTTGATTTGGCTTCCGTCAGCGTGTCAGAAGCCGGAGCGGTCGGGTCAGAACCGGGAGCAGTAGCGACCGGGTACGATTCGGCGTCCTGACTCGATTCGCTAAGCGGCTCGCTCGGCCCGGTCGCTACCGCACCCGGTTCTGAAACCTCATCCGGTGCTGAGACGTCAAGCGTTTCGAATACGGTTGTTTGTTCATCGATCTGCTCGAGCTGCGAGTCGATATCTTCAATATCAGGTTCGCTCTCAATCACTTCATCGCGGACCATGTGCAGCACGACTTCAGCCATGCCGCTGGGCGGTCGATTGCGCGAGCCCTGAAAGATCACGTCCTTCATCTCGCCGCCGCGCAGATGCTTCACCCGCTGCTCGCCCAGAACCCAGGCAATCGCGTCGGCGACGTTACTCTTGCCGCAGCCGTTCGGACCGACAATGCTGGTTATTCCATCACCAGTGAAGATGAGGTTAGTGTGGTCAGCAAAGGACTTGAAGCCCGTTATTTCCAGGCGCTTTAGCTTGAACATCGGCATCCGTCGTTTGATGCGGGGGGTGACGCCGAAGCTAGCATCAAAAGCGACCTTACGGGTACGCAACTATAGAGACAAGTGTACGACATGTCAACAACAACTTGAGCTTATGAAGTTTAAATAGAGGAAGGCAACAACTTATCGGCAGTCGCTTTAGGACGCGGCTTTGCGCTCCAGCAGAATATTTATGCCCCGGCGCAGCCCGTCCAGGTTAGTCGCCTGATAGTTCACCAGATGCGAATCGAGGAAAACCGTGGGTGTCCCCGAGACTCCCTGAGCCGTGCCGCGCTGAATATCGGAACTTATCTTCTGATCGATTTGATTGCTTTCGAGATCGCGATCGAAGATTTCGAGGTTCAAGCCCAACTGTTTTGCGTATGAGTCGAATACCGGTCTCGGGTCCACCAGTTCGGACCAATCCTTCTGATTTCTATAGAGCAAGTCATGCATCTCCCAAAATTTGTGCTGATTGCGCGCGGCCTCAGCGGCGTGCGCGGCAATCAAAGCATTTTTGTGGATCTTCATGAGCGGAAAATGATGAAAGACGATCTGCACCTGGTTGCCGTATTCCTTCTCGATCTGTTTTAGATCCGGGTAAAGCTGGCCGCACGGCGGACATTGATAATCGCCGTACTCTTCGAGCACGACGGGCGAGCTAACCTTCACGTTCGGTTTCGTTAGACCAGCAGAGTTTTCCCCTGGGTTGGCCGGCGCGTTGTCGGATCCGGCAGATGATCCATTTCCCGAGAACGGCGCAGTGGTCGCCCCGGCGCCGGGAGTCCCGCTCTTCCAAAGCTTCGCGGCAATTCCGAGAGCGCCCGCCAACACGATGAGAATGATGATGAACGGTAAGTATTTCTTCATAAGTTAAGAGTGTACTGCGACGTGCGGCAGCTCGCGACCGTCGCCGCCTTCTGCCGGAGTAGGCACATGGAGAGGCTCTGGCCAATCGACCGCCGGAACAGATGTGGGGCCAAACCGAGGATCGCGGCCGCGTTCCTTTTCACGCAGCGCCTTCAGGACTTTTTCCGGCGTGATGGGAACTTCATCGATACGAACGCCCACAGCATTATAGACTGCATTGGCCACGGCCGGCGGCACCGGCAGCAAGGGGCCCTGCCCAACCTCTTTGGCGCCGAATGGTCCATTGGGGTCGGGATCTTCGATCAGATAAGTCTTGACATCGCACATCTCCATCGTCGTGGGACTCTTGTATTCGAGCATCGAGGGAAACTTGTGCACGGCGTTCCGATTCGCGCGATACGCCATCTCTTCCATGAGGATCTCGCCCAATCCCATGTAGACGCTGCCTTCGACCTGGCCCATTACCAGCACGGGATTGATCGACTTACCGATATCGTGAGCAATCCAGATGCGCTCAACCGTCACTATTCCGGTGTCCGCGTCGACATCAACTTCAGCCACGGCAGCGGAGTAACTGTATGCCGGCGATGGGCCCACGCCTGCGCCTTTGTATTTGCCGGGCGAGCGCGGCGGCGTGTACGAACCGACGGTGCCGATGGTGCCGAACTTAGATTCCGCCAACACCACCGCGTCGGCAAACGAAACTCCCGTCTCCGGGTTTTCGACGTCGAAGGCCCGCCGCTCGGCGAAGGAAATATTTTCGATCGGCAGGTTCAATTTTTCGGCGACGGCGAGCGTCAGCAGCTCGCGCGCCCTCTCCGCAGCCTGAATAGCCGCGTTGCCAGTCATGAGCGTGACCCGACTTGAATAGCTGCCGAGATCGACCGGCGTGAGATCAGTATCGGCCGTGACCACGCGAATATCGAACGGATCAATTCCGAGCACCTCAGCGACGATGTACGCGAGAATGGAATCTGATCCCTGGCCAATATCGGTCGAGCCGCACATCACACAGACGCCGCCCTGGCGATCGAGCCGCAGCTGCACGCCGGATTGCGGCATGTTGTTCCAGTAGATCGGCAGTCCGGCGCCGCAAATGTATGACGAGCAAGCTATGCCGATGCCCTTGCCGAAGGGAAGCTTGCGCGAGTCAGAACCGGGAGCGGTAGCGACCGGGTTCCTGGGTTGCATTGACGTCGTGAGCCCGGTCGCTACCGCTCCCGGTTCTGACCCGTTCCACGCAAATTTATTCTTCCAATCAGATCCTTCCACCACTTTATCAATGCAGGCGCCGAGGCCCATGCTACCGATACGCAGATAGTTCGCCGTGACTGAATTCGGCGGCACCAAATGCGCGCGGCGCATCTCTGCCGGATCCAGATTCAGCTGTTCCGCGATCTTGTCGAGGTGGACCTCCAGAGCGTATCGGGGCTGCGGCGTGCCGTGACCGCGCTTGGGACCACACGGCGGTTTGTTGGTAAAGACGCGCGCACCCTGGAATTTGTAACGCGGCACTTCGTACGTCACAGTTTGCAAGGCGCCGGTGTAGAACGTGCTGGCCACGCCGTAGCTGCCATAGGCGCCCCCGTCAAGAAACGATTTGAAGTGCATCGCCGTAATCGCGCCATCTTTCTTGACGCCGGTCTTGACATGCATCAATACGGGGTGACGTCCGCGATGACAATAGAAGACCTCCTCGCGAGTCAACGTGCACTTCACCGGCCGCCCGGTGATCATCGAGAGTTTCGAAACAATCACTTCATGATTGAAGGGATCGCTCTTGCCGCCAAAGCCGCCACCGTTCGGGGTTGCGATCACCCGAATGTGACTCGCCGCCAGACCCAGCACTTTAGCCAGCGCTCGATGAACGTAGTGAGGAGTCTGGGTGGAACTCCACAACGTCAGCTTTTCGTCCGAATCAAAATGAGCAACTGCCGCGTGTTGTTCCATCGGGAGATGCGTATTGCCTTCGTAAAAGAAGGTGTCCTCGCGCACGAGATCAGCTTCTCCGAATCCTTCATCGACGTCGCCGAACTCGAGTGACACCTTCTTGTGCACATTGCCGCCGTCGCCATATTCGTGAATGCGCGGTTCATCAATACTGAGGCCTTCTTCGATCGAGGTGATGGTCTGCAGCGGTTCATATTCGACTTCGATTAAGTTCATCGCGTCGAAGGCCACGTCTTCGTCGATGGCCGCGACGGCAGCCACGGGATCGCCGACGAAACGCGCCTTTTCGATGCAGAGCGCGTGTTCGTCCTGGCTCACGGGGAGAATCCCGTACGGAATTGGCAGATCCTTGCCGGTGATGACGGCAAATACACCGGGCAATCCTTCAGCTTTTGAGGTCTCGATCTTTTTGATCAGTGCATGTGGTTCATGGCTGCGGAGGATTTTGCAGGCGAGCATCCTCGGCAGCACGATATCGTCGGCAAACTTCGTCTGCCCGATACACTTCGCGCGCGCATCGACCTTGCGAAAGGGTTTGCCAACTACGTGGAGTGGGTTCCCATTGTGCTGATGGTTAGCCATTCTTCAAACGCTAACTACCTCTCAGGTCAGGAAGGCGGGTTTACCCCCGCTCTCTCATTTTCAACAGGCGGGGGCAAGCCCCTCTTCCTGACCTCGAGGTTATTGAGAGTCAATCATAACCATAGATTGACTCTCTGCTTGGTTCAACTTCTTCCCCACGCATCCGCGCCGCGGCCAGCTCGACGGCTTCGTAAATCTTTATGTAGCCTGTGCAGCGGCAAAGGTTTCCCGACAACGCCTCCTTGATTTCATCACGCGAAGGATGGGGCGACCTCTCGATCAATTCCTTGGCGGCCAGGAGAAACCCCGGTGAACAATAACCGCATTGCGCCGCGCCGAGATCAGCGAACGTATCCTGCAAGGGGTGCAGGAGTCCGTTCTCTGCCATGCCTTCGATCGTCGTCACTTCGCGGCCTTCGGCATCGAGGCCCAGCATCAAACATGAGAGTATCGACCGGCCGTCGACCAGTACGGTGCAGGTACCGCATTCGCCTAACTCGCACCCGTGCTTGGTTCCAGTTAGACCGAGATCTTCGCGCAGCACTTCGAGCAGGGTCTTATGCGGCGCAAAGGCAACTTCCGCCGGCTCGCCGTTAAGGGTAAAGGATATGTGGGCCTTATGCCTTGCTGTGTCCTGCATTTCGCTTCCAATACTCACAATTAGTCTACGTCCCAGGGCGCTGGTTTGAAAGAGGCGAGATCCCGGCGACCATAAAGTACCGTTAAATTCTCAATTCGCTTGTCTTTGATTCGATAGATGATGCGGTAGTTATGATAAAGAAGTTCCCGAATCGCTTCCTGATCTGCTTCTGGTACTATTCGGCCAAGCCGCGGCTAATCGGTTAGCCTCTCAACAGCAAGAATTATTCTTTGGACGAAGTTGCTTGCATATACTTCAGAATCTCTGGCGATGTAAGAGTGCAGTTGCGGAGTCTTTGATAGCTGGTTCGGTCCAGAGAATCTTCATTGATGCTCGAAAATTGCTTTTACCTCTTCGTGCGGACTAGTCCGACCTTCATCCGCAGCCTTGAGACCTTCCTCAATCTTTCTTTTCACATAAATCTTGTACATGATCTCATCCCAGGATGCTTCCTCAGGCAGGCGAGAAATGGTTTTGATGGCTTCTTCTTTTGCGGTGCTCATAACTATTTTCCAAAGTACTGATGTCAGAAATATAACATACTGTACCCGGCTCACTGCTGTGAATAAGTCTTTACTCGTTCAGATACCCTGACATAATTCCTCTTTAGGCATTCGCCGAGACGGCACTTTTCTGTGTCTGACCTAAGACGATGTTATCAATCAAACGCGTCTTGCCGATGAAGACCGCCAGCGACAACAACGCCGGACGCTCGTCCAGCTTGTCGAACTTCTCCAACGTTGCGGCGTCGTTGAGACTTACATAATCGATCCGGGCCAGCGACTCCTTCTCAATTGTTGAGCGAACCAACTCAACCAGTCGCGTACCGTTGCGTTCGCCTTCTTCGTATGCCGAGCGCGCCTGCAACAGTGCTCGATTCAACACCACGGCGGCCCGGCGCTCCTGCTGGTCGAGATAAGCATTCCGGGAAGACATCGCCAGGCCCGATTCCTCGCGCACGATCGGCAGCACGACGATTTCAGCTTCAAACGCCAGGTCGCGCACCAACTGTTTGATGATTATGGATTGCTGCGCGTCTTTCTGTCCGAAGAAGGCAAAGTGCGGGCGCACGATGTTCAGCAAAATAGCCACGACCGTAGTCACCCCGCGAAAGTGTCCCGGCCGCGCCGCGCCCTCCAATTTATCCGACAATCCCTCGACCGTAACGTAGGCCGCAAACCCCGGGGGATAAATCTCTTCTGCCGTCGGCGCGAAAACATAGTCGACGTTATATTCGGCCAGCAGCCCAGAGTCGCGCGTCAAATCACGGGGATACGATTCGAAGTCCTCGGTGGGGCCGAACTGTGTCGGGTTAACGAAGACTGAAACGACGACCACATCGCACAACGCCCGCGCTTCATGAATCAGACTGAGATGGCCTTCGTGCAGCGCGCCCATCGTCGGCACAAGCCCGATAGTCCGGTTCTCTTCCCGTCGCAGCCGGCGCGCGACCGACATCATTCGCTTGCGACGATTGATAATTTCCATAAAAGAAAGGTCTTGGGTCTTGGGCCTTTGGTCTTTGTTTTCTTAAAGACCAAAGATCAAAGACCGAAGACCGTCAAAATTGAACCACTGAAAACTATTTGATCCTCTCTGCACTCTTCGTCTCGATCTTAAGTTCTTCCGCGGCTTCGGCCGGCAAACCATAACTCTCACTATCGCCGGGATAAGTGCCATTGCGCACATCTTCGGCCCAGCGGGTAACTGCGTCCGTGATCGTCTCACGCAGATTCGCGTATTCGCGCACGAACCGCGGCAACTTACCAAAGGCCATGCCTACCAGATCGTGAAACACCAACACCTGAATGTCGCAATGCACACCGGCGCCGATGCCAATCGTCGGCACCTTTACACTTTCCGTAATCATCTGCGCAATCTCGCGGGGTACCAGCTCAAGCACGATCGAGAAAACGCCGGCGTCTTCCAGCGCGCGAGCATCATCGAGCAGTTGGCGCGCCGCGACCGCAGTCTTTCCCTGGACCCGATAGGCGCCCAGCTGATTAATCGACTGCGGCGTCAAACCAATATGGCCCATCACCGAGATCTCTTCATTCACCAGCCGGCGCACCAGCCTGACTCGTTTTTGTCCGCCTTCGAGTTTGACCGCCTCGGCTTCGCCCTCTTTCACCAGGCGCAACGCTGCGCGCACAGTGTCATCCGCACCGGTGTGAAACGATCCGTATGGCATGTCGGCGACCAGCAGCGCCCGCTGGACGCCGCGGCGCACGGCTTTTACATGCACCAGGATCTCTTCGAGCGTCACCGGCACGGTATTGCCGTAACCCAGCACGACATTTCCCAGGCTGTCGCCCACCAGAATGATGTCGATGCCAGCTTCATCGACGATACGCGCAGTCGGGTAATCGTAAGCCGTCAGGCAAACTAAACGCTCGCCTCGTTCCTTGCTGGCTCGTAGCGAAGGCGCGCTGACTTTTTCCGGGCGTTCAGGTTTGAGATATGGCATGCGTCGTCCTCAGTTCAATCTCATTGCGGCAAGTTGTTGGGCACGAAAGCCGCATAAAGAAACGTAAGTTCAACCAGTGAACCCATTATATCGAGAATTCATGGAAATCGGGAAAATGGACGAATGGTCAGGCCGAGAAGTTACCTGTTACTTTGCAACAACAGAATGTCCTGGATGGGGGTGCCGCGCGTGTAGGCGAGGTTCTTACCATCGAATGACCAGGCAAATTGAAAGACCAGAGCGTCTTCAAAACCTGTCATAGGCTCTGGCGCATCTCGATCCAATTGCTGGCGCCACAGGCCTTCAAGCGACGCTTTGTAGATGATGGCCTTACCGTCAGGCGTCCACTGAAATCGTTTTGCCAGATTGGTCAGCGGTTTCTGCGTCAGCGGAAAAAGCTTCTCAGGTTCACCGCCATCGAATGAAACCACGCCCAGATAAAGCGGCATCGCATCCGAAGAGCCACGGTAAGCAATTCGCTTACCATCAGGAGAGACCTGTGGCCTCGAAGACGAGTAGTGAGTTAATTGCGTCGCCTGTCCACCATCAATTGAGATACGCCACAGCGCCTGGGTACCGCCATGATCAGATGTAAACACGATCCATTTGCTATCGGGCGAGACATCCGGGAAAGAGTTATTGCCGCCTGTGGTTAATTGTTTGAGATTGCTTCCGTCGCGATTGGCGCGCCAAATCTCAAAGTTGCCGGACCGATTCGATTGAAAGACCAGGTAACGATTATCGGCACTGGCGACTACCTGGCGATCTTCTACATTGCCTGAGTTACTGGTGAGTTGTTTTCGATTCGTTCCGTCAGGCGCGGCTTCCCAGATGTCCTGCGCATCGCCGCCATATCTACTGAACAGCAAACGTCCGTCAGGCGTCCACGCCAGGCCATCCACTGCTTCAAACAACGCAGGGGTGCCTTGAAATCCGAGTTTCGCATGCTGACCGTCTCCACGCGGCGCCAACCAAACTTCTGATTCGATTTGAGAGGTAAGAACCGCCAACGCACCCGTCGCAGACGCACTCAGCGCTTCGCCGTAATATTGATTCACGTCGTTAGTAATGCGACGCGGCTCACCAGCCGGGTAAGGGACGAACCAAATCTCGCTGTGACGAGCGATTTCATCGCTACTGGTAATCAACAGTAAGCCGTCGCCTTGCCACGCGAGCTTTGCGATGCTGCCCCATTGACGGCCACCGAATTCCCGCTCACTTCCATCACTAGCTGATATCAGCAAGACTTTCTGGCGATTGTCGTCAGCCATCGCAGCTAAAGCAATGAACTTGCCATCGGCTGACCAGGAAAGACCATTGCCGGCGAAGTTCTGTGGCGCGCTGCGACTGGCCAGCACATGTTCGTTCTTGCCATCGCTTTCGGCAACGATTATTGAGGTCGTGCCATGTTGACGGCGAAGGAAAGCGATTCGCTGACCGTCAGGGGACTGCGTAATGACGCTGTTGATATTAGCCAGAATGTCAGTCGGCGCGCCGCCGATCGCGGGCATTCGCACCAGTTTCGTTGCGCCGCTAGCCCAGTCGGTCTCACTCACATAGATAGTCTGCCCATCACGCGAGAAGGTTATCGCGTTGTAACTAGTGTCCGGCCTGTCCTCGACCAGAACGCTGCTGTTAGTCTCCACTTGTCCCAGCCAAAGCGAGGGCTTGCCATGCACGTGTTGCACGTAAGCAATCGATTTCGCATCCGGCGAAATGGCCACCCGAAACGGGGTACCGCCATGTACCGCAAAGCGGCGTGTCGTAAAGTTGGTCCAGGGAAGCGGCGCGGTGGCTGCGCCACGAAGACTTCGCCACCATAAGCCGCCACCCGCAAGCGTCAGGATCGTAACCGCCAGAGCTGTTAACAACAACGGATGTGAAGTGAAACGGCGAATCGCTTTCGAAATCTGTAAAGCTCCAACGAAACCAGTGACTGTCTCAGTTTCCTCCTGCTCGACAACCATCCGCGCGAACCTCTCGCGTTCGATGGTCAAAGTTGCATCATCAAACTGACGCACCTCACCTGTGAATCGATAACCTCGTCCGGAAATCGTCGTGATGTAGCGTGGATTGCTTGCGCGCTCGCCAAGTGCGCGGCGGACCGCGGACATGTTCACCGTGAGGTTGGATTCCTCGACCACCTGATCCCGCCACAGCAACGCGATGATTTCGTCTTTGGTCAGCAATCGACCGCGGTTACGAATGAGGGCAACGAGCAGGTCGAACGCCTTCCCGTGCAGCGGCACAACCTGGCCACGCCGCAGCAGCGTGCGTTCGTCAGGCTCCAACTGAAAGTCATCGAATTCGTAAATGAGCCGGGGTTGGGCAGCCATGATGTTGTTGCCGCTCTGCGGCTTTGCGAGGTGGTCCCTGGCCGGGACCGGGCTTGGATCATGTGTACCTGATTAATTGTCCCCGTTAGCTACCGCTTCGGGGGCCCAACGCGCCATTTCGGAAATGTTTCGGAAAATTTTATGACCCGCTTAAAGATTTTCCGAAGCGTCTGCGCCGAGAATGCGCCTCGCTCAAAGGATGAATATTTCAAGGAATCACAATGGGGAAACTCCGAGACGCGCGGGATTTTACCAGAAAGCCGGAATTACGAACCGAGCCTTTGATCGCGACCCATGAAACGCAAGAAAAAAACAACAATCGTCATCCTTGAGACCAGTGAGCAAATGATGATTTGACTCGATTGACACGGCAAGGGCAGCCAAACATTTAACCTATGCGACGCAAGAAAAAAACCACCACCATCACGATTGAATCGCGAGACCGTACGACGATTCGTCGCAGCCAGCAGGGCTTTGTTGCCTGGTGCGCACGGTGTGGCGCTGAGGTCTTGATGGTCACACCGGCCGAAGCCGCCGCTCTCAGTCGAACCGATGTGCGGGCAATTTTCCGAGCCGTCGAAGCGGGCACTGTTCATTTTGTTGAAAGTGGAAATGGCGGATTGCTTGTCTGCCTGGACTCGGTGACGGCGGCGGCGCAGCAAAGCACGATCAGTCCGCTCTCCGGAACCTGATTCAACTGCCGGGTAAGCAGGCGCAGTCATCGGACTTCGTCAAGTTCCAGATCGCCGAAGCGCAATTTGCACCACATTTCCAAAAAGGAGACACGAAAATGAAAACCCGAAACGTCTTTACCAAGCTTGCAATGGCGATCGCGCTGCTCGCCCTGGCCTCGACCGTGACTATCTGGGAAGTGCGTCGCGTGCGCGCTGAGCCACCCCCCGATCCCGACCGCACGACTGGCATGGTCGGCATTACGCCGGGACAGACGATGCGGCTGAATGTCGTTAATTTAATTCCGCCGCCTGATCCTGAAACGAATGGCGTACCACCTGGCCCATGTCGCGTGCTGCTTTCGTTCCGCAACGCCGATGGGCAGCCGTTTACGAACAACAATGGCCAGCCAATTCAGCGCGTGGTCGAACTGCCAGCCGGCCAGTCAGCTTTTCTCGATCTGAACGCCGACGTCTTTAGCGTGCCGCCATCGACCAACGCGGATGTAGCGCCGGGTCCCCTGCGTCTGCAACTGCGCCCCTTCGTGCGCGTGCTGAGTCCACCACCCGATCCGGATAAGCAATATCCGCCCGGTCCGTGCCGCGCCACGATGGAAGTATTCGACAACACCAGCGGCCGCACGTCGATCTTTGCCGGCTTCATCCCTCCGCCCGAACCGGACCGCGGACAGTAAAGGTACGGATGCCGGATCACCCAACAGAAAGGAATGCATCATGAACATTAAAAGACAACTTCTAATCATCATCGCGCTCGTGGCGCTCGTCACGATCGCCGCGCAGTTTTCGTTTAGCCGATTCGCCCACGCCCAACGGAGCAGCAGCAAGTTGATCGTGTCACGCACCGCGGACGGTCCGGACACCGACACTTTCACGCCGCAGGACCACGTCATTTATTGCATCCTCGCAACGCCAAATGCTGATCCCAGGGCGACGTACAAGTTCATCTGGGGCCGTTACACTCCGGCAGCGTCAACGCCGAAGACACTTTTTCAGGAAGAGGTGACGAGCCAGAACGGCCGGGCAGTCAGCAAATTCTCTTCATCAAGCGATCTGCCGAGCGGCGAGTACAGCGTCAATCTGTGGACCCCAAGTGGTCACAGGCGCAAGGCGCTTGCCGTTAGAGAGTGATGAAGACTGAGAGCACAAGGCTTTGCCTCAAAAAGTGAGGCTCAAGATGAACTGCTTACCTTGTTTCATTATTTCATTCACACCTGGCTTTAGCCAGGTGTCGCGAAATCCGAAATTAGCCGGAAACCGTTTAAACGGTTTCCCATCCAAACGCCGCCGCACGATCACCTGGCTGAAGCCAGGTGTGAATAAAAAGAGGAAAGAGTTAACAGGCGCCGCCACCGAATTACCCGTTCAGAGAGGCTTTTCTTTCAAGGAGTCACAACATGAAGTCTGCAGTAACAGCTTGGATCAATGAACACAATCGACCGCGGGGTTTAGTCAGTCTGGCCCTGGCGCTGTGTCTGCTCACCGCGCCCTTCGCACAGATGGGCGCTGGAATGTGCGCCGGCCGCGAGATGGATCGCGACGCCCGCGTGAAACCTTCTACCCATCCGGCTCCCGCAGTCCCGCCTGCTGGTCCAGAATTGGATCAGGCCGAGGCCAGAGCTCCGGTCTATTTTGAAGAGAACCAGGGACAGCTGGATTCGTCCGTGCGCTTTGTTGCCCGCGGCGCAGACTGCTCGCTCTTTCTGACTCCAACCGAAGCCGTCTACGTGCTCAATGAAAATGAGAACAGATCGGCCAGCCGCGTCAAACCTCCGGAATCTGCCGCCGGAGCTGCCCCGGAAATGATAACCAGGCACGCTCTACGAATGGAGTTTGCGGGCGCGAACGAGTCAAGGCTTGCCGGTCTCGAGCAGTTGCCGGGCGTGGTCAACTATTTGAAAGGAAATGATAGCTCGAAATGGCGGACCAACATTCGCACTTATGAAAAGGTTCAGTACCAGGATCTTTATCCGGGAATCGATCTCCTCTACTACGGTCAGGGGCGACAACTCGAGTATGACTTCGTCGTGGCTCCGGGCGCCGATGCCGGGCAGATTGCTTTATCTTTTGCCGGCGCTGACTCGTTGACGATTGACGCCGCCGGGGATCTCGTGATCAAGGCGGGCAGCCAGGTGCTCAAGCACCAGAAGCCTCACGCCTATCAGGAGGTAAACGGCAGGCGCCGGGAAGTTTCCAGCAACTATCAACTAACAAAGAGCGGACAAGTGGCCTTCTCGCTGGGCGCCTATGATCAGGCGCTGCCCTTAATCATCGATCCGCTCGTGCTGGCCTACTCGACTTTACTTGGTGGCGAACAGAATGAAGAAGCTACGGCCATCGCCATCGACAAATTCGGTGCTGTTTACCTCACCGGAACCACGACCAGCGATTCATTCCCGACAACCTCTGGTGCATTCCAAACAACCAGCGGCGGCTTCTCCGACGTATTCGTCACCAAGCTGATTCCCGGAACCAACACACTTGTCTACTCCACCTTTCTCGGGGGCGGCGGCGACGAATTCAGCAGCGGGATCGCGGTCGACAGTGAGGGCAATGCTTACATAACAGGGGCTACCAACTCTTCCGGCGCAACGCCATTTCCGACTACTCTCGGTGCGCTTCAAACCACCAGCGGCGGCGGTACCGATTGCTTTGTGACGAAGTTGAATAGCACCGGCACTGCGTTGGTCTATTCCACCTATCTCGGTGGTGGAGATAGCGACCTGGGTAATGGAATTGCGATCGACAGTTCCGGCAATGCCTATATTGCCGGCCAGGCCTCCTCGCTTTTTGGCCCATCGTTCCCCACAACTCCGGGCGCGTTCCAAAGCTTTCCTCAGGGACAGGGCGATGCTTTTGTCACAGAGTTGAATACAGACGGGTCGGCCCTGGTCTTTTCGACCTTCCTGGGTGGAGGTAACTTGGACGCGGCCACCGCCATCACGGTTGATGGAAACGGAATTGTGTATGTCACAGGTTACACCAGATCGAGCGGAGCCACGCCGTTCCCGACCACGCCGGGCGCGTTCCAGACCGTGTCTGGCGGAGGGGCCGACGCGTTTGTAACCAGGATCAAGCCGGACGGGAGCGGACTTTTGTATTCCACCTATCTGGGCGGCGCCGGCGATGACTTTGGCACCGGAATTAAGCTCAATGGCGCGGGCAACGCTTACGTTTGCGGCGAAACGAAGTCCGCTGGGGTGAACTCCTTCCCCACAACTGCCGGCGCTTTCCAAACGACTAACGCGGGCGGCTTGGATGCATTTGTAACCAAGCTGGCTTTCGCAGGTAACACGCTTATTTACTCGACCTACCTGGGCGGTGGAGATGTAGACGCAGCTCTTGGCATTGACATCGACGCCGCCGGGGACGCGTATGTGGTCGGAGATACATCGTCTCACGGGGCGACCTCGTTTCCCACTACGCCCAACATTTTCCAGCCAAACTCTGGCGGCGACGGCGACGTCTTTGTAACCCGCCTGAATCCAACCGGCACCGCGTTAGTGTATTCCACCTACCTTGGCGGTGGTGGTTTTGAGGAGGGCTTGGGCATCGCGCTGGACTCGTCGGGGTTTGCGTATGTAACTGGATATACGCGCCCAGGCCCGTCACCATTTCCCACGACCGCCAACGCTTTTCAAACTTCCTTAAAAGGAAACTCCGACGCCTTCGTAGCCAGGATCGCAAACGGCTTCACCGTTAACGTAACCGGCGACGGACAGGATGCAAATCCCGGCGACGGAATCTGTCAGACCTCGACACCGGGCAACTGTTCCCTGCGCGCGGCGATTCAGGAAGCGAACGCGTTTCCGGGGACAGACCTGATCAACTTCAACATTCCCGGTGGCGGCGTTAAGACCATTTCGCCGGCATCCGCATTACCGGCCACCACCGAGCCAGTCGTCATCGACGGCTATTCACAACCCGGCGCCAGTCCCAACTCGTTGACCAACGGTGACAACGCCAACATTCGGATTCAACTGAGCGGCAACCTCGCCGGCTCCGGCGCGAACGGCCTGACGATCGTCGGAGGTTCGAGCATCGTCCAGGGTATCGCGGGCAACTCGTTCCTGGGCAACGGGATTCAGTTGACCACAAATGGCGGCAACGTCGTCCGCGGCTGTTTCATCGGCACGAATGTCGCGGGCACCGCTGCTCTCGGCAATGGTACCTTCGGCATCTTCGCGTCCAGCAACTCGAATACGATTGGCGGATTCACTCCTGACACTCGCAATCTCATCTCGGGTAACGGCGATCCCTCCAATCCCGATTCCGCCGGAATCGAGTTTTTCCAGGGCACCCAAAACAGCGTGGTTGGCAATTTCATCGGCACGGACAATTCCGGAACCATTCCCTTATCGAACCGCAAAGGTATACGCATGTTCGGTAGCATTAACAGCACCGTCGGCGGCGCTAGCCCGGCAGCGCGCAATATCATCTCCGGCAACTTCTTCCTGGGAATTGAGATAGCAGGCGCCGGAGCAACCGGCAATCAGGTCCTGGGGAATTTCATCGGCACCGACGTCAATGGCAGTGCGGCCCTCATGAACAGCGGGTCCGGTGTGGAAATCAACGGCGCCCCTAATAACACGATCGGAGGTACGAGTTTCGGGACAGGCAACCTGATTTCCGCTAATTTTTCGGGGGTATACATTGTTGGGAGCGGTGCGACCGGCAATAACGTGCAGGGCAATCTTATCGGTACCGATGTCAGCGGCTCAGTCACTTTGAGTAGCCCGGGCGATATCGGAGTTCAAATTCAGCAATCCAATAGCAACACTGTCGGCGGCATCAATGCCGGCACGCGAAATGTTATTTCGGGAAACGGCACCGGCGTCGTCCTTGATCAGGCGCACAACAACCTGGTGCAGGGAAACTACATCGGCGCCAACCCCAACGGATCGGCCGCGGTCCCCAACAGCACAGGGGTTCTCATCTTCCACAACGGAAGTGGCAATACTATCGGTGGGACGACTGCCGCAGCAGGCAACGTGATCTCGGGCAACACCGACACCGGTGTCTGGCTCGATCTGGACACCACCGGCAACCTGGTCCAGGGAAATATGATAGGCACCGCTGCTGACGGATTGAGCGCCCTCGGCAATGGAAACCGCGGGGTCCTCATCAACAATGCCCATCAGAATGTCATCGGCGGAGTGATCGGCAGTGGCAACATCATTGCCTTTAACCAAACGGGTGTGGAACTGACCGGCGACCCGGCAATTGATAATGAGATCCTCAGTAATTCGATCTATTCGAATACCGCTCTGGGGATTGATCTGGGCGGCGACGGCGTAACCCCGAACGATGTGGGCGACGGCGACACCGGGCCCAACAACCGGCAGAATTTTCCTGTACTGGGCGGAGCAACCTTCAACGGTGCGGCCACCATGGTGCACGGCACGCTGGACAGCGTTCCCAACACCAGCTTTACGATTCAGTTCTTTACCAATTCCAGTTGCGATTCTTCCGGCTATGGCGAGGGCCAGACATACGCCGGTTCAATTGCACAGAACACCGGTGCAGACGGCCACCTGATGTTTTCGACTCCGTTGCTGAACGCCGTTCCCGCAGGCCAGTTCATCACGGCCACGGCGACCGACGCCAACAACAATACTTCTGAGTTTTCCCGCTGTGTGCCGGTGATTTCGACAGTTCCATCGCCGACACCAACCCCGACGCCTACTCCTACTCCAACGCCCACTCCAACGCCGACGGCAACGCCGAGCACCGTGCAATTCAGCCAATCTTTCTACAGCGTTTTTGAAGGTTGCACCGGCGTTACGATTACCGTGACGCGGACCGGCGACACGTCCCAAGCCGCAACCGTCGATTACGCCACACAACCAGGCACCGCCAGCGACACTTCGGATTTCAATACGGCGATTGGAACTTTGAGTTTCGCCACCGGTGAGACGGCAAAATCATTTGACGTGCTGATCAACCAAGATTCCTTCACCGAAGGAACCGAATCATTCACCATCGATCTCTCCAATCCAACCGGCGCCGCCCTGGGCTTGCCGGGAAGTGTGTCCGTCCAAATCTTTGACGCCTTTCCTGGGCCGGCTACTAATCCGATTGACACGGCGGGCGGTTTTGTCTGCCAGCACTATCACGATTTTCTCAATCGCGAAGAGGATTCGGACGGCGCCGCCTTCTGGACGAACCAAATCGCAAGTTGCGGCAATGATCCTGTCTGCATTCAGCAGCAACGCATCAACACGTCAGGGGCATTCTTTCTCTCGAATGAATTTCAGGAAACCGGCGGCTTTGCCATTCGAGTTCAGCGCGCCGCTTTTGGCAGGAAATCGGCCGCAGCTGCGACTCGCATCAGCTATGCACAGTTCATTCGCGATGGGCGCATGCTGGGCGACGGAGTGGTCGTAGGTCAGACTGGATGGGATGCCAGACTGGAAACGAACAAGCAGGCCTACGTAAATCAAATTGCCGCGTCGGCCCCATTTGCAAGTGCGTATGGTCCGAATCTTACCGCAGCGCAATTCGTTGACGCACTGTTCGCCGCCGCCGGCGTAACCCCGCCTTCGGCCGACCGCCAGGCTGCGATCAATGCGTTTGATGGTGGCGGGCCATCGGGCCGGGCCGCAGCGCTGCGATCTGTTGCCGACTCGAGCTCACTGCGCGCGGCTGAGTTCAGACCCTCGTTTGTGCTGATGCAATTCTTCGGCTATCTGCGCCGCAATCCGACTGACGCGCCGGACACAGACGACAACGGCTACCAGTTCTGGCTGGCGAAGTTGAACAGCGTCAATGGCGACTTC
This sequence comes from Acidobacteriota bacterium, assembly GCA_046728235.1. Taxonomy (GTDB): domain Bacteria; phylum Acidobacteriota; class Blastocatellia; order Pyrinomonadales; family Pyrinomonadaceae; genus UBA11740. The sequence continues at coordinate 32,019 of JBKPEE010000157.1, forward strand.
ATGAAAGCAGAGATGGTCAAGGCATTTCTCTCCTCAACCGAATATCGCTCGCGATTTGGTCAGCCGTGAATTGGGGAACCAGGCTATGCACAAAGAAAAGGGCCTTATGAGTAATCAACCGTTGCCTTCAATCCTGGCGCTGTCCATTTTGGTCTGCGTCGCAATCGCCTGCAACCTCTCTCAGGTCACTCCGGGATCAAGTCCCAAGGGACCAAGTCCCATGTACGAAGGCAGCACCATGGCCGATGCTGCACAGGCGTTTCGAAAGAAACTGGGCGGTCCCTTCAAAGCCTTGAACGTTCAGATTGATTCAAACTCGGTAACTTTGCGCGCTCAGGACCCAAAGC
>JBKPEE010000158.1:0-13032 GCA_046728235.1 Acidobacteriota bacterium
GGAATGGGAACGGGCGGAAACCGGTGGGCGCACTTTTTATACGCTGCGAGCCAAAGATGTGGGCGCGGTTGAATTCAATTACGTGTTCGCTAATGGCTATATGATTGCCGGACCGACGCGCGCGTTGATCGAGCAGGCGCTGCGCTTTCATGATTCAGGCAGCACGCTGGTGCACTCGCCGCAATTCACTGCCGGATTGCCTGCCGATGGCAACGTGAACTTCTCGGCTTTTGTCTATCAAAACCTGGCGCCGCTGGCCAAGCCGTTCGCGAACCAGGTTGGCAACATGCCCGCGGGTACGCAGCGAGCGCTCACCATGGCGGCAACGATGGAGCCGACGTTGGCTTACGCGTATGCCTATGGCGATCATATTGAGTTCGCTGCCAATACCGAAGGCGGTCCTTTCGGATTCAGTCCGGCGACGCTGCTCGGGATGCCGAACGCATTTGAGCTGCACCACATTCTTGAACAGGGAATTAAGGGAGCCCAGCCAAACAAGTGAAACTAAGCAAGGTTTCCTTTCTGATCCTGATCGGTGCGCTGGTGGTTTATGCGCAACCGGAACAGGACGTGATCGGTACCTGGAAGATGGACGCGTCGCGGAGCAACTTTTCAGGGCCCCGCGGCGCGCCTAACGCTGTTGTAATTCGGTTCGAGCGCAATGATGGGATGTTGCGCGAAACGATCAAGGTAGTGAACGCTGCGGGCGAATCCACGCGGACCATCAATTATGCATTCGACGGCACTGAGACAGTCAATGGAACCGGTGACGAGCGCGTCAAGGCAAAGGTAATACGCAATGCGGACGCGATCCTCCTCGAATGGATCGACGAAGGCGGAACATTTACCCGCACGCTGAAACTTTCAAATGATCGCCGGACCTTAAGTATCAAAGCCCACGATACCAGCGCCGACAGCCAAGCCGACGATCTGATAGTGCTGCAACGGCAATAAACAGTTCACCGCAAGCGGAGAGACCCCATGAAAGTCACTTCTATCGAACCCGCCGGCAGTCGCATGCGCCGCGCCGATCGCGCCCTTCTCATCAACAGCATCACGCTAATTGCGCTCGGACTCTCGATCTTATTTCTGAACTCGTGGGACAATCTTTTCGTAAAAGCATCGGTCGGCTTATTCTGGGTAGGTTTCTTCGTGATTCTGAATGGACCGGACGCCGTCAAGGCCTTCAGAAGTCTTGCAAAAAAGAATGACCACGGTCGCGCCAGCTACAGGTTCTCACCCGAGTGACGGTGCGGGTGTCATTGCGCTCGACAACTTGTCGGTTACTTTTGGCGGCCGGCCAATTCTCAAATCCTTAAATGGTGAGCTGCGCGGGCGCGCGATTGGTTTGCTTGGACCAAACGGCGCCGGCAAAACCACGCTGATTCATACCCTGCTTGGCTTTCATCCACCATCATCCGGAACCGCGCGCATCTTCGGCAGCGACATTCGCGCCGATGCCAATCAAATCAAGAGATTAATCGGTTACATGCCCGAGCGCGACGCCTTCATCTCAAAGATGTCATGCATCCATTTCGTGCGCTTCATGGCCGAGCTCTCAGGATTGCCGCCGGCCACGGCACTGGAGCGGGCGCATGAGGCGCTCTTTTTTGTCGGTCTGGGCGAGGCGCGCTATCGCAATGTCGATACGTTTTCTTTGGGCATGAAGCAGCTGGCAAAGTTGGCCCAGGCGATCGTGCACGGCCCGCGTTTGATCTTTCTCGACGAGCCGACGAACGGTCTTGATCCGCCGGCTCGCCAGCGTATGATCAAAATGATTCGCGAGATTCGCGACAGTGGCCAGGCCAACATCGTGCTGTCGTCACACCTGCTGCGCGACGTCGAGGAATGTTGTGAAGAGATCGTAATTTTGAAAGAGGGGCAGCTGGTTGTTTACTGCAATCTTGAAGAAGAGCGTAAAGCGAACAAGAAGTTTCTGATGCTCGAGACTCGGGGCGAATTAAAAAACTTCGTTACCGGAATTGGGGCGATGGGTTGTGAGTGCGCGGTGACCAGCGATCACCGTTTGAAGATTATTCTGCAGGACGGCACCGAGATTCGCGACCTGTACAAACTGGCGGCGAGTTCGCAGGTGCAGATTCGCCGGCTGACTTATAAACGCGACTCGCTGGAAGACATTTTCCTGAAGGCGATGGAAAACGGTAGTAATTGATTCATTGAATCAATCGTAATGGCTGTACTTGAGCGATCATACAAACGATATGAAGGCGTGCTGTCGCCGGAGTGGAGCCGGTTTTTGATCATTCCGCGTCACGCTTTTCGCGACGTGTTCCGTTCGAAAATATTCACCGGTTTATATGCGCTCTCGTTCATCGTTCCACTTATCTTTGCGGTGCTTATTTATCTGCGCCATAACGCCGAGGCGCTCGCCATCCTGAAGCTGGACCTGGTCAACGTGATTCCAATCGATGAGAGATTCTTTCAAACCTTCGTTGAAATCCAGGGATGGATTGGGTTCTTTCTCGCAATCCTGGTGGGGCCACAGCAGGTCGCCCGCGATTTAACCAACAATGGACTACCGCTTTACCTCTGCCGTCCCTTCAGTCGCAGCGAGTATGTGGTGGGCAAGATGTCGGTCGTGATCATTTTGCTCTCTACGATCACCTGGGTACCGGGTTTGATTCTCTTCCTGTTGCAGGCGTACCTCGAAGGCTGGTCATGGTTCTCGGGGAACATTCCGATTGCCAGCGCGATTTTTCTCGGCAGTCTCGTTTGGATTGTTTTGCTCGCGTTGCTGACGCAAACCATCTCTGCCTGGGTCAAATGGCGGCTGGCGGCCAGTGCCGCGCTCATCGGCCTGTTTTTTATTCCCTCGGTGTTCGCGACCGTTCTGAACGAGATGCTCGAGACGCATTGGGGCAATATTCTGAGCCTGGGCACGACAATTCGAAACATCTGGGCCGGGTTATTCGGGACCTTTGTCCGGCAGGCCGCGGTAGCCAGAGAATTTCGGCGGGGAGTCGTCGTGCGGGAAGCGCTGATGACTGAGCCGCCATTATGGGCCTCATGGCTGATGCTGTTTTTGATCTGTGCGCTGTGTTTATGGCTTTTGTCGCGCAAGGTGAAGGCGTATGAGGTAGTCAAATAATGCCCACCCAGAACCTACAACGTACGTTGTTTGCTCAAGCGCTGGACATTGTGTTGCTCGAAAAACTTTTCGCCGTCATCGAGTTGGCCCTAATGATTCTGATCGAATTGTGATCGAATAATGGCTGAAACATCCGCAAAACTGATCATTTTCGAGAATGTCTCGAAATTCTACGGCGACATACTCGGCGTGAATCGAGTCAATCTCGAGATCCCAGCCGGCATTACCAGCCTGGTGGGGCCGAACGGGGCCGGCAAGACTACCTTGATGAATTTGCTGGCTGGTCTGTTACGTCCCACGCGCGGGCGCATTAACGTGCTCGGGATTTCCCCCGATCAGCCGGAGCGGCTCTTTCGCAAGCTCGGTTACTGTTCGCAATTCGATTCCTTCCCGCCGGGACTAACAGGGCGTGAGTTTATCAGCGCATTTCTCAAGGTGTCCGGAATTTCAAAAACACAAGCTGACAACTTGACGGAAAAAGCGCTGGCGCGCGTGGATTTGCTTCCGGCCGCGGATAGAAAAATCGGGGCGTATAGCAAGGGCATGCGGCAACGCGTGCGGCTGGCGCAGGCAATCGCTCACGACCCTTCGATACTGATTCTCGACGAGCCGCTTAACGGTCTCGACCCGATGGTGCGCGCGGAAACGATCGCGCTCTTCAAGCAACTTGCGGCTGACGGGCTGTACTTGATCATCTCCAGTCACATTTTGCACGAAGTCGACATGATGTCGGACCGCGTCGTTCTGCTTAATAACGGTTACGTGGTGGCTGAGGGCGGGATTCAGGGCGTGCGCGATGAAATGGACGTTGAGCATCCCGTGCAGGTGTTGATTCGCTGCAACCATCCGTCGCTGCTGGCGTCGCAGATCTTTCAAACCACCGACGTAGTCGAAGCGCGCGTCCACGACGACGCCCACGGACTATTCGTGAAGATTAGAAATCCCGATCAGTTTTATCTTTCACTGAATAAGGTTGTCTCTGAAGGGCAAATAGAAGTCGAATCAATAGCCCCCGTGGATGATGATTTGAGTGCAGTGTATGAGTATTTGATTGGCGCGCAATAGTCGCGCAATCCGAAAGAGCACCGATCTATGAGTTCAACAGCGGAAACAATCCCAGCGCCCGGAGCCATGATCAGCGGCGCAGGCTGGTCGCTGTGGCTCCGGCAGATCCGCGCGATCGTGGCGCTCGACCTGAAAAAGAATTTTTTTGGCAAGCGCTCGCTGCTGGTCTATTTGCTGGCGCTAGCGCCGATTGCCCTGCTGACGCTGGTCGAACTGATTAATCCGTTAGGCCGCACGGCGGATCAATTCTTCGCGATCTTTTCAATTTTTTACAACTCGATGATTTTGCGCACCGTGGTTTTCTTTGGCTGCGCCTGGATATTTATGAATCTTTTTCGCGGCGAAATCGTCGATCGCAGCCTGCATTATTACTTTTTGTCTGCGGTCCGTCGCGAAGTGCTGGTCGCCGGCAAGTATCTCTCTGGCCTGCTCACTGCGGCTGTTCTTTTTACGACGATGACAGTTGTTTGCATGTTGCTGGTATTCTTTTCGCATCAGTATGCTGCCAGCACGCGGGTCTTTCTGGAGGGCGCGGGCATGAGCCAGCTGTTATGGTACGTCACGATTACGATTCTCGCGTGCATCGGCTACGGCGCGTTCTTCCTGGTGGTGGGTCTCTTCGTTCGGAATCCAATTATTCCCGCCCTCGTGCTATACGGATGGGAGTGGATCAATTTTCTGCTGCCGCCGCTGCTGAAAAAAATCAGTGTCGTCCATTATTTGAACTCGCTGGTTCCGGTGCCCGTATCAGAAGGACCGTTTGCCGTCGTGGCTGAACCGACGCCGGCGTGGATTTCCATTCCCGGATTATTGATCGTCACCGCGTTGGTGTTGTTTCTCGCGGGCACGCGCATCAGACGAATGGAAGTCAGGTATGGGAGTGAGTGAAGTAAGACTCCGCGGGCTTGTTCGCGCTCCGCGCTCATGGCAAGCGAGGACGCTTGCGCTCCAGTCTGATAAACTCACTGAGTCTTGTCCTTCAGCCGGAGGTTCAAAAGATGACGGTCACCTTTCCCGTGCGCTTCTTCAATTTCCCTCGCATTACTTCGATCGTTTTGTTGCTCGCCCTGTTCGTCGCGCCGCTGGCGGCGCAACAGCCGGCGCCGGTGCAGCGTCCCGCCCAAACTGCCGCGCGCGCGGAAGTGCCACCGCCTTTTGAAGATCTGCTCTCCGCGGACGCTTACAAAGTTTATGGCGAGGTGCGGAATGTGGGCCAGCTCTTGAGCAACGGTGGCGCCGCGGAAATTGTCGATCCTATAATCAAGCTGGCCGATCCCGGGCCGCAGTTCAAATTGCTCGTCAGTTTCCTGAAGAAGAATTCTGAAGCGCTGGCCCAGTCACGATTGATGTTTGCCAGTTGGGCCGTGCGTACCGACGTGCCCGTGCTGTTCGTGGCCATCGAGTTTCCCACCAGCGAAGACGCCACGAAATTCGCCCCGAAACTGGAAACCTTCCTACCGACGATATTACCGCCCACGCCGGTAACGCCAGAGCCCTCACCGGAAAAGCAAGCGAGCCCAAATCAAACTGAAAAGCAGCCGGAGAATAAGATCGAGAAACCCACTGCGAGTCCGTTACCAAAAACCGCGGCTTCCGGAGCGGCAGAAGCGGACTTGCCTTTCATCGTCACGCGCGCCGGCACTTTGGTCTGTATCAGCGACAAGAGCTTTAAGTTCTCAAAGCTTCGTCCCAAAGACAGCAAGGCCCTTTTTCAGGACCAAAACTTTCGGATCGCGCGAGATCAGTTTTCATCAGAACCAATCTTTGTTTTCTTCAATGTAGCGCTGGAAGAGAAAGCCAAGGCCAAACCTTCGCCGACGCCGTTTATCAGTGAAGCTGAAGCTAATCGCCGCAAGGCAGCAGACACGGACAATTCGCCGGACGAGACTCCACAGGAGGCGGCGAGAAGTCGTGCCGGAATTGGCGAGCCAAATCCCGATCCGAATCGCATAATTGAACAACAGACGCCCGTGCTGGGAGCCATGCCCTCGCCTTCGCCCACGCCCACGCCGACGAAAGAAGAAGCGGCCCAGCAGATCGCATCAAATCAAATTGGGCACATGCTGGATGCGATTGGATACGGCGACCCGCAGTGGCCGGAAGCTGTGGGTCTGGCAGTAGCGCTCGACGGCAATGAATACATCCTGCGCGCCACGATGATCGATAAACCGGAGGCGAAAAAGGTTCCAATTCCGTTTATTCCGCAACTAATCGGAGGCCCGCCCTTCACTTCGGATGCAGCCTCGGTGTTGCCCGAAGATACAGATGTTTTAATTAGCGCGTCGATCGATCTCACCCAAACGTACGACGGTATGCGTAAGGCATCAGAGGTAAGAGCAAAGGCCACGCTGGATCGTTTGCACGCCACACGTCAGCCGCAGGTCGACCCGGCATTTGATGCGTTGGATGCTTTCACTGAATTCGAAAAGAAGGCGGGCTTCAAGATCAAGGACGATCTATTGCCGGCATTCGGTCGCGAAATTGTGGTGGCTGGATCACTCAAAACTTTGCAAGGCCTGGGAGGATTTAATCTGGGGCTACGAGTTCCCACGAACACTGGTGCTGATAAAGACGAGCAAAGCAAAAAGCAGAACGACGTCATGCCGGTTCTTTTGATCGAAGTCCGGGACCGCGACGCGGCGCGCAAACTCATGCCTGGCGTTTTGAGTGGGCTGGGCTTTGGGGAAGCAAATCTGATCGCGCAAACCGAAAAGCGTGACGATACCGAGACGGTCAATTACGCCGGGATTTTTGCCTACGCCTTCGTGGGAGACTTTCTGGTCGTCTCAGACGCCGGCGGCGTTCGCAAAGTGGTTGACGCGTATGTAAATCACCAGACACTTTCGTCAAACACGGTGTTTCGGAATTCCCGACGCTGGCAATCTAATCGCACCGTGGGACAGATATACGTCTCTCCGGCTTTAATGGAAGGCTATCAGGAAGGAGTTCGCAAAACCTCCGCGACGATGGATCCGGGCCTCCGCGATTTTCTACTCGGCCTGAACCCGACTGCCGAAGCGATCACCTACGCTTTGTCGGATGATGGATTAGGCACGCGACACGAACTGCACTTGCCCAAGAACCTGATCTTGATGACTGTGGCCAGCATCTCTTCAGCTACGAAGAACCCGCCGCCGGAGACCAACGAAGCGATCGCCATCGGCATGCTGGCCAATCTATCGGTTATCGAGAACGAATATAAGAGCGGGCCGGGAAAGGGAAGTTACGGCTCGCTGCAACAGCTCTCAGACGCGAACCTGTTTCCCGCTAACTACCTGGAAAAGTACGCCGCCGCCTACAAATTTGAGATCACGATTCAAGGCGATCAATTCGAAGCAGTAGCAACACCGAGGGAGTACGGAAAGAACGGCAAGCGTTCGTTTTTTGTGGACAAGACCGGCGTAGTGCGCGGCGACGATCACGGCGGCGGCCCAGCGACGATTGCCGATAAGGTGGTGCAGGAATCAGCGATCCATTAAATCATAGATTCTCTATTTCAACCGGCGCCAGGTCATCAGCCAGTTCAAAGCCGAAAACCTTCGCATAAAAATAGAGCTCGCCATCCAGGGATCGTTTAATGTTTTCGGCGCGGCGAAAACCGTGTTGCTCTCCTTCGAAGGCAACATAAGCCACGGGCAATCCTTTCTGCCGGAGAGCGTTGACCATCATTTCCGCCTGATTGGGCGGCACGACTTTGTCTTCCAACCCCTGGAAGAAGATCACCGGACACGACAGGCGATCAGTAAAATGGATCGGCGATCGCGCAGCGTAAAGATCGCGGCGCTCCGGATACGGGCCCACCAGACTGTCGGAGTAACGCGATTCGAATTTATGAGTGTCCAGCTCGAGCGCTTCCAGATCGCTGACGCCAAAATAACTGGCGCCCGCTTTGAAATAGTCGCGAAAGGTCAACGCGCACAAGGTAGTATATCCGCCGGCGCTCCCACCATCGATCATCGACCGATTCGCATCCGCGACGCTGCGCGCCGCGAGAAATTTCGCTCCGTTTACGCAATCGTCAACATCTACAATTCCCCAATTGCCGTTCAATCGTTCGCGATACGCGCGGCCATAGCCCGTGCTGCCGCCGTAATTGACGTCGAGGACGGCGATGCCCCGGCTGGTCCAATATTGAATCGTGAGAATCAGCACGGCGAAGGTTGCTGAGGTTGGACCACCATGACTCTTAACCAGCAAGGGAGGCTTTTCGCTCGCGGATGCGTCGAAGTCGCCGTTCTTTGGCGGGTAATAGAACCCGTGTGCCGTTAAGCCATTCTCGGTCGGAAACTCAATCGGCTGTGGTTCTGAAATATATCTCTCATCGATGTCGATATGCCCGGCGCGCTTCAGCATCCTTATCTCTCGGGTTTGCAGGTCCAGCTCCACAATTGCGAACAGATGGCGTGGAGAGCCGGCGCGAAACACCGCTCGTCCCGGCGAGGCCCGGACAGAAGATATATCCGTGAAAGGCGTGTCTATTCTCGAGATTTGTTTGCTACCGGTATCAAGCGTCGCCAGCTGCCACAAGCCTTTCTCGGCAAAGGTGCAGACGATCGTGTCAGGGGATGCAAAGGCATAGGTCGAGAGGCCAAAAACCCACTGCGCGAGGCCGAACTCCGCCTCCATCTCGCACACGGACTCTATACGCTCAGCTGCCGCACGATGGATGTTCCACCAACCTGTTCGATCCGAAATGAAATAAAGAACCCCGTTCGGTGACCATTCAGGTTGAAAGATCGATTCCCGCAAGCCGCCGGCAATCAATCTCTGATTATTGATCGAGCCATCTGCGGCAATGTCCCCCGTCCATAACTCGCAACCGTCCCACGGCATGTTCGGATGATTCCAGGTCAACCAAGCGAGATGAGATCCACCCGGACTCACGCGCGGCGAAGAATAAAAATCATTTCCCGAGACAAGCACAGTTTCCCCCCTACCGTCGAGCAATACGGCGGCGATGGTGTTGACGGCTTGGCGATCCTTTTGACGATGATCTTCGCGCACACAAATCAAACGGTTGCGCGTGGTATCGACGACGGGCTCGGCATACCGCACCCGGTCATCAGGGCTCTCGTTGGTAATTCGTTCGGGAGCTGAATCGACTCGCTGCCGGTAAAGCTGCTGGTCGGTGAAATTCGAAAAGTAAACCGTTCCCTCGTGGACCACGTAATCGCCGCCCCCATACTCGTGGACGCGCGTCCGCGCGTTAAAATCGCCCGTGTTGATGTCCCTCGTCGCTCCGTCGAAGGTGCGGCGCACAATCACTTGACGGCCTTTTTCCGACGGGCGCATCTCGACCCAATACACGTTGTCGCCGTCGAGTCGCGGCTGGCTGAGCCCGACGATTTCGTTGACGATCAGGTCTGAGGTAATCGGCGACTTCCAGGAACCGTAGGGCGCAACTGTCACGGGTTTATGGACTCGTTTCGTGAAGTTTGGAGAGCGATAAGCCGATTATGGCTGGAAAACGAGAAAGTGCTAGGGGAAGAACGATTAGCCAAAGAAACAAAGATACTAAGAGGACAACAATACAAATGGCGCCTTTTACCTGGTCTTATCCGCTTCGTGGCCTGGTGTCCGGGCAGTTAATTGGCCGAACTAACGAAAAGCAAAGGCGCCGACCTCCCCCAAAGCCGGCGCCTCACCCTTCAGTCTCAGTTCTCACAAGGAGAATCAATGAATGAACAAATACTAAAGGCAGGCTGGGCTGCGCGGGTTGCGGAATTCTTGCAATGGCCTTGTGAAACCACCTCGCCTCGTTACAGTTACGACCCGGCGGCTGTTGACTCAATGCCCCAACAAAGCTAAAGATTGATGCAATTTTAAGCCAAGATGAGGCGAATACACGCAGCGCTGGCAAGAGCGGCCTCCGTCGCAGCCATTTTTCTGGCGGTCCTGTCTACCACGCCGGCCCAGACTGATCGGGAAAAGGAGCGGGCTGAGGTGATCACCCTCGGTCGCACGGTTTTTCACTTTATCGATAACCCCTTCTTCAAGGAGGCATCCGTCGTTGACGCGCAACAAACGGCGACGGCGCGGCGCGATCTGAAGAGCATCATCTCTCTTAGCACCGAAATAAGAAAGCTTTCGGATCGGCTGGCGGGTAATTAACAGGACAACTCAGATGGCAGAAGCAAACAAGGCTTCGACTACTCCGGAACTAACCGCGCGATCGATTGTAGTGGGATTGATCGTTGCGATGATCATTGGCAGCGCGTACCCGTACTGTGTTTTGAAGTTGGGATTTGGGCCGAACCTTTCGGTAGTGTCGGCGTTTTTTGGCTTTATGGCATTGGTGCCTTTGGTCTTTGTCCTGCGACTGACGAACACGAACGCGCGCGAAAACAATATTGTGCAGACGATGGGCACCAGCGCCGGACAGACCGCTTTCATGGCCGTGCTGCTGGCGGCGTTCGACATGCTGAATGCGAAGGGCGTGCTCAATCCTCCGATTTATCTGAACACGTTGCAGATTTTTTGCTGGCTTTGCAGCGCGAGCTTGCTCGGGATCCTGCTGGCTGTGCCAATGCGCCGGCACTATATAGACGAAGAAAACCTGACCTACGCGGATGGGTTGGCGGCGGGTGAAACGATCAAGGTCCTGCATGAAGGCCGCGAGTCCGGCCTGTCACGCGCTCCTCTCGCAGCCCTGGGGACGGGAACGATCTTGTCCGGCGCCTTGATGATGATCACGACGTTTTGGAAATGGGTCCGCGACACCTGGTTTATTCCAGGTCAGCAAGCAATGAATATCGGGTTCAACATCAGCCTGCTGAGCTTCGGATCGGGACTGCTGGTCGGTTTTCGCATTTGTCTGGCGATGGCCATCGGCACCGCCATTAGTTGGTTTATCCTGCCGCGTTTTCTGCTGGCGCACGGCATGATTACCGCGCTCACTTATCCGGCTACGCTGCGTTGGGTTATGTGGCCGGCAACCGGATTGATGGTGGCTGGCGGACTGACTTCGCTGGTGCTGAAATGGAATCTAATCGTCAAGACATTTCGCGGGTTGAGGGGAAGCACAACCGCAAGCAATGACTTTCCCATGCGTTATGTCGTAATCGGATCGATCGTAATGGCGGTGGTGATTTGTCTGATTCAATATTTCAGCATGGGTATTCCGGTCTACCTGTCGTTTATCGCGATCGTGCTTTCTTTGCCATTAATGCTGGTGGGCTTACGCGTGCTGGGAGAGACGAACTGGGGCCCAATCAGCGCGATGTCCAACATGATGCAGGCGATCTTCGCGTTCGTCTCGCCGGGTAATGTGCCGGTGAACATGTCGTCAAGCGGATTGACCGGGACTATCGCCGTAACTTCAGAAGCATTAATGCAGGATTTCAAAGCGGGACAACTCTTGAAATCGAACCCACGCAGTCTGACCATAGCCCAGCTCATCGCCGCACCGGTCGGCTCGATCGCGACCGCGGTTGTCTATCCGGTATTGCGAAACAAATTCGGAATCGGCGCCAACGGGTTGTCTTCTCCGATCAGCGTCAAATGGGCAAGCTTTGCCGAATTGTTGACGAAAGGATTCAGCGCCTTACCGCCGGGCTGTCTCGTGGGCCTAATCATTGGAATCGTAGTGGGGATTCTGTTGACACTGCTGGCGGAAAAGTGGGGCGACTATGTTCCTTCACCTTCGGCGATGGGAATCGGAATGCTGATCACCGCGGCTGTTTTGCTGACCTTTATTCTCGGCGGTGTGGGGCAATTGATTTGGTCGCGGGCGCATCCTGCCAGCGAAAAGATCTACCGCATCCCACTTGCGTCAGGCCTAATCGCCGGAGAGGCGATTATCGCAGTCGTATTGGCAATCATGGCCGCGTCAGGCGTCAATTTCTGAAGTTTTAGCCGCGGATGAACGCAGATAGACGCAGATTCGTCGATAATGGGCTTTACCTCAAAAGTCGATTAAACGTGGTAATGAGTTTCGTGTAGTTCATGTGATTTCGTGGATCGTTTCTGTTCGTTCGGGAAACAAGGACGATCCACGAAATCACGCGAAGCAACACGAACGGAACACTTCTGACCAAAGAGCTAGATCTGACTTTTCCGGCATTGGCCTCGATATGGAAATAACAGACTTTTCTCTTGTTTGGTCATCCGCGGCTGATTCCTGTATAGGTTCTAAACTGTGGCTGATATGAACTGGCGCGATAATATCCTCACTCATCCCGAACAGATCCGCGACCTGATTTCGCAAACCAAAACGATCGCAGTGCTCGGCATCAAAACCGAAGCGCAATCGGGTCAACCGGCTTTCTATGTTCCGAAGTACATGCAGCGGGCCGGATTCAGGATCATTCCGGTACCGGTTTATTATCCGCAGGTCACGGAGATCCTCGGCGAACCCGTCTATCGAAAACTCACTGATATTCCCGGCGATGTTGATATGGTAAATGTCTTCCGGCGCCCAAAGGACATTCCGCCGCACGTCGCCGACATTATTGAAAAGAAGCCAAAGTCAGTCTGGCTGCAGCTGGGGATTTATCATGAAACGGCCTGCGAGCAATTGGCGGAAGCGGGAATCAAAGTCGTCCAGGATCGCTGTCTCATGGTCGATCACCGGCGCCTGGTAACCTGACCGTCCTCGTTTAGGCATGAAAGCAAGACAGAGAAGCATCCTTTAAGTATTATTGCCGCGGCCTGCCTGGCACGGTAAGTTAATTATTGCTTAGTCAATTTCAAGTTCGCTGTTGGCACAACACCCCTCAACGTGATACTTAAGGCGAAGCTGGGCTACGACGCTAGTGGGTCAGTTTGAGAAAATTCTCATTCTCGCCGCCGCTTTAGCGCGGCGACAACTCTTTCGCCCGAAAAACGGAAACCGTTTAAACGGTTTCCGTTGACTTCGT
>JBKPEE010000159.1:0-13639 GCA_046728235.1 Acidobacteriota bacterium
TGGACCCCGGTTTTCGATCGCGAAGGCTCGTATTCGATTGGCGCGATTGTGCTCGATCCGAAAAATCCGCTGACGGTCTGGGTGGGCACCGGCGAGAATAACAGCCAGCGCAGCGTTTCCTACGGCAACGGTCTATATAGATCAGATGACGGCGGCAGGACCTGGCGCAATGTGGGCCTGAAAACTTCCGAGCACATCGGCCGCATCGCGATCGATCCGAAAGATTCGAACATCGTGTACGTCGCCGCGCAGGGGCCGCTGTGGGGACCGGGCGGCGATCGCGGTTTGTTCAAGACCACCGACGGCGGCAAGACCTGGAAGAACATTCTCAACATCAGCGAGAACACCGGCGTTACGGATGTGGTAGTCGACCCGAATGACGGAAACACGATCTACGCCGCCTCTTACCAGCGGCGCCGTCACATGTTCACCCTGATCGATGGCGGGCCGGAAAGTGCGATCTATAAATCAATCGATGCCGGCGCCACCTGGAACAAGCTGCGCGCGGGTTTGCCGACCTCCGACATGGGTCGTATTGGTTTGGCGATCTCGCCCGTCGACTCAAACGTGATCTACGCGACAATTGAGTCCGGGGATCGCAAAGGCGGCATCTTTCGCTCGAGCGACCGCGGCGGCAGTTGGGAGAAGCGCAATGACTTTGACGCCGGTGCGATGTACTACGCCCGCATCGTCGCCGATCCAAAAAGTGTCGATCGCATCTATGTCATGAACGTTTTTCTGATGGTCTCAGACGATGGCGGCCGCACCATGCGCCGCCTGGGCGAGCGATCAAAGCACGTTGACAATCACGACATCTGGATCGATCCGAACAACAACGATCATTACCTGGTAGGCTGCGATGGCGGAGTTTACGAGAGCTATGATCGCGGGACGAACTGGTTCTTTAAAGCCAACCTTCCGGTGACGCAGTTCTATGACATCACGACCGACAATGCGACCCCTTTTTACAACGTATTCGGCGGCGCGCAGGACAACTATGCCTTCGGTGGTCCAGCGCGCACTCGTAACGCGTCCGGCATCGTCAACGCTGATTGGTTTGTGACGCAGGGCGGCGACGGGTTCCGCACTCAGGTTGATCCGGAAGATCCGAACACGATCTATGCCGAGCTGCAGAACGGCAACATCGTGCGCGACGACAAGCGCACCGGCGAACGCATGGGAATTCAGCCACAGGTGGGCCGCGGCGAAGATCCGCTGCGCTGGAACTGGGACTCGCCTTTTATCATCAGTCCGCACTCGCACACGCGGCTGTATTTTGCGTCCAACAAACTCTATCGCAGCGACGATCGCGGCGACAGTTGGAAGGTCATCAGCGGTGAACTTTCGCGCGGACTGGACCGCGACAAACTGCCGGTCATGGGCAAGGTCTGGAGCATGGACGCGGTCGCCAAGAATCAATCAACGGCCTTCTTTGGCAACGCCTCAGCGTTAGCTGAATCGCAGAAGCAGGAAGGATTGATCTATGTCGGGACGGACGATGGCTTGATTCAGATCACCGAAGACGGCGGCAAGAGCTGGCGAAAGGTCGATCGTGTTGGCGATGTTCCCGAACTTGCTTATGTCAGTCGCATCGTCACTTCCAATCACGACGCCAACACGGTCTATGTGGCTTTTGAAAACCATCAGAATGCCGACTTCAAGCCTTATTTATTCAAGAGCACAGACGCCGGCCGCACCTGGACTTCAATCAAAGCCAACCTGCCGGCGAACTGGCCCGTCTGGTCCATCGCTGAAGATCACGTGAATCCGAAACTCTTGTTCGCCGGCACTGAATTCGGATTGTTCTTCAGCGTCGACGGCGGGCAGAAATGGATTCAGATGCGCGGCGGCTTGCCGACGATTCAGATTCGCGACCTGGTGATTCAGAAACGCGAAAACGATCTGGTCGTCGGGACCTTCGGTCGCGGGATTTACATCCTCGACAATTACACACCGCTGCGGCTCGTGACGCCGGACCTGCTCAAGAACGACGCGCTGTTTCCGGTTAAGGATGCGTTGCTGTATATCCAGGCGCAACCAATCGGCGGGCGCGGCAAAAGCTTCCAGGGTGAAGCATTTTTCACGGCCGACAATCCGCCGTTCGGCGCCACCTTTACTTATTATTTGAAAGAGGAATTGAAAACCCGCAAGACCCGCCGGCAGGAAGCCGAACGCGCGGCGGCCAGAAGCGGCGCCGCCATCAACTTGCCCAAGGCCGCTGAACTCAGCGCTGAAGAGGAAGAGGAAGCCCCGGCAGTGATTTTCACGATCACGGATTCATCAGGCAAAGTCGTGCGGCGTTTGAATGGCCCCACGACGGCGGGCCTTCAGCGGGTCACCTGGGATTTGCGTTATCCGCCGGCGACGCTCCCGCCGCCGCCAAATCCTGAGAACGAGAATCCTTTCGATGAAGGTCCGGCGGGACCACTCGTGATGCCCGGCACTTACAAAGTCTCTGCCGCCCGGCGAGTCAATGGCGTGTTCACCTCGTTCGGACAGCCACAGGAATTCCAGGTGGTTGTCGACGGGCAGAACCAGATGAACCCTGCCGATCGCATCGCGCTGGTTGAATTTCAAACCAAGGTAGCGCGGCTGCAACGCGCCGTGTCGGGGGCAACGCAAGCCGCGAATGCCTTGACGCCCCGGTTTGCGGCGATTCGGCGCGCGCTGATTGATACGCCCAGCGCACCCGAGAAATTGGTCGACGACGCGGCGGTGCTCGAGAAGCGTAAGAATGAAATTCTCCACGCCTTGAGCGGCAATTCGGCCCTGCGCGGGCGCAACATGAACCTGCCGCCGTCAATCAACGAGCGCGTCGGAGAGATCGTCGGCGGCCAGCGCATGTCGACCGCGCGGCCAACCCAGACTCAAGTCGAGCAGTACGCCGCCGCGGCTGCCGATTTCGAAGGCACCCTCAACAACCTGCGTCAATTAATCGAAGTCGATCTGGCGAAACTCGAGAAGCAGATGGAAGCGGCCGGAGCGCCCTGGACCCCGGGCCGAATTCCGGAGTGGAAAGATCAATAGCAGTCCACCTTTGGAGTGCGGCGGCTTGACGCCGCTTTCCCGTTCGTGTCAGCACCGGGAGCGGTGGTAACCTCCTTATGGCGCCGCCGGGCTTTGCCTCAAAAGTCAGATCTAGCTCTCTAGTTAGGAGTGTTCCGTTCGTGTTGCTTCGTGTGATTTCGTGGATCGTCCTTGTTTCCCGAACGAAGAGAAACGATCCACGAATTCACACGAACTACACGAAACTCATTGCACATTTAATCGACTTTTGAGGCAAGATTTTGACAACTTAACTGACGGAGTTTACTTCATCTGCCAGTAGGCGATGATCCCAGCCGATCTGTTTAAGGCTGATCCACTCATGGCCTCGCATGAGGTTGCGCCGGACGGGCAACGCTTGTCGCGAGCGCGCCCGGTGCGCAACCGCTTCCCTGCGCCGTCATGACAAACTGGACGAATGAATTGAGACCATGAAGCCCTACCGTATTGCATCGCCGTCTGTGCGCCGGTTCATGAGTCAAAGGTCAGGTTGGTTTTTGCTCATGCTGTTACCGGTGACCATGCTGGCTCAGACTTCGGATCTCTGGGGTGTTAACGGCGAGCGCTGGAATCCGCGCAGCCGGCTGCCGGATTTTTCATACGCTGGCTATCACTCGGGCGAAGCGCCGCTGCCGCGTGCTCCGCGGGGCGTAAGCGTGAAGGACTTCGGAGCCAAGGGCGATGGCGCGACCGATGACACTGCCGCCTTTCAGAAAGCCCTGACTACCGTAAAGGGCGGCGCTATCGAGATCCCGCAGGGCCGCTATCGCATCACTGACATTTTGGAGATTAAACGCAGCGGTATCGTCTTACGCGGTGCCGGGCCGGATAAGAGCGTGCTCTTTTTCCCAAAGCAGCTCAATGACATCAAACCCAACTGGGGAGAGACGACCTCAGGCCGCCCTACTTCCAATTATTCGTGGTCCGGCGGCTTTGTGTGGTTCAAAGGCAACGTGGGAAATCGTCCACTCGCGACGATCATCGCAATCGCCCACCGCGGTGATACCGCGGTTCGAGTCTCGAACACAACGAATCTTAAAGTTGGCCAGCGCGTAGAAATTCTTGAGACTGACATGCGCGACAATTCTTTGGCCGACCTGCTTTATTCGGGCGACGCCGGAGACACAAGCCAGCTGCTCGGCAGCACGCGCGCCTCGATTGTTTGTCATGTTCTCAAGATCACAGGCGACCACATCGAGATCGATCGCCCGCTTCGATTTGATATCAAACCGCAGTGGCAACCGCAGATGGTCAGCTTTGAACCGACGGTCTCCGAATCAGGTGTGGAAGATCTGGGCTTCGAATTCCCAATCACACCGTACGCGGGCCACTTCACTGAACTGGGATTTAATGCCGTTGCCTTCAGCGGCGTTTCGGATTGTTGGGCCAGCAATCTGCGGATTTCCAATGCCGACAGCGGCATCTTTAGCAAGAGTTACTTCTGCACCATCAGCCGCGTCACATTCGAATCAGCGCGCCCGCCGGATGCGACCGGAAGCACTGGTCATCATGGTTTCAACTTCGAAGGTGAAGACAACCTCTTCAGCGATTTCGATTTTCGCACGCAGTTTATTCACGACATCACGGTCGATCACAACGCCAGTGGCAACGTGAGTGCGCACGGACGCGGTATTGATCTTTCTCTCGATCATCATCGCCGCGCCGTAAACGAAAATCTCTATACCGACATCGATGCGGGCGCCGGAACTCGACTGTGGCTTTCCAGCGGCGGCGACGCGTTAGGCAAACACGCGGCGGCGCGCAACACCTTCTGGAACATTCGCGCGAGGCGGCTTCAAACCTATCCGCCGCCCGACTTTGGTCCAGTCTCAATCAATCTGATCGCGGTCGAGACGCGACAGCCGTCTGAGAAGAACCTGAATGGAAAATGGTTTGAAGCGATTCCACCGGAGCGGGTCAATCCGCAGGATATTCACGTCGCTCAGCTAGCGCGGCGTTTACAGCGATTTTGAAGAGGACCAGCGATTTTCGATGATTGCGGCGGGAACAGCCTAACTGGGCACCCTCACCAATCAATTAGTGAATCTTCAACCACTCGTAACAATTCCGCGAGCCGCACGTGCAATGCGGAACACAGAAAGAAAAACATCAGTCGAAGCCGAAGCGCGAGCGGTATTCAGTCGAGGTGATGAACGCCTTCACCATTTCGGCACGCCGGAAGTCGCCATTAAACTGGTTAAGCTTGGTCAACCAAAATTGGTACCCCGATGGATCAGGATCACGCCTGAGATAACCGAAGTATTGCATGAGCACGAACGCCGGGTTGAACTCTCGGCGGTTGAACTCGCTATTCTCTGCAACCCGGCGCAGCACGTCTGCACGCGTCATCGTTGCCGCGTTGAGTGCGGCTACGAGAGCGTCGCGCTCCTGCACGGTCAACGAATTACCGGTGTTGGAGTTCAAGGCATCAACGTACTGCCCATTTGTGAGTGCGTCATACCTCGACTTGAACTCACTGCGGGTCACCCATTCAGCAAGGAGTCTTTGTTTGTTCTGCTCCAACCGCTGCTCCCACCCGGAACTGCCGACGATCACCTCGCGGTCCAGTTGCTGCGTATCGTGCAAAAAAGGAACGAAGCGGGGCAATGAATTAAACGAGGCTTTCTGTAGACGATAGACGAGAAAACCTGTTTCCAGAAACTCGATCGAGAGGAAGAACGCGCCGGAAACATTGACGCGCTGATCGATGCATGCCGGTTCAAGAGCTTTGCCGTCACAGGTTGATGCAATTTGTCCAACCCAGAAGTTGAAGCCTTCCGTGTCCGGTTCGCGGTCGAAGAAATCAAGATAGTGTTGGCGGACAAAAAACTCCCGGTTGTCGATCGGGTTCGAACGTGGTGTTACGGTATCGTTGTCGACGATGCTCACCTCTGCCACCATCGGCGCGGCCAGTGCCACCCCCGTTACGCTTTCCTGCAAGATTACGAAGAACGTTTCAGTTTGTTCAGGGGTTAGGTCATCGGTGATCAGCACGCGGAAAGTCTTTGTCGCCTCGCCAGGGGCAAACAGCAGCGTGCCGTTTGCCGACGTATAGTCAGAACGACCCGACGCACCAGCGTCCAGAGTTGCATAGTCAACGCTCGCGGCGGCAGACAGATCACCATCTCGCACGACAGTTATTTCAACGGACTTTGCGCCCTCGGAAACAGAGTACCGTTCGTTGCTGAAGCGGAGGCTGCTCGGACTTGCGTTAACGATCTTCAAGACAAATGGATCAAAGCGACCTTCATCGCCTGCCACGTTGGAAGGAGCCTCTGGGGGTTGGCTACCCGTGTGGATGATGCCGGTTACAGTGATCCTGTAGGCAAATCCCGTTACATAGATATTTCCCTGCGCGTCTAAGGCAATGCCAGACGCCGTTTCATCGAAATTCGACACTCCGTAATAAGTCGAGAATACGAGTGAGTTTGTTCCAGTAGCATTCGTGTCAATCTCGCAGATAAATGCATCCGTACCGTGGAGGTACGTTGAACCGATTTTGAACTTCTGAAATGCATTGCGGATTGGGAAATCTACAGAAGCGGTGTCGCCTGTCACATAGGCATGTCCGGCTGTATCCACTGCGATGCTGTTGGCACCGTCGAGACTTTGACCGCCGAGGTATGTGGAGTACAGCAGCGACGATCCGGCGGCGTTGAGCTTTGCGACAAATCCATCGAAAGAGTTGCCGCTGTATGTGGGTTGAAATCCATTCACAATCATGAGGCCCGGCGAATTGGTGAAGCCCGCCACATAGGCCTGGCCATTCGAATCGACGGCGATATGTATAGTGTGTAGACCGGCGGTAATGTTTGCCGCCGAGTCAGGAATGGTGAACGAGTAAACGAGCGCGGAACCGGCCGGATTGAGCTTCTGCACACGGTCATTGGCAGTTACGTAAGCATTCCCACCGGCGTCGATGGCTATGGAATTGGTGTAGGAAGCGTTGACGTCACAGAAGGTTGAATAGACCAGAGAGGCCGCGCCCGATTGATTAGTGTTGAACTTGGCTACGAAGCCGTCAGTGTCACCCGCACCTCGCGGGAGGACCAGGTTGGTGCGGAAAGCTCCGGGAGTCACCGGAAAATTTGTTGAGGCGGTATTGCCGGTGATATAGGCGTTGCCGGAGGGATCGACGGCAATGCCTGTTCCAAAATCGAAGTTGCTGGTGCCGCCAAAAAAAGTCGAGTAAAGCAAGTCGCTGCCGGTGGCGTTTAGCTTTGTCAAGAAAATACTAGGGAAGCCGCGCAAGGTCGGTTGGAAAGCGTTGCGTACGGGAAAGTCAGCGGAATCTGTCCAACCAACAATGTAAGCATTTCCACCAGCGTCCAAAGCGATACCGGTGCTCGCATCTGTGCTACTGCCGCCGAGAAGCGTGCTGTAGACGATACTCGCACCGTCCGGACTGAACTTGGTGATGAATACCTCGCCGTTCCCGTTCGCGGAGTTCTGCGTCTTTTGAAAGGCGTTTGCCGTGACGGGAAATCCGGGCGAGGTAACGAAAGAACCGGTGACGTAAACACTTCCTGTCGAATCGACAGCGATGCCCGCAGTGCCCTCATCGCCAGCTCCGCCGAAATACGTCGCGTAGTCGAGCACGGGATCAATGACAAGCGAATGACTCTTATCGTACGCGCCAACCTCAAACCCGACTTGAGCGTGTCCGCGAAAAATGAAGTGGCCCGCAACCTCTCGACGCACACCGCCTAGTTCCTGATACAAAACCGGCCGGTGTTGTTTAATGATCTCGCCGCCTGACAGCTGCATGATCAGATCGCCCGCCGGATCGAGTTGCATACGCTTGACGCTATCAAAGCCGAATCGAATGGCTTCAGGATCTGCTCCAGGAGCGACCTGAAAGTCGTATTCGAGACTACGTTGGTTCCCGTGATAGACGAGGTCAATGCCTTGGTAGACATTCTTGTATCGCACTGTTTCGTAGGTAGGTACATCCGTGCGCCACTCCCGCGGATCGCTTCCCAAAAGGTAATTGACTTTGCCAGGCAATACTTCCTCACCGTTTGGTTGCGTGTCGAAGCTGGCGCCGGCGAGCCTCATCCTCACCATGTCCCGCGCGGATGAAAGTTGACCGTTGGCTTGAGCCCTACCCTTTTGTTTGTGCGCATTTTTGTTGGCTGCTTCTCTCTTGAGTGATAGGACGGCTTCGTTCGAGGTCAGGTACAGTTGATAACCCGGTCCTCGAGCAATGAATTTAACTGAAGGATTGGCTTGCCCCTGATTTCCCTCAAAACTCAATGGCGCTCTGACATAGGTAGTCGCAGAGTGTGTACGCGGAACCTCGGCTGGTGCTGAGGGTTTTGATCGAGGCACTTCAGCAGGTGTTACTGGAGACGCAGTGCGCGATCCGCGCGCGCCGCTTTTGCGGCCGCCACGTGCAGGCGTGGCGACAGCTCCCGACAAAAGCGCCAAAATCAATAATGCACCGGCAGTAGACCGGAGCGGTGCCTGTTGATGTCTCAATGCCTTACTCCCTGGTTCGGCTTGTCGTGCCAAGCGTATGGCGGTGGTATCACCGTAGATACTCCCTATCTCCATCTGAGGGGTTGCCATTATTTACATAAACCCATCAGATTGTCAACACCTAAATACAGCACACAACAGGTGTTATATATATCTGGAATATTCTTCCGGTATTGCTTTGGACTGACGAATACACGTGGCTAACTGCGAATAATGCTTCGTTTACGAGGGGTTTGTGGCAGGCGCGCTGCCCGCAGGTGGGGGTATTTGTTCTTCAATAACGAGTTTAACGATCCGTGGTCTTCAAAGCCCAACAGCTTGGCCGCATGCGAGATGCGTCCTCCCGACTCTTCGAGTGCCAGTCGTATGAAGCGTTCCTCGATTTGGCGCACTTCCGCTCTCAGCGAAAAGCCTTGCCAAGTGTGCTTGGGCTCAGCCTCTGAATGTCTTGATCTGCCCAAGCCGGATGCTGCTGTGTCGTCTTCCTGGTCCTTCCGGTTGGAAGCGGCAAACAATTTCGCTATTGCACTGCGTAACCGGGCAAGAACGTCAGCGTCTTGCGAACCAGAAAGGAGATGATCGGCTCGTTCATAAGTTGTCCTCATTTCGTCGAACGGAAGGCGCAGCTCCTCAATCAATGCCAAGGCGGCGAGGCCCGCGCCTTCGAGATCACCTGCGAGCTCAGCAACTTCTGTTGAGCGCAGGAAAGCTGCACGTGCCGGAGCGTGCCTACCCAGACGAGCAAGTGCAACCCCGTGCGTCGTCAGCGCCTCGGAAAATAACGCGAGTTCACCGCCCTTGCTCAAAACGCCTGAGGCGAGCCGTGCAAGTTTCTCCGCTTCCCGATACCGACCTTGTGCGATCAAGGCACGCGCCCGCGTTTCATCCACTTGCGCGCTGTGGACGCTGTCTTTGAGACGAACAAAGAGGCGCCGAGCACAATCCAAATGGGCATGAGCGTCCTCAAATCTTCCCAGCGAGGCAAAGAGGTATCCCAGGTTGTTTTCTACCGCGGCCTGATTGCTTGTGTGCCTGGCCTG
This sequence comes from Acidobacteriota bacterium, assembly GCA_046728235.1. GTDB lineage: Bacteria > Acidobacteriota > Blastocatellia > Pyrinomonadales > Pyrinomonadaceae > UBA11740. The sequence goes on from JBKPEE010000159.1 coordinate 9,567, forward strand.
CTCAAAGTGGAAGCCGGCTGCGGCATACTCGACGAGTGCGCGATCAGCATAGTCGCGCCGCCGCTCTGCGACACTCAATTGGTTAAGAACATTGGCCAGTTCGTTATGAAACTTTCCTTTAATCGCGTGTGTCGCGCTAGTCCCGAAGAGCGGTGCAGCCTCGGTCAATATGCGCAATGCATCGTTGTAACGCTTGGCCGAGGCTTCGACGATGGCGAGGCGAAGCACGGCCACGCGGCGATGCTCACTATCATCTTTGTTCAAACGGTGTAGTATTTCCCCGAGGACGACACGCGCCTCATCAAAGGCACCTTCGCGCCAATAGCAATAAGCAAGTTCGGTCTGGGCTTCGGCAACGCTATCAAGGTCGCCCAATCGCTCAAAAATGCTAGCGCTCTCGCTCAGCAAATCCTTCGCTTGTTCCTGGCCCCCTTGAATCTGTTGTAAGCTTGCAATCCACCCAGTCAGCGAACCCACACGCAAAAGCACTTGTCCAACGACGCTCTGATCGCGCAGGTCCTCGAGGCGCGGACGCACACCGAGACCCTGCCACAAGTTGCCCATCACCTCACGGGCGGCTTCGAAATCGCCCGCCTCTTCAAATTTCTTCGACAACTCAATGCGACGGCGCGCGCGATCATCCGGTTCAAGAGTCAGATTTTCGAGTTGCCTGCGCTGTGTGGTGCTTAAGCTCATATGTGCCCGAGGCTTATCGTCTCTTGGAAGTTTGTTCCGAGAAGACTCAGCATAACTCCGACGCATTTCCGATGCAAGACTTTCTTGGCCTGGAAGGTGGTGACCCGTTGGAAAGACAAAATCGGCCCCTCGAATGCAAGGATTCCAGTAGCTTGCGAAAACCGCTCGCATCCACCTTGCACGTGTCGGGCCCGCCCGAGTTTACGGACTTCAAGGGATAACCAATCGCCAAGCAGGCATGTGACGGCAGCTGGCGATGGCGCGCGGCACCAGCACCAGTGACCTTGTGCTGATCACGAATGTCAAATGACGGCAGTGTTAGAGTACCGACTTTAGTCAGGCTTCTCCTGCATCAGCGAAAGCCCAATTAACGTTAAGGAAAAGCAAACTGGAAAACTTCGACAGCTCACCAGACCCTGACACGAGCCTCGGGAGCAAGATAAAGCTTGCGGCCCGGTTGAATATTGAATGCCTGATACCAGGCGTCGATGTTGCGCACGGTGTCGGCGCGATATTCATCCGGCGCGTGGCCGTCCGTTGTCAACAGGACCCGCAGAAACTCTGGCCGTGCCTTGGTACGCCAACTTTGCGCATAGGCAAGGAAGAAGCGCTGGTCGTCGGTGAAGCCGTTCACACCCGGCGACGACTTCCCGCCGGCGGCGCTCCGGTACGCATCGTAGGCAACCGAAAGACCCGCCACGTCTGCGATGTTTTCACTTAACGTTAATTTGCCATTCACGTGCATACCCGGCAGCGGTTCATAGGCGTCAAATTCTGCCGCCAGGCGATCAGCCGCAGCGCGAAAATGTTCGAGGTCCTGTGGCGTCCACCAATTCAGCAGACGCCCATACGCATCGAACTGGCTGCCTTGATCATCGAAGCTGTGGCTGATCTCATGCCCAATCGTGGCGCCCATGCTGCCGTAGTTCTGCACCGCGTCGGCGTTCAAGTCGAAGAAGGGCGGGTTCAGGATCGCTGCCGGAAAATTCAAGCCGTTCTGTATCGGCAGATTCACCGCATTAACGGTCTGCGGAGTCATCCACCATTCTGTTTTGTCCACCGGCTTCCGGAGTTTCGCAAGGGTCCATTGATAGTCGAACAGATCGGATCGCTCTGCATTTCCGAGCGGGTCGTCGCGCAAAACCTTCAAGCCTGAATAGTCACGCCAATGCTCAGGGTAGCCCACTCCGACATACAACGTGTCCAACTTCGCTTTCGCTTTGGCGCGCGTTGCCGGCGACATCCAGGTGAGATTGTCTATGCGCCGGCCGAAAGCAGCGATGATGTTTTTTACCATCGCCTGAATCTTCGCCTTTGCCTCAGGCGGAAAGTAACTCTTCACGTAGAGCTTGCCCACCGCGTCTCCTAAGGCTGCGCTGGTATTGCTCACCGCGCGCTTCCAACGCGCCGCTTGTTGCGGAATGCCATTGACAGTGGTGCTGTAGAATTTAAAGCGCTCGGCAGCAAAAGGTTTCGGCAGAAGTCCGGACGCGCGGTCGATTACACGGAACCCCAGGTATTCCTTCCAGACCTCGAGTGGTTGATTGCCTACTAAAGCGGATATTCCGGTGACTCCGACTGGCTGCCAGACGATGATCATCGGCTGATCGGAAAGACCCGCGGCCTTGAAGTAGCTTGGCCAATCAAGTCCGGGCGCCTTGACGGAAAAATCCTTGAGCTGCCAAGGATTATTCGCCTTGTGCACATCTTCAGAATCAGTGCGGTTCACGTGAGCGGTCGCAATCATGTGTTCGAGGTCATAGATGCGAGTGGCCTGTCCTTCGGCGTCGGCGACTTGCGCGAGTTTCAGCACCGCCATGATGTGTTCGCGATACTTCGCTTGCAACTCCACATCATTCTTTTCAGTGCTCAAGTAGTTGTCGCGATCCGGCAGACCCAAACCGCCCTGCAAAAGATAGGGCACGTTGTGAGTAGGATCGTTGAAGTCCGGCGAGACCCAGATACCGAACAGCCGATCGGTATAGAAATTGGTGCTGTTGAGCGGGTCAACATCTGCGCGCATTTGAGAGCCCAGGACCCGCGCCAGCGCAGTCTTATCAGTGACGCGGCTAATCTCTTCAAGCTCAGGCTTGATTGGATCCAGACCCTTCTTTTCGATTGCATTCTCATCCATGAAGGCGTCGTAGTAGTCAGCGATTTTGTGTCCTTCGGCATCGTTAGCTGATTTACCTGCGCCCTTAATCAGCTCGGCGGTGCGCGCGTTAACTTTCTCAGCAATGAAATCAAATGCTCCATAGCTGGGGCGATCTGCGGGGATCTGCGCAGCTGTAAACCAGCGGCCGTTGGCATAACGGAAAAAGTCCTCGCCGGGATCCACCGACTTGTCCATGCCCGCGACGTCCAAACCTTGCGCGGTGACGACCACCCGGCTGCTGAGAAAAAGATTGGCGTTCGCCAGGAGCAGGGCCAGAACAACTACGGCGAGCTTCATGTACTTTGCGCGCATGTTCTTCTTCATTTGGTAATCCTTATCAAGTGCTGATGATTTTGCTGCGGGGGCATGCTTGATGGTGTTTATCGATCACTGGCGAGGATATTCGCAGAAAAAGAAGGGTGTCAATCAGCCGGAAAAGCTCGCACCGCGAGACTAATGCGGCTAGAATCAGCGCGCTTCAAAGCCACTCTTACGGCGTAGCAGAAAATGACGGTTGCACCGGGAAAGCGATTAGGCCGCTACGAAATCCGCCCCCAGCACGACGAGGGCGGATGTGGGTGAGATGTAGTTGGCGGACGAAACACTTGATTCGAACATCTCGCTTTACCGCTACAATGAATCGGCACGAACTCAACTTAAGAAATCAGGCGAATGTCCGTTAGCACCGGCACCCGACTCGGCCGTTACGAAATCCGCTCAAAACTTGGCGAGGGCGGAATGGGTGAAGTGTATCGCGCCCGAGATGAGAGACTGAACCGCGATGTGGCGATCAAAGTTTTGCCAGTGGCGTTTTCCCAGGACGCTGAACGACTGCTGCGCTTTGAACAGGAAGCACAGGCTGCCGGGGCGCTGAACCACCCCAACATTCTCTCAGTCTATGACGTGGATACGTACGAAGGCGCACCTTACGTCGTTTCGGAATTGCTGGAAGGCGAGACATTGCGAGACCGGCTTATCGACCCAACATTGCCGCAGCGTAAGGCCGTCGAGTATGCGGTCCAGATGGCCCACGGACTCGCCGCCGCGCACGAAAAAGGGATCATCCATCGAGATCTCAAGCCCGATAACATATTCATCTGTAGAGACGAACGCGTGAAGCTTTTCGATTTTGGGCTGGCCAAGCTGGTCCAGCCGACTGAAGATCATAAAGGCCAGACCGATGTGCCTACGCGAAAGGTCCACACGGATCCCGGCACCGTAA
>JBKPEE010000160.1:0-11300 GCA_046728235.1 Acidobacteriota bacterium
GCCCGTTTTATTGAACTCTTCGGCCCACCGCGCGACCCTTATGCGCCGATTGATTTGGAAACGCCCGACGGGTCGCGCTTTGCCGATTGTGCCGCCAGCGTGCAGCAGGTATTGGAGGACACGCTGGTAGAGATGGCCCGCCGCCTTCACGAGGAGACTGGACTTCCAGACCTGTGCCTGGGCGGAGGCGTGGCTTTGAACGGCGTAGCCAATGCGCGCATCCTGGCAGAGTCTGGTTTCGAGCGGGTCTTTGTTCCGCCGGCTCCAGGCGATGCCGGCTGCGCGTTAGGCGCGGCGCTTTACGCTGACCGGATTCACTTCGGCAATCCGCATCGTGAGATGCCGGACCATCCTTTCTGGGGACCATCAGTAGATGGAAACGATCTCGCAAGGCTTGCTAGCGAAGATGGACATTCAGTCGATCAGCTCGATGATGCGGCGCTAATCGATCAGATTGCCGATGATCTCGTGAGCGGCCGTATTGTCGGCTGGATGGATGGCGCTCTCGAGTTCGGGCCACGTGCGTTGGGCCACCGCAGCATCCTCGCCGCGCCGCACGCCATCGAAATGCGCGATCGGCTGAACCGGGAAATCAAGTTTCGCGAAGAGTTCCGGCCGTTTGCTCCCGTCGTCCCTGTGGAAGCGGCCGACAAGTACTTTGAACTGCCACCCGGCGGCGTGCGCCTGGCGCGCTTCATGTCCGGCGTCTTTCCCGTGAGGCCCGAATGGCAGTCGCAGTTGCAGGCGGTCACCCACATAGACGGCACCGCGCGACTGCAATCATTGGAGCGTGATATGGCGCCGAGATTGTATGCACTGCTGGAGGCGTACGGCCGGCGCACCGGAATACCGGTCCTGCTCAATACTTCGTTTAATCTCGCTGGAGAACCTATCGTCAATCGCGTCGCCGAGGGCTACTCGACGTTCCTTCGCTGCGGAATCGATGTACTGGTCGCGGGCCAGAACCGCGTGACCAAGCGCGGCTCGGCGAGACGGAAGGAGGAAGTTGCATGCTTAAGAAGCGCGGCAAAATCCAACGCGGCATAATCGTGTTCGGCAGCACTTTCGGATCGACGGCCCAGCTCGCGCGCGGCTTGTGGCGAAGCGATTCGCACCGGCGCTGGCTGGTGCCGCTGGCCCTCTTTTTGTGTCTGACCGGATTGTTGCTGATCGTGGCCACCACGGTCGAAGCTCTGGCTCCGTTCATTTACGCAATCTTCTAAGCAGTGGCTTTGCCCTAAGAGTCGGCAAAGCCGACGAATGGTAATAGCCCACCGATTCATCGGTGGGACTGGAACCGGTGCAAAGAAGCAGTCCGTGAAACGGACGGCTGGTCATTAAATGTTGTCGGTTCATAGTTCGTCAGTCGTCCGCTTCGCGGACTGGTTCGATCTTTCCGTAATAACCCAGCCCTGAACGGCTGGGCTATTTTCGCCCGTCCGCTTCGCGGACCACGCAAGGAATACTCTTGAGGCAAAGCCATCAGTGAACGACTTTCTGGAGCTACTGGCCTGTCCTGCTTGTAAGGGAACGCTCACTACAGAATGGTCCTGTCACCAGTGCGGCGCGCGCTATGAGGCGCCGGCTGGGATCCCTCATTTGCGACTCGCGAGCGACGAGCGAGTCGAGAAGGTCCGGCGCTTTTACGAACATGCCCCGTTTCCTAACTACCGGGAGTGCGAGAGCCTGTCATCGCTGCGCGCTCGGGCCGAGCGCAGCAAGTTCGCGCGGCTACTCGATCAAGCGATTCCGGGCGATGCGCGAATTCTGGAGATTGGCTGCGGTACCGGGCAGATGAGCTTGTATTTGGCCCGTGCGGATCGGTTAGTGATTGGCGCCGATGTGACGCGAACGTCCCTCGAGTTAGCGGCAGCCGCCGCCCAGCGCTTCCAACTCAATCGCGTGCTGTTTGTGGAAACCGATCTCCATCGCCCAGGCTTGCCGGCAGGATCATTCGACGTGGTCTATTCATCCGGCGTCTTACACCATACGCCAAATCCGCGCGCCGCCTTTGCCTGTATCGCGCAGCTCGCTCGGCCGGGCGGCATGATCGTGCTCGGGGTCTACAATGCGATCGCCCGCATTCCGCTCCGGCTGCGCCGGCTTGTGGCGCGCGTGTCGCGCTATCAATTAATCCCGTTCGATCCGGTGCTTCATGATCGGAGTAACGAACCTGCGCGCCGTGAGGCGTGGCTCCGCGATCAGTATCAGCATCCCGAGGAACACCGCCATACGCTCGCTGAGGTCCAGGCCTGGTTTGCTGAAAACGACGTGGACTTCGTGCGCGCGTACCCCAGCGCGCTCATCGGCGAGGAGCCGAACGACCTTTTCGCGTTGGCCGGCGACAACTGGCGGCTTGAGGGCTGGCTGGCGCAGCTCGGTTGGATTCGCAAGCTCGGGCATGAGGGTGGTCTCTTCGTAACTGTCGGCCAAAGGCGGGAATCAACTGCCGAAGGGCTTTGCCTCAAAAGTCAGATCTAGCTCTCCAGTCAGAGGTGTTCCGTTCGTGTTGCTTGGTGTGATTTCGTGGATCGTCCTTGTTTGCGGAACGAAGAGAAACGATCCACGAAATCACACGAACTACACGAAAACTCCTCACCACGTTTAATCGAACTTTTGAGGCAAAGCTCAGCCGAGGCTAACTACCAAGCCATCCTCCACTAAAACCCGCGCGTCGCAATCCTTCAACGATGTAAGGACAGCTTCTCATTAGTCTCCACAGGAATCCGGTGCGATAGTTTTCAATCATGGCCACGATGGGACCTTGATCCAGCCCGTAATAGCCCTGCGAAATCCAGCCGTTCTTGCCCTTCTTAGAATCAGCAAACGTTGGATTGTAACTACACTTGAAACCGTAGTGGCTGGTCATCTCTGGGAATTCTTCATTGAAGTAATTTAGTGATGGCAACACAATCTCCGGCGCAAAAGGCAGAGATGCCATGACGGCCCATGGCGCGAGCGTTCCATCGTCCGGACCGTTCGGGACCCCGCGCGAAACATAATCATAAAAACGGACGGTGCGGCCTTTGATTCGGCGCGTCGCCGGTCCGGGACCATCACTCGCTGTGATGCCCCAGATATACTCGCCATAGCCTTTGAATCCTTTCGGATTGCGGATCGCATACTGCTGTTGCGCGTAAGTTGCTCGTCTGCTGTTTTCGAAATAGTCGATCGCCTTGCCTCGCATGTACTCGTCCTGGATGCCGCGAAAGTCGATCCATAGATGCGAGAGCTGATGAATGAAGAGTGGGCCCGCGTAAAGAAACTCATGGCCGTATAAGCTCTTCCACTTGTAGGTTCGAGTCCATGCTCGGTAACTTTCAGCGGGTAACGGAAAGGTGGGCGAAGCGAGCGCCAGAACGTATAAGATCAACGCTTCGCTGTAGCCGGTCCAGCGATATTTGATAAAACCGGTTTCCGGTTTCCAACCCAGCGTTACTGTCAATGCGCCGTTGCGCGCCCAATGCCAATCGACGCGGCGGTATAAGTCATCAGCCAGTTCACGAATCTCGCGTTCATCTTTGGTGTCGCGATCAAAATATTGAGCACACGTAAGCGCGCCCACGATGAGAAATGACGTGTCAATCGTCGAGACTTCCGACTTCCAGGTTCGTTCACCCGTTTCCATGTCCAGAAAGTGGTAATAGAACCCTCGATGTCCGATCGAATCTGTTCCTTTTCCTTCCGGCCCGTGATAAAAAAATCTTAACTTCTTCAAGACCTGCCTTACGGCTTCAGCCCGCGAAAGATATCCCCGCTCCACCCCAACGGGATAAACCGTCAAGGCAAAGGCAACCGCGGCTATCGAACTGGGCGCGCCCTGGCGTGTGCTGTCGGGCACCAGGCCATTCTTCGGATTCACCTCGATCAGGAAATACTTGAAAGTATCCTCCTGAAGTCGCGCGAGATCCTGACTATTCAGCGATGGATGCAGAACTCTCACTGTTGATGGCCTCCTGGCGTGATGGGTAATTCAACTTCGATAGCCGCCACCGCATGCGGCGGAAGATCAAGCTCGAAAGTAGCCACCTCATTTGACCATTTGAATGGTTGTCTTTTGCGAATGACTTTTGACGCTTCGTTTAATACCTCCAACTCCGCCGGGCTCGGATAGTTCGGCGAACCCATTTCCTCCCATACGTGGCGCGGATTCGCATGCTTCTCGTCGATACGAGAAATGAATGTGGCTCGCGGTCTGGTCTTAATTTTGAGACGAATTACCACTCGCTCGGTTTTGATCGAGTGTCCAGGTAAGGCATGATTCGTCAAGAGTACGGTAACATTATGCTTATCACGCACAACCCAGGCATTTACTGTTTCGTGAAGACCATCGACCAGCAGTAACTTATCAGCCGGCTTGTGCAAGAGCTCGAACGCTCGATACGTGGGCTTGGCGATGCCATGCAAAGTCAGCAATCCAAAGCCTCCATGAAAAGGAATCGAAGGAAAATAGTTTTCCTCAAAGATGTCCGAAAAAGTCCAGAAGCTGTAGGCATCAACTAGATTTACGACGTCCATTATCGACTTGACGACGAACGCAGCCGCGTAAGGCTCGTCATGAAGCTGATCAAAAGGATTCGACGAACTGTTCCATTCTGTGTAATAAAGCGGGAGTCCGCCGGCACGCCGGCGCACATCCTGGGCTTGTTCCCTCAAAGCGCCGCGATTGCTGCTGGCTAACTGCATTTCAGTGTCATCTCCGGGTTTTCCGAACGCATCCGTTGGATAATGATGAGTGCTGATGAAATCAAGCGGCACCTTGTTGCGCTCGCAGAAATAGCGAAACTCTTCAAGCCATTCATTCTTCGCGGTGGCCGGACCGCCAACCTTCAAAGATGAATCAACTTCCTTAATAGCATCGGCTGTGTAGCGATAGAGTTTGAAGTAGTCTCTCTGCGTGCCGGTCCAGAACGCCTTCAGGTTTGGCTCGTTCCAAACTTCAAAGTTCCAATGTCGCACCTCATCAGGGCCATAACGCTCAGTCCAATGTGCGACAAGTTTCCGAACCAGGGTGGCCCATTGCTGGTAGTCTCCTGGCGGCGTTACGTTGGCTTTGTAATGAAAGACTGTCTGGTTACCGGAAGCGAGGGCCCTCGGCATGAAGCTCAACTCCACGAAAGGATGCATGCCAATCGAGACCAGAAAGTCGAAGATTTGATCTGCGTTGAAGAAGGAATAGACCAGGGTTTCTTGTTCGCAAACCAATGTGCCGAGATCATCAGAGAGCAAACCATGAAAGCGCACGCGCTCAAAGCCCAGTTCCTCATGACAGCGCCGCAATTGCCGTTGCCAATCGGCACGCAAAGCGACGGGAGCGTGATCGCTGCCCACGCAGAATTCCCAAAAATGCTTTAACGGAACCGGCGTGCTGTCCAGATCGCAAAAGAATTCGATCTTCATCGTTTCCCATGAGTCTTCCGGAACGACTTATCCACGCAATAACCGTCTCACACCCTCTGCCGTCGCTCCGAAAACCAGATGCGAAGCCAGCGCGTAAATATGATTCGAAAGGGGATATTCAGTTGGTGGTTTCGCCAGTCCCAGCAATGGCACTGCGCCTTCGTCCACCACCAGCCAGAACGCGGTTCCATAAGGCAAACCAAAACCAGTAGCGACTTCCGGCAGAAATTCAGCCGCGACGCCATATACCATTCCGCTGGTTGCGCCCACTGCATAATGCACGACCGGCCCCGCGATCTTCTTTTCCTCAGGCGTTAGCTGGTGTTCGAATAATCCTTCGGAAACTGCCGACGCTGCCTTTACGGTCGCGTCGTCATTACTCTTGTCCTCGCCTTCGGATTTGGCGTCCTGCTCCTTCTCACTCTCTTCTGATTTATCCTCAGGCGTTACCGCAATCCAGACATCCTGAAAGCGATCCATGGTCCATGACGCGACCAAACCGGCGACTGCGCCGATTAGCAGTCCCTTCCAGATATTTGGCTTTTTCTTGTTGTCACCCACGGCTTCACCTTGTTCCTTGTTTGTTCCAGATACTATTCTCAGTTCCGTTTAACTCTCAAAAGAATGCCCAACGTTACCCCTGCTAACGCACCACCGGCCAACGCGAGCCAACGACGATTGATGTTTGCCCAGAGTTGCGGACTCGACTCGCTCGATCGGTCATTAAATACACCGTGTGCGCCATGATCGCCTGGCACCGGCGACCAGAGATTGTCTCGACGATCAGCCTCGACCGGCTCATCAGTTTGCTGCGCCTCATAATTTGTGCGCGCGAGGTAGCGATCCATCAATCCAGCAAAAAGCTTATTACCTTCCACGGCCACAACCGTCGGCACTCCCACCTCCATCTCGCGGCGGTTGTCATGAGCCGCGAACAGGATCGCCTCGGCCCCAATTTCCGGTTGATAAATTGGCGGCACTGGCTGCGGCTTGCGCGGCAGGCGGCTCTTGACCCAACTGAACTGCGGCGTATTCATGGCGGGTAACTGAACCATAGTAATCCGCACATGGCTTTTGTCGTGCAGCAGTTCACAACGCAGCGATTCTGTGAAGCCTTGAATCGCATGCTTGGCGCCACAGTAGGCCGACTGTAGAGGTATGCCTCGATGTGCCAGAGCCGACCCAACCTGGATAATGGAGCCGCGATCACGAGGGAGCATTCGCCGCAAGGCGGCGAGCGTGCCATAGACAACGCCGAGATAAGTCACTTCCGTAACGCGCTTATACTCATCTTCGGTCATCTCTTTAACCGGCGAGAAGACTGAAACCATGGCGTTGTTCACCCAGACGTCTATGGGACCAAATTCTTCTTCAACGCGCGCCGCCGCCACTTCTATTTCCTCCGCGTGCGCGACGTCGCAGGGCAGGACGATAGCTTTACCACCGAGTGATTCAACATCCTGGCGAGTCCCTTCAAGGCCGTCCTGGCCGCGCGCGATTAGACCAATTCGCGCTCCACGTTTGGCGAAAGCGCGCACGGTTGCGCGGCCTACACCCGCTGAGGCCCCGGTAACGACAACGACTTCAGCTTTGTGGTCAATTGAGGCTTTGTCGTTTGTCATGCTCTGTCCTTCCTTTTCGTCAAAAGCGATATCACGCTACCGATGCGATCCCGCCGGAATTCAGTCCATGCTAATCAAGGGCAGGCCAGTTTCCTTATCCAACTTTCTTTTCAAATGTTCCGGTGATTCGATCAAAATCACTTCCAGCGTCGGCCATACGTGCGCTTGTAACAGATGACCTGCGTATGCCGTGCCGTCGTTTCTTCCCACCACCACGTGGGCGTGCAGCTTGTGCTCGCCATCGTCGGTCACAACAATATTGCCGCTCAGCGAGACTACCTCAACCTGTTCCTTAATCGGGATGCGCTTGTAGTCTTTAGATTCGCGCTCAAAAAAGCCCAACGTGCACTTGCTGAACGCGCCGATGGCGGTAAAGTGGCTCGTCCGAAGTTTGTTCGCTTTGGCAAAGTTCAATAGCGTTTCAGTAACGTCATCTCCTTTGTCGAAGATCAACGCGTAGGTTTTCGCAGCTTCCTCATTTATCAACTTAAACTTCATGTCTTCCTCGCATTACGACGACTGTTGATGCATGGCCATCTGAATTACTTCCGCCAGATGCAGCGTCTGTCGTCCCGTAGCCTGCGCAATCTGTTCCCGACAACTGAATCCACTGGCAACGACCAAGGTATCCTCCGCTGCCTTGCGTACTGCCGGCAGCAGAACCAATTCGCCGACCTTCATGGAAGTGTCGTAATGATCTTTCTCAAAACCAAACGATCCAGCCATGCCGCAACATCCGGAGTCGAGCGTCTCGAAATCAAGCCCCAGCTTTGACATCACGTTCTCATCGGAACTCATGCCCACTAGAGCCTTTTGATGACAGTGTCCATGAACCAACGCTTTCCTCGCCAGTTTTGGCGGTTTGAAGTCTGCGACCTTCTGATCCAGAAACTCGCTTAACAGGAATGTCTGTTGGCTCAAGCGTTTTGCATCTTCGTCGTCGGGCAAAAGGTTCATCATCTCGTCGCGAAAAACTGCCAGGCAGCTCGGCTCCAAAACCACGACGGGAACTCCTTCCGCGATCTTCTCGCGCAATGTCGCCAGTATCTTTTTCAACAAACGTTCGGCGCGATCGAGCATCCCGAAGTCATAAAGTGGTCGGCCACAACATAGGTTCTGCTCAGGTACGATCACCTGGTAATTCGTGGCTTGAAGCACTTTCACCGCGGCCTTCGCCGTCTCAGGAAAGAAATGGTTGTTAAAGGTGTCCGGCCAGAGAATCACCTGATGGTTGCCAAAATTTCCCGGCCCTTCTCTGAGAAACCAATTCCTGAATGTCTGGTGAGCGAAGGCCGGAATCGTTCTTTGCTGCCGTATGCCCGCGGCGGATTTTGCGATGGCGGACAAGACTGGCGTCTGCGTGAAGAAGTTTGCGATGGCCGGAGCGATCGCAGCCAGCCGCGCGAACCGATCGATGTAACCGAACGCATATGCATGAAGCGGGCGCAAACGTCCTTCGTAGTAATGCGACAAGAACTCTGCCTTGTGTGTTGCCATGTCCACGGTAACCGGACATTCACCTTTACAGCCTTTGCAGGCAAGACACAGATCGAGCGCATCCTTTACTTCTTCACTCTTCCAGCCATCCGTAATCACCTTCCCTTGCAACATCTCCCAGAGCAACCGTGCCCGGCCACGAGTGGAATGCTTCTCTTCCATAGTCACGCGATAACTGGGACACATTGTCTCCTTTCTGGGCTTGCGGCATTCGCCGACGCCGACACAGCGCAGGACCGCGCGCGGAAAACTTCCATGATCGTTGGGCCAGCGAAAATGTGTGCTGACTTCAGTTGGCCGGTAGTCGGTGCCGATGCGCAGATTCTCAGTCACATCGTAAGCGTCAATCTTCTTGCCCGGATTCATTTTCCATTCCGGGTCCCAGATCGACTTGAACTCGCGGAAAGCTTCGATCAATTCCGGGCCAAACATTTTCGGTAACAGCCAGCCCCGTGATTGTCCGTCACCATGTTCTCCCGACAGTGAGCCGCCATAATTAATCACTAAGTCAGCGGCGTTTTCCAGGAAGGAACGGAACTTCTTTATGCCGTCGTGAGTCTCGAGATCGAAGTCGGTGCGGGTGTGAATGCAGCCCTGTCCGAAATGACCATAGAGATCGCCTTCATAGCCGAAGCGTTCCAGCAGTTTGCGAAAGTCGCGCAGGTAACTTCCAAGTTTCTCGGGGGGCACCGCCGCGTCTTCCCAACCTTCCCAGGTGATTTTCTTGTTCGGCACATGCGCGGTTGCGCCCAGGCCCGACTCGCGTACTTTCCAGATCATCTTCTCTTCTTTTTCATCATCGAAGAGTTTCATGGTTGGCGCGTCGTCATTCTTTTTCAGTTCTGCCATCAACTCGCGAGCCTGGGCATCGGCTTCTGCTTTTGTGTCCCCGCCGAATTCAACCAGCAGCCAGCCACCGCCTTCCGGCAAAAGCTTCACATCTTCGGGATGCAGGCCGAGCGCTTTCATGTCCGCGATGAGTCGATCATCCAGCCCTTCCAGGCCTATCGGTTTGTGGGCCAGCGCTTCCATGACATGATCGGCGGCGCCATAAACGTCCTTATAACCGAGCACGAGTAACGATCGTGCCGGCGGATTGTGAACCAGACGAACAGTTGCTTCGAGCACCATCACGCAGGTGCATTCCGATCCTACGAGCGCTTTCGCCACATCAAATCCATTCTCAGCAAGAAGGTGGTTGAGGTTGTAGCCTGAGACCCGGCGAGGAATTTTCGGATAACGCGAACGAATCAGGTGCGCATACTTATCTCGCAGTTTTTTCAACTGCTGGTAGATCTCACCACGACGGCCGGCTTCGGCGATTAACTGGTTCAGTTGATCTTCACTTGACTTGCCGACTCGCAGACGCAGTCCGTCATAGGTAAGAATCTCAAGCTCCTCAATGTTGTCGTCGGTCTTACCGCCCATCACGGAATGCACACCGCACGAGTTGTTGCCGATCATGCCGCCGAGCGTGCAGTGATTGTGAGTCGATGGGTCGGGCGCGAAAGTCAGACCGTGCAGATTCGCTGCGTCGCGAAGAGAATCAAGCACTACGCCCGGTTCCACCCGCGCGCGCTTTTTCTCGGGATCGATCTCGATGATTCGATTCATGTACTTGGACATGTCGAGCACAACGGCAACATTGCAGCATTGACCGGCGAGACTTGTGCCGGCGCCTCGCGCCAGTACTGGCGCTCCGAAGTCACGCGCAGTGGCGATCGTCTGAATCACATCATCCGTATCACGCGGGACCACAACTCCGATCGGGACCTGGTGGTAGTTCGAAGCGTCGGTTGCGTATAAAGCTCGGCTGCCATTGTCAAAGCGCACTTCACCGCGGATCACAGATCGGAGCTCGGCGGCCAGCGAGGCCGCATCAATGTTCCCCGGCGCTGTTCTTCCGTTAGGTCGGCTTCGTGTTGTGGGTATCTGCGCAACTACCATGTCGAATTCGCTTGCGGCTTTGCCGCCTGATGTGCGGTAAGGCTTTGCCTTACCGTCACGCTTCTTTATAGATTCCCCGGCGAGGCTGCGCCTCGCCGCACGAGGCGTAGCCTCGATTTCAAATTAACTGTTTCCAGGAAGGCGTAGCCCTTCCGCACATCAGGCGGCGAAGCCGCAAAACTGTCTTGCAACCAACTCTTTTTCACTTCACCTCGAACTTCCGTAGCGCCTTCTCATCAAACTCAATTCCATGTCCGGGCGCTGCGAATGGAATCGCGTATCCATCTTCAATCCGGACCATGTTCCTCAATATCGGCTCCATCTGCGGGACATATTCGATCATCATGCTGTTGGGGACTGCAGCGGCAATGCTGACACTTAGTTCCGGCGATACGTGCGGTGCCACGGGCAAATTCGCAGTTTGGGCGAGCGCGCAAACTTTCATGGCGTTGGTAATTCCGCCAACCCGCGCCACATCCGGCTGCAAGATGTCGAGGGCGCCCTGACGCGCGCAGTCGTAGAAACTCGTCGGCGTATAGAGACTCTCGCCTCCGGCTCTCGGAATGCGCGTATGCTTTCCCAACTCGATGAATCCCTGAATGTCTGTAGCCGGCAAAGGCTCTTCAATCCAAACCAGATCGAATTCTTCCAACAACTTCAAACGCCGCATCGCTTCATCAAGTGTCCACGATTGATTCGCATCAATCATGAGTTTGATACCTGGCCCAACGGCCTTCCGCACGCCAGCCACTCGCTCATGGTCTTCCAGCGGATCTTCCTTGCCGACTTTCAATTTCAAGGCCCGAAACCTGTCCTTCTTTACGGCCTTCCTGC
>JBKPEE010000161.1:0-11967 GCA_046728235.1 Acidobacteriota bacterium
AATTCATTGAGCAGCTGATGCCGCCCTTTTTGGAGTGCGCTGACTTGTCAGCGCTTTTAGAGCGGCGACAAGTCGCCGCACTCCAAAAGCGCACGCAACCGTGTGAATTAGATCCTCGAATTTTCACTTGCGGCTCGTCGCGCCTTTCGATCTTGAACATTGAGAGCCTGTTTGTCCACTAACGCCAATTAAAAGAATCTGCGATCAAAAGTGGCCGCTAATTTCGTCGTAGAGTGAGCGTTCCTCTTGTGGCACGTCGAAATTTTAAAAGCAGGAGTAAGCAAATGATTTTGAGAATATTTTCCGTTGCGGCAGCCGGACTTTTGATGGTGGCATCACTTTCAGCATGTTCGAAGATTGCGGGGCACGAGCGGGCGTTCGTTAATCAACACCTTCACCCGAGGATCGAGCAGAACGCGGATCCGATTTCGGGCGAATGGAACGTGACTTTTTATGTTCATGAAATGAAAACGCCCGCCACGTTCAATTTCAAACTGGACGGGGCAAAACTCACGGGCACTGCCTATTCAGAACATACCGGTCCGGGAACGATTCGCGATGGTAAATGGCAGGACGGGAAATTGAGTTTCACCCTCGATTTTGCCAAGCACGAATCGATTGCCGTCACCGGCACATTGAAGGATGGGAAGTTGGAAGGGCAGTTCACCACCGAAGGCTTCACGGATAAGTGGGAAGCAGTAAGGAAATAGCCTCACATTCCAATACCTCAGGGACCTTTTCACCTTAAGAGCCTTACTATAGAATACGGGGGCCACAAATCCCCCTGAAGGTTGATCGAGGCCTTTTGGCGCATTGATCCTGACTCAGAACTATTCTGAGTCTATCCTGCCCCGGACAAGAGCAGTGCCCAACCTCACGCCCGGGAACAATCGTAACCCGGCCTTCCGCACAGTTCCGCTAAGGAGGAGCGGCTTGCAGCGTGAGGTGTACTCACGCGCAGAATCTGTCTCGCGCGGGTATCGCGGTCTGACACCCGCAACTGAATTGTGTTTCGCTTTGCAAAAGAGGAGGTACTTTAATGAAACGTCGGAGTTTTCTTACTCTATTGCTTCTGGGCGCAGTGTCGGTTTGTGTGGGCGTTCTATCTGAGCATGTGCAAGCTCAGTGCAGCACCGCGCCTTCAGGGATGACAAATTGGTGGCCCGCAGACGGCAATGCCTTCGATGTGATCGGAGGCCAACACGGATCGTTACAGGGCGGAGCCACTTTTGGACCAGGCGAGGTGGCGCAAGCCTTCAGCCTGGATGGCTCAAATGATTTCGTGCTCGTGCCGAATAATCCGGCGGCGGCATTCAACTTTGCCGGTTCGTTTTCAATTGATGCGTGGATCTTTCTTAAGGCCTCGCCGCCACAATTTGCTCCGGTAGTTTCCAAGTGGAACGACATTCCCTTTGGCAACGATCAGCGGAGTTACTTTCTTGCAGTCGAGCCCTTCGGTGGGGCGTTGCGTTTGCGCTTTGATGTCTCAGCGGACGGCAAGTTCATCGGCGGCCACAGCGCGCTTATCTTTTCTGCGGATACGATTCCTTTGAACACCTGGACCCACGTCGCCGGAGTGTTCGATGGTCCGACTCACGCGCTCTCGGTATACGTCAACGGCCATGCTAGCAACTTTTTCTCAATATCTGCACCTGTCTCGGCGCCCTTCGTCAATAACGAGCCAGTACTGATTGGTGCCGGCGATCTGGGTTCGGACACACGCGATTTCTTCAACGGTTCGATCGACGAAGTCGAGCTCTTTAATCGCGCCATAACTCAATCCGAAATAGAGTCGATCCTCAACGCCGGCAGTGCCGGCAAGACCATTCCAATCACTGTAGAGATAAAAGGGGCAGGCGAGCCTAACCCTATCAACCTCGGTTCACATGGAAATGTGCCGGTAGTAGTCTTGTCGACTGAGACCTTTGATGCGAGTACCCTGGTGCTCTCGAGTATCAGATTTGCGGGGGCGCCGGTCCAGACCAGAAAAAACGGAACGCTGATGGCATCTTTTGAAGATGTAAATGGCGATGGCCGGCCGGACTTGGTACTGCACTTTGCCACTCAATCACTCAGTCTTAACCCATCTTCGACTTCAGCGACATTGACCGGGTTAACCATCAATGGTCGGTGCGTGAGCGGAACTGATTCAGTCAAGATAGTGCCTTAACATAGCTCGGTTAACTGGAGTAAGTCCCCGGGAGAGGGTGTGCTTTTCCGCGCAATACCCTCTCCCTTCTCTTAATGCGAGCGTCTAAGCCGCGGTATCATCCACTCGTCTCCTGATCACATCAACCCCTGATGCAAACCGCAGACTTAATCAGAAACGCAGGCGTGGTCGGCGCTGGAGGCGCTGGCTTCCCGGCGCATGTGAAAGCGAATGCGCGGTTGAGTACGTGATCGCCAACGGCGCCGAGTGTGAGCCGCTGCTGCATAAGGATTTTGAGTTGATGGTCCATTATCCCCAGCGCGTCGTGCATGGGGTCAAGTTGCTGATGCAGGCGACGGGGTGCCACGAAACTCGATTGGATTAATCGAACTTTCCAGCATCGCCTCGGCCTTTCAAATCGCCGATGCGATGCTGAAAGCCGCCGACACGGAACTATTGCTTTCGCGATCCATCTGTTCAGGCAAATACATGATCATGGTGCGCGGGGACGTTGCCGCGGTCATGGCGAGCGTGCAGGCCGGAGTGGCGGCGGCGGGCGGTCTGATCGTCAATACGTTCATCATTCCCAATCTCCACTAATCAATCTTTCCGGCGATTTACGGCACGAACAAGGTGGATCGTCGAAATTGTGTAGTAAGCGCTGGGCTGGCATTGCCTCAAACGCAGTTCCGTAAAGACAGATCTCAGACGGGATGGAGTCAGTACCAGGAGCGGTAGCGACCGGGTCCGGTATTGCCAATTTCGGATTGGTTTGAATCGGAAAGGATCAATTGGCAATTGGAATTTGGCAATGATAAAGCCCGGTCGCTACCGCTCCCGGTACTGACTCTACTCCCTTCCGCAAGTGGTTTTGAAACCTACACCTTAGCCGGTACGTTAAATACTTCTCCTCAGGGTTCGTCTAACTGCTTTCAAATAGAGGCCACAATGAAAGGTCAATCCCGCGCTGCGTTTTTCAGAACAGCCATTTTTTTAACCGTCGCAGCGTATGCACTTGCGCTTTCGGGAGTTGGCGCTCACGCGCAGGTGCCAAGCGCGCCGAATTCGGCAACGGTTACCATCCCCTTCGAACTCGTGACGCGGCACATCATGGTGAAAGTCAAAGTCAACAACTCGCGCCCGCTGTCGTTCGTGCTCGACACTGGCGACAAAGTTGGCGTCATTGACATGGAGGTGGCGAAAGAACTCGGGTTGAACCTCGAAGGGCAGGTCCGCGTCGGTGGCGCGGGAGCTGAAACTCTGTCTGCTTCGATGGTCAGGAATGGCACCTGGATGCTGCCCGGCCTCGAAGGGTTTTCGCAACCGCTGACCTTGGCGCTGCCGCTGGGACGCATGGCCGCGCGCTTTGGTCATGATTTCGATGGCATTATTGGCAGCGACTTCATCAGACAGTTTGTGGTCGAAGTCGATTATACGAATCGCGTGCTCAAAATTCATGACAAGGACAAATTCGTTTATTCAGGATCAGGCGAGAGCATTCCTATCCAACTTAATGGCCAGGGATTTCCTTTGCTGGATGGCGAGGTCATACCGGTCGGCAGCAATCCGATCACCGGAAAGTTTGTGCTCGACCTGGGCTCGGCCGGATCGCTGGCGCTGATGAGCCCGGTGGTTTCAGAACACAATCTTTTGGGAAACGGATTGAAAACGATTCAGGCGATCGGTGTCGGCGGCGCGGGCGGTCAAAGCACCGGACAGATTGGGCGAGTTCAATCATTGCAGTTCGGAAAATTTAAACTCACCAATCCGATCACCTTATTCTCAGAAGACAAGTCGGGCGCCATGGCCACGCGCACGCTGATTGGCAACATCGGCCAGCAGATCGCGAGCAAGTTCAAAGTCTTTCTCGACTACAGCCATAACCGGATCATCCTCGAGCCCAACTCGACTTTCCCGGAACCCATGGATCGCTTCACTTCCGGAATGGTTTTGATCACTGATGGGCAGAACCACGCGACGATCCGCGTCACGGATGTGCTGGATAAATCACCGGCCTCAGAAGCCGGCGTGCAAAAGGACGACATCATCATCAGTGTTGATGGGAAGCCGGCTTCGGAATTGAACCTGACGAAACTGTCCGAGATCTTCGAGCGGCCGCAATCCCGAAAGCTGGCCATCAAGCGGGGTGAACAGGCTTTACAAATCACGCTGACGCCCCGAAAGCTCATCTGAAACGCGTGGTGGTGGTGACTGTGAGCACGTTCTCACCCTCTAGAGTCAGGACACTAGCCCGCTGCTGAAAACTGTTTTCGTGTGTCGCGAGCTACAAATTTGGAGTGCGGCGGCGGAGTCCCCGCGCGAGCAGCTCGCGTGGGGTGCCGTTGACGCCGCTTTGTTAGTATCAGAATCCCGATGAATCGGGATAGCGACCGGATAAGACGAAACTAAATCGAAAAGCGGCGTCAAGCCGCCGCACTCCAAATAACTACCAGGCGATCACAGTTCCGCACTGCCTCCCCCTTCACACCAGCGCCACACTCAACTAACATTGCTTGCCATGGTCTGGCCGCCGGCCTCAACCGCAAATCATGCCAGGAATATTTCATCACGACGTCGGCAGGTTCGCTCTCGGCCTCTGTCTGGCGCTACCCATTCTTTTCGCAGGCTGGACAATCACGGTCGCGCAGACCGGGACGCCGACTCCAACCGGCAAACGCGATATCGGCCTCGGAACCGAACCACAGTCGAACTCACCAACGGGTCAAACCAAATCGAAAGAGTCAAAGCCCGAGTTGGTTCTCCAAACCGGCTATAACAATTTCTTTGGCGCGACGCGCCTGGCATTCAGTCCTGATGGCCGTCTGCTGGCAACGGGCAGTTTTCGAACTAACACGATCAAGCTGTGGGAGACGGCCACCGGACGCGAGCTTCGTGATCTTTCGACCGGCGGCCAGAACACGACAGGCCTTTCGCCCGTTTTCGCTTTCAGTCCGGATAGCCGTTTACTGGCGGCCGCAGGCAGCAGCAACTCGGTGAAAGTCTTCGAGGTGGCCAACGGGCGCGAAGTACAGACCTTATCCGGAAGCCAGACTTCATTCATCTCGACATTCGGAATTGGATACATGTCCTTCAGTAGCGATGGCAAAAAGCTGGTGGTCATTAGCGATGCCATCCGCGTCTGGGACACGAAGAGTTGGAACGCACTTACGACGCTGCAGCTGACAGATCTAAACCCCTCCGGCTTTACCGGTGGCGGAGGAGGCGCCGCCCTCAGTGCCGACGGTAGTCAACTGGCGCAGGTGACTACTGATGAAATCAAAATCATCGATCTGGCCGCTGGTCGTGAGGTACGGTCCATCTCTCTGCCGGATCGCGAGCTGCAAAACGCGGAACTCAGTTACGGCTCTGACGGCAGATTGCTGGTAGCCGGAATTGTGGACAAGAAATTAAGAGTATGGGACATGAGCAACAAGGCCGAGAGGCTGCACATTCCGACTCTGAAGGATTACAGCAAGATAGAATTCAGCGGCGACGGCCGATTTGTCGCGCTCTGCGAAAATTACACGGTCAGAATTTGGGAGGTCGCGAGCGGCCAGGAGTTACCGCCAATTAATGTCCCCAACACCGGTGCTTTCGTTGAGAACGGCGGCGTATTCGCTGGTTTCACCAGTGATGGCAAAAAGATCGCGACCGGCGGATTCGGTACTCAGACTTATGTCTGGGACACCCAAACAGCCAAACAACTGCAGCAGATGAAAGGCCGCACGAACATGGCGTACGCGGTCGCGTTCAGCACTGATGGAACGCAGCTCACTTCTGGCGGACGGACGCGCTGGGATTTGCGAACCGGGCAGGGCCGTCGGCTTTCATCAGCACCATCCGACAAATCTCTCGGCATTCCGAGCGCCGACGGAAAACTGATTGCGATGTTCGGTCCGAACAGCAATACAGTCACCGTCGTCGACGCGAGTAACGGCCGCACGCTGCAAACTTTAACTGGACCAGGCGCCAGCGCCGGAGTTGAGAAGGTTTACTTCAGCCAGGACGGACATACCATCGCTGTCACTTACATGGCGTCGCAAGGCGCGCAGGCGATTGGCCGCATGCCTTCCAGCGAGGTAAGGATTTGGGACGGATTGACCGGACGCGAAATACAGACGCTCAATTTGAGCTTCTCGCCCGCGGAAGTTCGGTTCAGTCCTGATGGTCAGACAATCGCAACGGTAGCCTTGCAAGGTGAGATCACTCTATGGGACCTCGCTTCAGGAAAGCGTTTGCAAGCGCTTACCAATGCGCCGGGCCAAACCGGTAATCCGTATCCTCTTCCCACCATCAGTCCTTTACCGAATCCCGGCAAAATAAAACGCGGCCAGATACCCACTATCGCGAATATGCCAAACATGGCAGACCTGGCGGCGATGATGACCAACATGATGGGGGCGATGTCTGCCGGAACCATGGGCCGCACCGTCACGTCACTGTCCTTTAGTCCGGACGGAAAAATCCTCGCTAGCGGCGGCGTCGAGTCTAAGTCTAATTTTGATCCGGCCCAAATGATGGCCCAGGCGACAAATCCAAAGCGGCCAAAAAATCAAAAGTTGCCCACGTCGCAGGATATGCTGAATGACATGAAAATTGAGACGACCGGTCAGATTGTTTTTTGGAATCCCGCCACCGGTCAGCAAATCAGCGCCATCAAAGGACACGGTAAAGGAATAACCGATGTGGTGTTCAGTCACGACGGCAAATTGATTGCGTCCGCGGCCAGTGACAACACGATCAAAATTTGGGAGGTGGCTACGCAACGCGAACTGCGGACACTCACCGGGCACACCGCCAACATTGAATCGATGGACTTTAGCCCCGACGGAAAACTGCTGGCGTCGGCCGGCGACGACGGCAGCACTTTCTTGTGGGACGCGAACACCGGCGAACATCTGCTGACGCTGATCTCATTGGATGATGGCGGCGAATGGATGGTGGTTACGCCGCAGGGTTTGTTTGATGGCACGCCTCAAGCGTGGAACCAGATTCTTTGGCGCTACAATCACGATACGTTCAACGTTGCGCCGGTCGAATGGTTCTTTAACGAATACTACTATCCCGGTCTGTTGTCCGATATTTTCGCCGGTAACCGCCCGAAAGTTGCCGCAGATATTTCCAGGAAAGATCGGCGCCAACCAATTGTGAAGCTGTCTTTGGGCAACAGCGGCCAGAATGGATCGCCAGACAATATCTCAAGCCGCACCGCTAAGATTAGGATCGACGTGGCTGACGCGGCCGCTGACAATGAGCATCCGCAAGGCAGCGGCGCGCGCGACCTGCGGCTGTTCCGCAATGGCTCGCTGTTAAAGGTGTGGCATGGAGATGCCCTCAAAGGACAAGCAGCCGCTGCGCTCGAACAAGAGATCACGATGATCGCGGGGCCGAACCGTCTAACTGCGTATGCGTTTAATAACGACAACGTCAAGAGCAAGGATGCCAACCTGGTTCTGAATGGAGCTGACAGTTTGAAGCGCGCCGGGACGGCCTGGGTAATCGCCGTCGGTATCAATGAGTATGCGAACTCGCAGTACAACTTGAAGTACGCCGTCGCGGACGCTGAGAGCTTTGCTGCGGAGGTAAGCCGCGAGCAGGCGCCGGTCGGCCGCTTCGCTCATGTCGAAGTGGTGCCGCTCCTCGATAATCAGGCCACGAAGGAAAACATTCTCAGCGCGCTGAAGCGTTTGGCCGGGTATGCCGGACCGCCGAGCTTAAAAGCCAGCCCTCTCGATAAACTCCAACCTGCCGAACCTGAAGATGCTGTAATTATTTATTTCGCCGGACACGGCACGGCCCAGGGCCAACGCTTCTATCTGATTCCCCACAACCTTGGCTATACGGGTGATCGGAACGCGCTTGATGAAAGCGGACTGCAGAGCATCCTGGCGCACAGCATTTCCGATCATGAGTTGGAAGATGCAGTTGAAGGTCTGGCCGCGAGTTCCCTGCTCATGGTGATCGATGCGTGTAACTCAGGACAAGCGTTGGAGGCTGAAGAGAAGCGACGCGGTCCCATGAATTCGAAGGGCCTGGCCCAACTTGCCTACGAGAAAGGCATGTACATTCTTACCGCGGCGCAGAGTTACCAGGCGGCGCTCGAAGCTGCGCAATTTGGTCACGGCCTGCTGACCTATGCGTTGGTGGAAGAAGGCCTAAAGACCGGCGCCGCCGACTACGAGCCAAAGGATGGCGTCGTGAATGCGCGCGAATGGCTGGACTTTGCGACTGAGCGCGTGCCGCAGATGCAGGAAGAGAAGATGAAACAAAGCCGCGGGCTCGGCATCGCCTTTGTCGAAGGTGAGCAGAAAATCGCCGATCCGGAAAAACGAAGTGTGCAACGCCCCCGCGTTTTCTATCGCCGCGAAATGGAAGCCAACCCGCTGGTAGTGGCGAAGCCAACCCCGTCGAAGCCGTAATCGAGAGACAGCCGGCATCCGAGAATGAACCCCAGGAACATGCGGAAGCTGAAAATTCTTTCATCGTCAATTCTCCTGCTGCTTGTCTGTGCGGCTTCCGGGCGCGCACAGAATTCAACCGTGGCGGTCGCGCCCATGACCTTTCGCGGCCTGATGCCGGTGATCGAGGTAAAGCTCAACGGACAAGGACCATTCGCATTTGCCGTTGATACCGGCGCCGGCATGCAGGCGGATATAGACACGTCAGTCGCCGCGCAACTCAAACTGCAGCCCAGCGGCAAAGTACTCAACGGTGATCCGTCCGGAGAAAATGATCGGGTGGTGGAAACTGCCACCATCGAACGGCTCGCGTTTGGCGGCGCGGAGTTTCGCAATGTAGTGGCAGTGGTGCGGCCGCAAAGGATTACCAGGGACTATCCCGACGTGGATGGCATGCTCGGGTTCGCTTTGTTCACCGATTATTTATTGACGCTTGACTATCCGGCGATGCAACTCCGCCTGTCGCGCGGGGCCCTGCCGGAAGTCAACAATGGCGAGGTTTTGAAATTCGAGATCGAAAACCGCATTCCCGTAATCGAGCTGGCGATCGGAAAGATTCGAGTCAGAGCGCACGTCGACTCGGGCAACTTTGTGGCCGGCTTTATTCTGCCGGAAGAAATCGTCGCCCAGCTTCAACTCCTGTCACCGCCGGTAGTCGTGGGCCGCGCGCGTTCCGTGAGCAATCAAATCGAACTGAAGCAGGTGCAACTGAAAGACACGATCCGTCTTGGGCACTTTGAGTTTCCTCAGCCATTGATTACGTTTCCCGCGCTCTCTGACACCAACGTGGGCTTTAAAGTGCTGCGCGACTTTGCGCTTACCTTTGATCAAAGGAACCGGCGCATGAAACTGGAGCGGAAGCCGGAACGGAACGGCAGGTCCCAGTAAGCGGTGGTTTGAGTTCCCGACTGGAGCGTCAGCGTCCTCGCCTGCGCTCCGCAGCAACCGAGACGGTTACGCTCGGCTTTGCTTCAATAGTGACCTGTGATCCGTCCGCGAAGCGGACGAGATGAAAATAGCCCAGCGCTTTTAGCGCTGGGAGATCAGGGCCGATTCTGAATAAGTCCGCAAAGCGGACGACTGATTAACGTCTCAATCCATTGACCTTGAACGGATCAGCCGTCCGTTTCACGGACTTCGATTTCTTATCGCAACGGACACAGCCGATGAATCGGTGGGCTATTGTCATTCGTCGGCTACGCCGACTTTTGCGGCAAAGCAGTGCGCTCCAGTCGAAGTGTTTTCGCCAAGACCTCACGCAACCCTCTCCCGGAGGCGGATAAAAAAACATTTCCCCCGTTGTCTAATTTTCCGCATGTAACCTTCTAATACGTCTTGAAGATGCGCTGTGTCTTATCTGAACCATCTGTTTTCCGCTCTTTTCTCCCTTCGAACACATTTGAGCGACCTGAAAGCCCGGTGCGGTCTGGCGCGCTAGTTGTTTGCTCGATCGACAGATGTGGTCTTTAAGCGGATTGAGTTGGAAGCAGATGGCCGCTCGCATTTGGGCGGAGATCCAGGCTGACGATGTTTTCGGAGATGCCGCGAAGCTCGCTTATTATTTCCTGCTGGCACTCTTTCCACTGCTGATTTTCCTGACTTCGGCCATCGGGCTGGTGATTGGATCGGGCACCGGAATCCGTCACGCGCTTTTCAATTATTTGTCGCAGGTGATGCCCTCATCCGCCTTTCAATTGATCGACAACACGATGTTGGAAGTCAGCAGCGCCAGCGGCGCCGGCAAACTTTCATTCGGACTGTTGGCGACGCTGTGGGCGGCGGCGAGCGGCGTCGGGGCGATGATGGAATCGCTGAATGCCGCTTATGAGGTGAAAGAAAGCCGCCCGTGGTGGAAGCAAAGACTGGTGGCGTTGGGGCTCACCCTGGTGTTGTCGGTACTGATCATTGGCGCGGTGGTGGTGATTTTCGGCGGCAGCAAGATCGCCGATTATCTCGGGACGCAGTATGGGTTCACCGCCGCCTTCGTGATCACCTGGAAGATACTGCAATGGCCGATCGCCTTAGCATTTATGCTGCTGGCTTTCGCACTCATCTATTTTTTAGCCCCCGATGTGCGCAAACAGGACTGGAAGTGGATCACACCGGGTTCGGTGGTCGGCGTGGGCCTGTGGTTGCTCGTGTCGTTTGCCTTTAAAGGCTATCTGCATTTTTTCGATTCGTATAGTAAGACGTACGGATCACTGGGAGCCGTGATCGTGCTCATGCTCTGGTTGTACCTGACCGGCGCCGCCGTGTTGATTGGCGGCGAGGTCAATGCCGGGATTGAACATGCCGCGGCCGAGAAAGGCGCGGCTGACGCGAAAGGAAAAGGTGTTAAGAGTCCGCCCGCAAAAACCCACAACGCGCGGCTTTGAAAGCCCGGGTTCTAAAAGCACCTCAATTAGTGCTTTCGTTCACTCGTTTACAGGGGGCTACCGCCCATCCGGCCCCACTTTGAGCTAGAATACCGAAGCCGCAAACGCGAAGTTTGCGCTATCCGTCGTCCGACGGTTTGGGTTAGCGCCCGAGATGGCGTTTTGCCAACTCAATCAAAAAAACATATAACCTTCCGAGGCGTACTCGAACAGAGTCGCGAATTTAAATCGGCAATTGAGGCAAATTCACATGCGCTTTTTCACTCTGCTGGGACTACTGCTGATGGCCGCGCCGGTAACGTTCGCCGCGAAGGTCACAACTACAGAACAACTGGTCGACGCGATGCAGACAAAGTATGCAAAGTCGTGGTACAAGACAGCGACCTTCGTACAGAAGACGACGAACATCGATAAGGACGGCAACCAGAAGGTCGAGACATGGTACGAAGCGATGTCCCTGCCCGGTTCGCTGCGCATCGACTTCACGCCGACAAAGGACGGTAACGGGATCCTCTTCACCAATTCTCAGATTTATGTCTTCAAGAATGGAAAAGTTGATTCGAACCGGCCACTCATTCACCCGCTGATGGTGCTTGGCTTTGATATCTATGGTTTGCCCGCGGCAGAAGTTATTGAAAAATTAAAAGGCCTGAAGTTCGATCTCTCTACGTTTCGCGAAGACAGCTGGCAGGGGCGGCCCGTCTACGTGGTGGGCGCGAAAGCAGGCGACCTTCATTCGCCCCAGTTCTGGATTGATCAGAAGAATCTGTATTTCGTGCGCATGATTAGGCCCGGCCGCGACGGCGTGCAAACGCAGGAGACGCAATTCAACAAGTATCAGAAGCTGAGCGGCGGCTGGATGTCGCCGGAAGTAATCTTTATGACGGACGGGAAAGTCGTCACCACCGAAGAATATTCTGACCTGCGCGCAGACGTACCGCTGGATCCGAAACTTTTCGATCCGCAGTATTTTGCAACTATGCAC
>JBKPEE010000162.1:0-11886 GCA_046728235.1 Acidobacteriota bacterium
AGACCCGTAAATCCGGAAAATCGGGAGTCAGCCTACGGAATCGGTAGAAATCGGGGTCAGGCCTGCGATTCTGCGATCTTGCTTGACGCTAAGCGGCGATAAGATTTCCTCGGTCAGCATTTGCATTATCAACCGCAAAGATTAATTACACGTCCATGCCGAGAAGTTCGGAACATTGATGAATGAAAAATCGCAGAATCGCATCTATGAAGCAGCCCTCGGAGTCAAGCGAAACTTGAGTAGGCTTCGCCCTGGCTGCCACACCCGCTGGGTCGCAGGCGGCAACGTGCGCGATCTCAAGTTTGGTTGGCACGATCTGAGTCAGCATCTTTTTAAGATTGTCTAGCTTACCCCTTACTAACTACCGGTTTTTGTTTTTTCCGCTTTTTCAAGCGTAGCAGTCCCTCACGTTGCGAGTAGCGATGACGCGTTCAATCATCTCTTCGGGCACTTTAGGCCACATGAGGATCGATTGGCACTTTCTCGCTGGCCGAGAAAGGCTGGTCTCCCAATCAAGCCCCAGGCATTTACAGCCTATGCGATTTACCGGGAAGACCGAGCTGCGACGCCTCGTCGTTGAAACTCCGCGTAATCGATTTCATCTCGCAGCATGATGAAAGCTCTCACTAACAGCCGCCGGCCCACAGCCACCTTGGCCTTGGCATGGCCCCGCCGGATGAACACCCGCTTGTAAACTCGAGCCAGTTCCTGATCCTTACGGATCGCTATCTGGCCCGCCTCGACCAGCAGAAAACGCAGTAACCGCGATCCCTGTTTGCTGATCGAACCAATCCGCCGTCTGCTACCCGAGCTGTCTTCGACCGGGTCGAACCCCACGTAGGCGGTTACCTTGCGCGGATTGGCAAACCGTTCCGGACTTTCCAGCGTATGCGCCAGACAGAGTCCCGTCAGCGGAC
The DNA here is from genome assembly GCA_046728235.1 of Acidobacteriota bacterium. GTDB lineage: Bacteria > Acidobacteriota > Blastocatellia > Pyrinomonadales > Pyrinomonadaceae > UBA11740. The sequence goes on from JBKPEE010000162.1 coordinate 918, forward strand.
CAATCCCGTATTGCGTGCGCAGCCGTTGCACCCGTGGGTCAGCTCCGGCTTTCGTCTCCAGCCACTTTTCCACCTTATCGATCTTCGGCTTGAGCTCCAGCAGCAGTTGACTCAGCTCAGCTCGTTGTTCGCCCAGCGCCGCGGGCATGGCGATCTGCTGCAATCGAGCCAACCCGCGTTTACTCTTTAACTGACCGCGCAGGGCCACTCCACGGCTCGCCGCTATGAATACCAGCGTGTTGAGCACCGTCGTCCGCAGCTTCACCAGTCGCTGTCGGTAGCGCAGTTGCTGCAGCACTTCCCGACTCTCAGCCGAGTAACGGTGAATCCGCGGAAAGTCGCCGCTGACGAGCAAGTCCAGGATCAGATCAGCATCGCGCCGATCGTTTTTCTGGCGCCGCCGCGCGAACGTCCGAATCGCCATCGCATGCCCGATCCAGATTTCGCAACCCAGTTCCTCCAGCATCTCTTCGAACCAGGTCGCCGGCCCACTGCTTTCGAACCCCACGACCACTCGTTGCCCGGCGAACTGTTGGTAGAAGCGCCGCACTTTCTCCAGCTGCCCGTGGTCCAGTTGCAGCCGTTTTATTTCTCCACTTTCACTTGTCAAATAACTGACCGTCTGTTGGCGAGCATGAAAGTCGACTCCGATATATACTGTCATAGGCGTCTCCTTCTGCTAACGCAGATCGTTTCAACCGTCAGTTTATCAACTGTCGGCAGGAGGCGCCTGCTTCATACCATCAAGCCTGACCCCGGTTTCTGTATAGGCTCAACTAACATCGCCGCCGGCTGATCACGTTTTGCCAACCGGTAGCTCAACGGTAAACACGCTGCCGCTGGCACTGCTTTCGACACTGACTGTCCCGCCGTGAGCTTCGGCGATCTGTCGCGCAATCGATAATCCCAACCCCGCCCCGCCCATCGCTCGTGAGCGTGCCTTATCAACTCGATAAAACCGATCAAAAACGTGAGGCTGATCCTTTGCGGGAATACCAATTCCATTGTCACGCACAGTAAGCCGAGCATCGCCGTTGCTGGCCGCCAGGGCAACTGAGACCTCGCCACCCGCGGGTGTGTACTTCACTGCGTTATCCAGCAGGTTCAGGATCATTCTCTGTAGCAATTCGTCATCGCCATTCAAAGACAACGGCGGGCCCGGATCTACTTTCAGCTTAAGCTCTTTCTGCGACGCCAACACCTGGGCGGCGCGGCCGCACTCCGCGACGATCTGGTCCAGCCTTACAGGCTGTTTCGCCACGGCCCTCGGGTCGGCCGGCTGCTGCGCCAGGATAAAAAGGTCTTCGACAATTCGCGATAATCGCTCGGCTTCATCCTTAATCAGATTCAAAGAGGCTTTGTATTCATCTCCAGTTCGCGATTGCGACAGCGAGACTTCGGTTTCACCGCGCAACACCGCCAGCGGTGTGCGCAGTTCGTGTGAAGCGTCGGCCACAAATCGCTGCTGCTCTTTGAACGCGTTTTCCAGGCGCTCGAGCAGCTCATTAATCGTAACGGCCAGGCCCCCCAGCTCGTCCCGTTTGTTCATCACATCCAGGCGCGCGGAAAGGTTCTCGGCGGTGATTCGCTGCGTCTGCCGATCCATCAACGCGATGGGCGACAAGCTCTTGCGCGCCAGAAAATATCCCCCCATCGATGCCAGCAATAGAATCAAAGGTACCCCCGCAAAGAAATCCCGTCGCAGGCGGCGTAAACTTTCGTCAATCACACTCAGTGGTTCCGCGACCGCGGAATAGCCGAGGTCCCTATTTCCTGTTAACGGCACGACGGCTACGCGCAAATTGTTGATTACGGCAAAGCTGATTGTTTGTTGGCGCGCGTTTGCCAGGTTGTCGCTGGGAATCGCGAGCACGTGGCCGGTTAAATTTGCCGACCAGGCAACGACGCGACCGCTCCCGTCGGTGACTTCCACGTATCGATTAGGAAAAACCATCTCAGCGAGCACGACTTCGTTCGCTTTAGATATCGATTGCTCTTCCTCGAGCTCCTGCATATAAGCGCTCGCAACCGTCTCGGCCGTCGAACGCAGAGCTTCATCCTGCTGCTGGTAAAAAACTTTGGCCGCCGCGTAATAAACCAGCAGCGCGAACGCGATGAGAGAAACGGCAAGTACGCCGGCGTACCAGAGTGTCAGGCGAGTGCGAACCGAATTAAACATGACGCGTTCAAAAACTCCACGCCAGAGCCAGCCCATAATCATGCGCGCGGCGGCTGTACAACGGCTCAATGGCGGGTATCCGCTTCGATCGGGAGAAGGTTTTTTCTTCTTCCTCTTCTCCCCCCGTCGTGTTTGCGATCCTGCGGTGACGTGCGCGATAAACATAGCGGCCGATACCGTAACCCATCGCGCCGCCAACCAGCACGTCTGACAGGTAATGATGCAAGCCCGTATACCGCGACACACTCACGGCGCTGGCGATTCCATAAGCGGCTATCTGCACCGCCAGGTGATCGTGATATTCGTGCGCCACCACGGTCGCGACTGACCAGGCTTCGATACTGTGACCTGACGGAAATGAACTGCCACCGACAAAGAACTTGCTCCGGTCTGGGCCCGTTTGCGGCCGGGCCCGTTGGGTAATCTCCTTGAGCACCGTGACCACGATTCCGCTGTCAATGATGGCTTCGGCACTCAGGATTCCCGTTTCGCGCGCCCGCTGGTTGTGGGTCGCTCTGCCAATCAAATAGAAGCTTGCGGCTTCGGCCCCAACGCCGTAGATCGAACCCGCATAACTGATGATACGGCTCGCGTCCAACTGGCCAGTATGCTTAGCCATCGAATCTCCTGACTCACGATCAGTCACGATGAAACCGGCCGTCGCCAATCCGACCGGCACCACCCACGTCGCGTCGCTCCGGTTAAAGTGAGCGGGAGAGGTCCAGATTGCTTTCTGGTCCCGCAGGATATTCTTGAAGAAATCCTTTTCGAGCGAAGCTGCCGGCGACGCCGTTGGCGTGGGTGACGGAGTCGCGGCCGGTGACGCAGTTTGAGCGCGTGCCGCCGCGCCCGAAAATAAGATGACGAGAATTATTCCGAAGTGGCAAAACGATCTTCCATTACTTCGCATGGTACTACTCCCTAACGAAATCCAGGCGGAAGACTGTTCGCATTGTGACTTGCTTACGACCTGCACCACAAATGACTCTGGTTTGATGCTGCGTTGCGGCCGTCCGCCAGGACTTTTTGCCGGGACTCGTTATATTTGACAAAAACACTTGCTTCGTTTTTGGAGTTAGTCGACTGCCGGAGGTCCGCGCTTCGCGCTCATTGGACGGGGAGGTCCGCGCTCGAATCATTCGGGCCGTTTAAGTTTCTCGCCTTGCGGACCCACCTGAATCTCGGATCGTTTTAGGCCGTGCTTAACATGGCCTTCATAAGCCACAAGTTTTCCGTTCTTTGTGATTGATTCGATCATTTCCAGGCGGCCTGAGCCGGCAGCCTTTTTCAGCGCCGCCTGAACTGGCTCGGCTAAAGAATCCATCGACACCTCTTCTTCAGCCTCGACGATTACGCCGTTTCGATCCATCGAGACGTCTTTGTGATGGCCGTTCACGATCATCTCGACCTCATATAGCCGGCGGCCATCTTCAACCTCGGTTGAGAATCCTTTGATGGTCGCGCCCTGGGATTCCGCCGCGACGGTCTTCTCCACCGCCGGTGGCAGTCGATCGCGTCGAATCTTTTTCTCCTGAGCGCTGGCCAGCGAAGCCGCGATTCCCAATAGCAACAACGCCAGCGAGATCCTATGCAAGCAAGTCATAGCTACCTTCCTTTCACCTGAAGAACTAAATCAAGAATCTGCGAAACTCGATACTGGTTCAGCCAGAGAAGAATTTTCATTCTCGCCGCGCTTTAGCGCGGCGATTTGGTTCCTCGCCTGAAAGCTGAAACCGTTTAAACCGTTTCATTTTGATCTCGCGCATCAAACAGCAGGCTAAAGCCGCGGTGTGAAGGAAAATCCAGGCTGAACCATCCTCAAAACCTTACGCCGAACGTACGGCAGATCGCACAGGCCCCCCACGATGCAACATCGCATAGACGGTGGGAGTCACGATCAGCGATAGTAGTAGGGCCATCGTCAACCCGCCAATGACGCCGATCGCCAAAGGCTGCAACAGTTCAGAGCCGGCGCCAAATGCCAATGCCAATGGCAGCATCCCCAGCATCGCCGCCAGGGACGTCATCAGCACAGGTCGAAACCGCCTGCGGCCAGATCGTAACAGCGCTTCACGCAGCGTGTCGCCCGCCGCGAGATGATCTTCGACGGCGTCCAGCATCAGGATGCCATTCTTGGCCACGATGCCGACGATCATGATCATACCCATCAATGAGACGACGTTCAGGGTCATCCCGGTTATGAACAAGGCGAGCAATACTCCGGCCAGCGCCAGCACCGCACCGGTCACAATGGCAAGGGGATGAGCGAACGAGCGAAACTCGATCAACAGAGTGATGAATACAAGCAGCACGGCGAGGATTAAGGAAATCATCAACTCGCGAAAGCTCGATTGTTGCTCCTGGTACAGTCCGCCGTATTCAACGGTCATGCCTGGCGGTAGTTTCACATCGCGCGCCAATTGACTTTTGATTTGGCTGATTGCCGTTCCCAGGTCCTTGCCTTCCAAACGGCCGGTGACGGAAACATTTTGGCGCAGGTTCTCGCGGCTGATTTCCGTCTGCCCCTTTTCATATTCAACATCGGCGACTTGATCGATCCGCAGCAACTGTCCGGATGAGGATCGCACCTGCAGAGCTTTCACTTTGTCGAGAGAAGAGCGCACGTCATCGGGAAAGATGACGCGCACCCTGATGAGACGATCCTGTTGCAAAATGAACGAGGCTTCGTCGCCGGTCATCGCCGTCGCGGCGGTTTTGGCCACGTCCTCAGGGGTAACACCGAAACGCGCAGCCTTCAGCGGATCGACTTTGAAAGTAATTGCGGGGCCGCTGACGACGACGCCGTTTTTGGTATCAACCACGCCGGAAACTTTCTTGATTGCGGTTTCAGTCTCATCGGCTTTTGCGTTGAGCGCCGTTGCATCCTCGCTGAACAACTTGATCTCGATCGGTTCGGGATTTCCCTCAAGATCGCCGATCACATCCGGGACGATGCCAACAAACTCAACCTTGAGCGCGGGTTCGGCTTTGGCAATTTCATCGCGCAAGTCGGAAATCACCTCTTCCGTCTCGCGCTTATGTCCCGGCTTGAGCTTCACCGCGAAGTCGCCGCGATTTGGCTCAGTCACAAACAAACCGAGCTCCAGCCCGGTGCGTCGCGAATAGCTTTCAATCTCCGGCGTCTCCATCAACTTCTGCTCAACATCCTGGAGCATGCGATTTGTTTCCGCCAGCGAAGCTCCCGGCGGGGCCCAGTAATCCAGCACAAACGCGCTCTCGTCGAATTCGGGCAGGAATTCAGAGCCCAGGACGCGATACAGCACATAGGAACCAAGCAATACCCCGACAATGATCACGATCACAATCCAACGGTTATCCAGCGCATGTGATAGCACCCATTCATAACGAGTAATAACGGCTCGCAGAAAGCGACCGGATTCGGCCTCCTCTTCCAGCTCAGTCGAGGTTGGTTCATGTTCGGGTGTGGCTGCTCCTTCACCAGTCACGCGTCGTTTGGCGCGCACAAACTTTTCTGCCAGCACCGGAGTAAATCCAAGCGCCAGCACCAGTGAGGTCAACAAAGCGACTGACATTGTCAACGCGAGCGAGCGAAAGAAAACGCCGGTGACACCGGTGAGAATCGTCAGCGGCAGGAAGACGACCACCGGCGTGATCGTTGAACCAATGATGGGGACGGTAATTTCTGAGACTGCACTCTGCACGGCCTCGCGACGCGATTGGCCGCGACTCATGTGCGTGTAGATGTTCTCGACCACCACAATCGCGTCGTCGATCACCAGGCCGATGGCCGCGGCCATACCGCCGAGAGTCATCAGATCGAAACTCAGACGCGCCAGCCACATCGCCAGGAAAGTAACCAGAATCGTTACCGGAATCACGAGAATCGCGACGAACGTCGTGCCCCAGTTCCGCAGGAAGGCGTAAAGAATCACCACTGAAAGCAACAGCCCGATCAGGATCGAGTCTCGCACCGAATTAATTGAATCGCGCACCAACAACGACTGATCGTAGTAAGCCGCGACGCGCACGTCGCTCGGGATTTGGCCGCGCATGGCCGCGAGTGTCTTGCGCACTTCATCGACTACGGTGACTGTGTTCGCATCCGGCTGGCGGTTAATGTTGACCAACGCTGCCGGATGACCGTCGGCCGACACCATTGTGTATTCCGGCTCTATGCCGACGGTGACCGTGGCCACGTCAGCGACCTTGACAGGTGCATTATTTACGGTGGCGACGACAATGTTGTTGAGTTCGTCGGGCTTCTTTGCCTGCCCGCTGACAAGCGCAAGTTCCAGCTGATGATTCTCTTCGATCAGTCCAGGCGATTCGATGATGTTCGAGGCTTTGATTGCCTCAGTTACCTGCGACACCGAAACGTTGTGCGCCGCGAGGCGATCGGGATCGATGACGATGTGAAACTCGCGTGATTTTCCGCCGGCCACGCCGACGATGGCGACCCCGGGCAAACGCGCGAGTTGCGGCCGAATGGTATAGGTGGCGATGTCGCGCAGCGTTGCCTGATCGCGTTTGTCCGAAGTGAGGCTGTATCCGGTCACGGGGAAGACCGCAAAGGTCAGTCGCTCGACGTTACGAATCTGCGCGGTGGGCGGCAACGTCGACGAGAGTTGTGACATCCGTGCCTGGACCAACTGCAGCACCTGAACAATGTTTACGCTCCAATCGAAGTAGAGGCTGATTTCAGACGAGCCGCGCGCAGTTTTCGATTTAATCCGAGCGATGCCGGGCACGCCGTTCATCGCCTCTTCGATCGGTCGCGTGACGGAAACGAGCGTTTGCGACGCTGGCGCTTCGCCGTTATCGGCGATGATGACGATGCGAGGAAAATCAGTCTGCGGCAGGATCGCCACGGGAAGCTGCCACGCAGCATAAAGCCCGGCGGCGCACAGCAGGGCGACGATGACCAGGATAGCGCGCGATTGATTTGAGACGAGGGTGGCTAGCCGCATGATGTCAGAACCGCCTGCGGTAGCGGGCGGGCCTGTCGTTCTCGAGACGTTTGGTCCCGCCCGCTACCGCAGGCGGTTCTGACTTCATTTATCTTCGTCCTTATCGCCTTCCTCTTTCTTCTCTTCATCCTTGGCAATTTCGACTTTCGTTCCGTCAGGCAAGGCGAAGTTGCCCTCGATGACAACCGTATCGCCTTCCTGCAGTCCTTCAGTGATTTCGATCTTATCGCCCGCGCGAACGCCCACCGTGACCTTGCGCTCGCGCGCGACGTTCTTCGCATCGACGATCATGACTGTGCCTTCATCCGCATTGCTGGCTTCGAGCGTGACGGCTGAAGCGGGCACGATGATCGCGTCGTTCTTTGAATTAGCCATCACCGTGACCTGGGCGGCGCCGTTCGCGCGCAGCTTGCCCTCGCCATTTGCCAGCGTCACCCAAACTTCCACCGTTCGATTGGTAGGATCGCTCGAACGGCTGAGCAAAGTGATTTGTCCCTTCATTTCTTCGGCGGAGGTATCGGTAGGTACGACACTCGCGGCGTCGCCCGGTTTTAGTTCCGCGGCTACGGTGTCGGAGAAAGGAGCTTTGACAATCACCGTACTCGTGTCGGCGATAGTGACGAGCTTTCCACCCGCCGCAGCGAATTCACCTTCGTATTGATATTGATCAGTGACGATGCCGGTGATGGGTGAGCGGATGGTGGCGTAGCTCAATTGCGCATCGAGCGTGGCCAGGTGCTGTTGGGCTTCGGTGGTTTTAGCTGCGGCCAGCGCGCGATCGTTGGGATTCAGCGAGCGGCCGCGCAAGCTGACTGTTTGCTCTTCCAGACGGAGCTCGTCCTGGGCCGTTATCAGATCAAGCTGGGCGGCTTCAAGGTCTTTTTGGGAGATCCCGCCTTGTGCATACAACTCGCGCCGCCGTTCATAAAGACGCCGGGCGTTATTAACTTTCGCCCGCGCATCATTGAGCGCCTTCTGATCTTCGGCGTTCGTCTTCGGAATCGTCCCCGTAACCACGCTGCGTTCATTTGCGCGCGCTTCGTTCAGCGCGGCGATCGCTTCAGCGCGTTGGGCCTGCAGGTCGCGCGATTCGAGTTGCGCCATGACTTCGCCCGCGCGCACGACCTTATTTTTCAAAAGCGGCATCTTCCTGATCTGAGCGCTGATTTTTGCGCCGACATCTGCTTTCTCACGCGGCCAGATTGTGCCGACGGCGACCACCTGGGCGGCAATGCTTCCCTTTTCGGCTTTGGCGACTTTGACGCTGACCACGGGAGTTACTTCGGCTTCCGACTCTCCTTTGGATTTTTTCCAGCGCCAGATGATCAGGATAGTCAGCGCGAACACCACGACCGCGATCACCGCGATGATCAGAATAGCGTTTCGTTGCCGAGCTTGAGTGTCGTTCATAATTGATTTGTCAGAACCGCCTGCGGTAGCGGGCGGGCCAGTCGTTTTAGAGACGTTTGGTCCCGCCCGCTACCGCAGGCGGTTCTGACCCTACTGCCCTGTTGCCTGTTTCAAACGCGAGAGCGCGATCTGATAGTCGAAGATAGCCTGATACAACGCGCTGCGCTGCGCGACCAGCGTCGTCTGCGCGTCGGTGACTTCAACGATCTGCGCCTCTCCGGCGCGATAGCGCGCAATCGAGGCCGTCAAATTGTCCTGCGCTCTGGTCACGCCTTCGCGGGCTAAAGCAATTCGCGCCGCCGCGCTGGCGGCTTGAGCGCGCGCCGCATAAAACTGCTGGGTGAACGCTTTCACGGCGATGGTCCGTTCGTTCTCAGCCACCTGGACCCGCAGGTCTGCCTGCCGCTCTCGGCCGCGCGTTGCGCCCCAGTCGAAAATCGGAATGGTCAGACTGACTTGGGCGGACACGCCGGTGTGCTCTTTCAAGCGCGGGCCGCGTAACGAATCCGTGTCGAAACCTCCGTTGAGCGAATAGGTAAGAGACGGCAGGCGATCTGCGCGGGCAATCTTGATTTCCTGGCGTGCCGCGCGCAACTGTTGCTCCAATTGAGTGAATTCGGGCCGGCGAGAAACATCATCAGCTCTGAACCGCTGGTATTCCGAATCCGTCGGCAGCGCCAGCGCCAACTCCGTCGTAGTTATCGGCCGATTAAAATCATAACCAACGAACAGGCGCAGTGATGTGGCGGACACGTCCTCGTTCACACGCGCGCGTTCGAGCTCGTCGCGTCGTTGGACGGTCTGCAACTGCGCGCGCGTAAGATCGACCGCCGCGACTTCGCCGCCGCTTAAAAGCAACGCCGTAATGTGCTCGAATTCCTCCGCGGCCGAGAGATTCCCCTCCGAGGCGCGACGTTGCGCGATCGCGAGCGCCAGACCGTAATAGGTTTCAATCACCGACTGGGCCAGCGCTCGTTTCGCGACTTCAGTGCCCGCGTGCGCCGCCGCCAGCAAGGCGCGGTTCTTGGCGAGGGTCGCGCGCAGCTTTCCCGCCAGGTCAAAGTCACCCGCGACGTTCGCCAGCGCTTCGTATTCGCTGATGGCATTGTTCGCGATGAAGCTCTGAGCGCGCGGTTCGTCCGGCGGCAACCCGATGGCCGGCGAAGTATAGATGTAATTCAAAGGCGCGCTGATTTTCGGCAGGAGCGCTGCTTGTGCCTGGCGCACATCCTCTGAAGCGATGCGCTCGTTCAGGACTGCACTTTGATAAAGGGAAGCTTGCGTGTTCGCCAGCCGCAGGGCTTCATCCAGGGTCAGCTGGTCCGCGCTCGAAACGGATAAACTGGCTGCGGGTGTCGGTGACGGCGAAGGCGTCTGGCAACGCAGGGATGCTGCACTGCCAGCCATGCAGATCGCGGCGACGAATATGCTTGCCAGCCGCGCAGCGGCCAAATGTTTATCGCCCGCAGAGCCAACCATTTTTTATTCTTTGACTCATCGCATGAGTGTCCGAAAGCCCGAGGGTCAGAAGCGAGGTCAGAACCGCCTGCGGTAGCGGGCGGTCCAGTCGTTTTTCGAGACGTTTGGTCCCGCCCGCTACCTCAGGCTTCTGACACGCTGTTTGGGAACTGCGAGTATACGCACCGGAACCTTAATGAACGATTAATAAGGTATGGATTTTTAGTCGCGGGATTCGAGGATGTAACCTTCGCCGCGGCGAGTATGGAGCAACTTGACCGTGTGCGCGTCATCGATCTTCTTTCGCAGCCGGTTCATATAAACCTCGATGGTATTTGAGAAAGGATCGAACGAATCGTCCCAAACATGGGCCGCGATTTCGGTCCGCGAAACCAATTGCCCTGCGCGCCGGGCGAGAAATTCCAGCAGGGCGTATTCTTTTGCGGTCAGTTCGATTTCGCGCGCGGCGCGCGACACGCGATGGCTTGCCGAATCAACGATCAGATCGTCGAGTTGAAACACGTCAGGACGAAGCTGCGAATCGCGCCGCAGTAAGGCGCGCACCCGGGCCAGAAATTCGCGGAACGAGAAGGGCTTGGTCAGGTAATCGTCCGCACCCGCGTCGAAACCACTGACGCGATCGTCGACCGTAGCCCGGGCAGTCAGCATCAGGACTGGCGTCGAATTACCATGCGCGCGCAAAGCGCGACAGACTTCAAATCCATCGCGCCGCGGCAGCAAAACGTCGAGGACAATCAGGTCGTAGTCATTAATTGACGCTTGATATAGAGCGGCATCGCCGTCTTCCGCCAGATCCACGGCATAGGAGTTCTCGCGCAGGCCTTTGGCGATCACATTCGCCATGCGCGGCTCATCTTCAACCAGAAGAATTCGCATATGGTCTTTGGAGTGCGGGGGGGTTTGGGCCCGGTTAATGTGGGGCAGTTTTAATAAAAAGGCGGACAAAAGGCCC
>JBKPEE010000163.1:0-32759 GCA_046728235.1 Acidobacteriota bacterium
GCTTGACGGCGCTTTGGATCTGGTTATTGAGTGCCAGTTGCAGGACTCAATCCAAAGCGCCGTCAAGCCGGCGCACTCCAAATCCTGCGGTTGCGCTGAGTGCTGGCCTAAGCGAGAATGCTTGGTCTATGCGCTGGTCACAATATTTCATTCCTACGCTTCGTGAAGATCCGGCGGATGCCGAGGTCGTCTCGCACAAACTGCTGCTGCGCGCGGGCGTCGTCCGCCAGTTGTCCGCGGGAATCTACTCTTATCTGCCCCTTGGGCAACGGATCGCGCTGAAAGTAATGCAGATTTTGCGCGAAGAGATGAACCGCGTCGGCGGCCAGGAATTCTACCTGCCGGCGCTGCACCCGGCAGAACTCTGGCAGGAATCAGGGCGCTGGAGCGCTATCGGCGACGACATGTTTCGCCTGAAAGATCGCAAGGGCACGGACATGTGCCTGGGGATGACGCACGAAGAGGTCTTCACCTCGATCGCTCGCAACGAACTTCGTTCCTACAAACAGCTGCCACAGGTCTGGTATCAGATTCAGATCAAGTTTCGCGATGAGCCAAGGCCAAAGTCCGGCCTTATGCGGCTGCGCACTTTCATCATGAAGGACGCGTACACGTTTGATGTCGATTGGGAAGGTCTGGATCGTTCCTTTAGCGACCAGCGCGAAGCCTACAAGCGAATCTTCACCCGTTGCGGCATTCAGTTTTCCATCGTCGAGGCTTCATCGGGTTCGATGGGCGGATCAGAATCGAATGAGTTCGTCGCTCGTACCGAAGCCGGCGAAGACCTGATCGCCAGCTGCCCGAATTGCGGTTACGCTGCGAATCTGGAGAAAGCAACCTCGCGTTTGCAGAAAGTTGAGGACGAAGCCGGACCGGACGCGCCTGAGGAATTCGCAACTCCGGGTGTCCGGACGATAGAAGATCTCGCCAGGACGCCGTATCTAGTGCCCGCCGATTGCCAGATCAAGAGCCTGGTCTATTTCGCCACGATTGATGGCGAGTCGCGGCCGGTCCTGGCCCTGATCCGCGGTGACCATCAACTGCACGAAGTTAAATTCGGTGACGCGTTGGGGTCCACCGCCGCGCGGCCTGCGCACCCGGAAGAGATTCGAGAGTTGCTGGGGGCCAGCGCCGGTAGCCTGGGTGGTGTGGGTGCAAAACAGTCTGCGCGCAAGGTAAACCAGAACCCACTGATCCTCGCAGATGTCGGATTAAAAGGCCGGCGCAACATGACGACCGGGGCTAATAAAGACGATCATCACATCCGCGGCGTGGATATTGAAAGAGACATCGAGGTCGATAAGTGGGCCGACTTGCGCACGGTCAATTCCGGCGAGGCGTGCCCACGCTGCGATAGCGGAACCCTCGAAGTCTTCAAGGCGATGGAGATCGGCCACATCTTCAAGCTGGGCACGAAGTATTCCGAATCGATGGGCGCCTACGTCCTGACGGCCGACGGTAAGCAGGTCCCGATCATCATGGGCAGTTACGGCATCGGGGTGGAACGCATCATCACCGCGGCCATCGAACAAAACCACGACGCCGACGGCATTATCTGGCCGAAGTCGATTACGCCATTCGATTGTATCGTTACCATCACCAATATTAAGGATCAGAACCTGCGCGAGGCAGGCGAGAAGCTTTACGATCAACTGCGCCAGGCGGGCCTCGAGGTTCTCCTGGATGATCGTGATGAACGCGCCGGGGTGAAGTTCAAAGACGCGGATTTGGTCGGAATCCCTTACCGGATCACCGTCGGCAAGAAAATCGGCGATGGCCTGGTTGAACTTTTCGACCGACGCGCGAAGCAGAGTGAAGACGTGGCGACGGCCGACATCGTTGCCCGGATAAAAAAACTCGCGCTGGCAAACGTTTAATTCATTTAGTCCGCAAGTCTAAGAGAGTCGAAGATGGACGACCGGGAAGTTGAGGCGCTCGCCAGCGTTATCGTTCTCCTGTTTGTCTTCGTCATCGTTCTTTGCCCGGTCATTGCGCTCTGGATTTACATCATCCGGCAGAATTTTCAACGAAAACGGATTCGCGAACGGATCTTGACCTCGCGCGCTGATCTGATTGGGAACAATCGCTGGTTTGCGGTTCGCTACGCGTCGCAGCCGCGCTTTGAATTGGGGTTCAAGATCGTTCCCTGGGATACCGCCGGAATTCTCATAGTCGGGCCGGGCAGCATCCTGTTTCTCGGAGAAAGCCTGGCAGGTGTGCCGTTAACACTTCAGTTTGCTCCGGCAAATTCCCGGCTCAACTGGCTCGGCAAATGTCCCTGGCCGAATGGCGCGGTGTCCTGGTTAGTATTTGAGACGGCGAATGGAAAGCAATATTTCAGTTCCGAAACCGGGATAACTGTTTTCGGATCGCACAAATCAACCAGGGAGATCTATGACGAGGCAATGCGAAACTTCGCACCTCAGCCCGCGCAAAACACGTGAACGCGAGTTATACTGAGCGTGCAATGAAAGCAGTCTGGCGCGCTCCGCTTAACACCGGTTTTTTATTGATCTTCCTCAGCGGACTGTCCTGCTTATTTCCTGTGCACCGCTCTTTTGCGCAGGATGAACTGCCCGAACTCGTGCGCCGTATCAAGCCCGCCGCGGTGGCCATCGAAACCTTCGACGCCCGCGGCGAAAAGCTGTCGCGCGGCAGCGGCTTCTTCATCGATAAGGACCGCATCGTCACCAATCGTCACGTCATCGACGGCGCCTACCGCGCCGAGGTGCACCTGAATTCAGGCAATAGTTTTCCGGTAAAAACGGTCGTGGCAGTAGACGCCGAAGCCGACGTTGCCCTGCTGAAAGTTGATGCGCCCGCGAACCAGGTTCGCTCGCTCTCGCTTGATCGCACCTCGCCGCAGGAGGGCGAAAGCGTGGTCGTCATCGGCAATCCTTTTGGCCTGGAAGGCAGCGTGACCAATGGTATCGTCTCTGCGGTTCGTGACATTCCCGGGTTTGGCCGGATCATTCAAATCACGGCGCCGATCTCGCCAGGCTCAAGCGGCAGCCCGGTAGTGAACATGCACGGACAAGTCATCGGTGTGGCTACGTTGCAGATCACCGGTGGTCAAAGCGTGAACTTTGCGATTCCGTCAGAGCGCATCGCGCAATTGGATCGCGCAGCAAACGACAATAGCCAACAATCACTTGGTGAACTCGTGGTGGCCACCAGTCGTAACAAACGCGCGAGAGCCGTCGAATACTTTCGCGGCGGGCTTACGTTCCTTTCGCGAGACGATTGTCAAAACGCGCTTCCCTATTTCCAGAAAGCGACGGAATCCGACAGCAGCTATGGTGAGGCTTGGGCACAGGCGGGATTCTGCAACGAAAAACTGGGCCGTCACGCTGAGGCAATTGAAGCTTCAAAAAAAGCCGTCAGCATGCACCCCTCGGCTGAGTCCTATTTCAACATTGGATTGGCAAACTATTACCTGAAGCAATATCACGAGTCCGAGCAGGCATACCGCCAGGCAATCAAACTCGATCCGTACAATGCTGCCGATGCTTATTACGCACTGGGGTTGACCTACAGGGAAGCCGGTCAATACGACGACGAGATCCAGGCCTACAAACAGGCCTTGAAGCAGAAGCCGGATTACGCAGCAGCCTATGATCGATTAGGTCAGCGGTACGTGCAAATGAAAAGATTTGGCGAGGCGATCGAGGCTTTCAAGCAGGTGTCATTATTAAAACCTGGCGACGCGGCGGCGCAGAACAATCTCGGCGAGGCTTACGAAGGATTGAACAAACATGACGAGTCGGTTGAAGCCTTCCGTCAGGCAATCCGGCTAAAGCCGGATTTCGGCAAGGCCTACTTCAATTTAGGTAAGAGTTTGCTGGCCCAGGGAAACCGCGATGCGGCGATCGAGCAGTACGTGATCTTGCAAAATCTTGATCAGGACTGGGCTGAGAGACTTTACGGGTTGATCTATCCCTGAGGGATCGCCAGCCCATAGATTCAGCCGCGGATTAACGCGGATGACGCAGATAGGAATAAGCCCTAACGCATTGTTCAATCCGCATTTGTCCGCATGAATTTGCGGCTCATTAAAAGAAATCGAGGCCGGATCGCGCTCTCCCCTTCACAACCCGGCCTCAACCCACGGTCGTCTCATGACAACCGAACTTATAATTGCTTTTCAAAATCGGTGACGAGTGATTTCGTCTCCAAACGCGGCGACAAATGGCAATGAGCGTGCCACGACCCTCCGGCGGACATGCTAACTCGGCGATCTTCGTGATTCTTAGAAAACAGGCCAAGCGGCTGAGGATTTTCAGCCTGAAGGAATTGCTGCTTGCCAAACGGTGTACCATATGGTCGCTTCGCGGTAGGAAATGGAGTGGAACGCCACGCGGTGGCACTTTGATGAAGCAAATCGCCGCAATATGTTTCGGGCTACTACTGCCTTTGGCGGGCGTGTTCGCCCAATCCGCGAAGGCTCCGGTCGAAGTGCCTTTTGAGTTCCTCTCGCACCAAATCGTGGTCCAGGTGAAGATCAGCGGCAAAGGCCCTTTCAACATGCTGCTGGACACCGATACGGACCCTTCGGCGATTGATACCACCACCGCCAGGGAACTGGGTCTTGACGTTGGCGCCCGGGGATCGCCGGCCACCGGCGGAGGGATGCAGGCCAATATGGTCTATCCGACGCGACTCGCAAATCTGGAGGTGGGAGCTGTTTCCGCGCACGATGTCGTGGCGGCCGTCATTGATCTTAAAAAGATTAGCGAACGGCTAGGTAAACCAATTCAAGGTGTGCTCGGTTACAGCTTCCTGAAGGACCGAATTGTTCAGATCGACTACCCTAATTCAAAGATTCGGTTTTTCAGCGAGTCACCCTATCCGCGAATTGCGCTCGCGCCAAATACAGTCAATACGATCGCTTTTCCGCTGCGCCGCGAGGATGGGGTGGTAATCATCGACTCAGTTTTCATCAACAATGAAAAATTTCGCGCCAGCCTCGACACGGGCTCGAGCGGCTCGTTTTCGTTGACGCCTGAAGCCGTCGCGCTCCTCGGACTCGATGACCAGGCGCAAGACGGAAAAGCCGGTAGTTCCGTGGGCTACAATGGCGAATACGCGGACAAGAGCGGAGTTTTGAAATCAGTAAGACTGGGGCGCCTGGCTCTGGAATCAGTACCGGCTACCTTCTGGTTGCCCAATACCGGTCATGACAAGAAAACGTACCAGGTAAACATCGGCAATGCCTTCTTCCAGGACTTCATCCTGACTTTTGACTTCCACGGAAAGATGGTGGTGATTGAAAGAGTTGATTAATTTACATTGCTTCGAATTGGGTTCGTTACGCCAAGACGGATGTGCCGCCTAAAGGCGGGATGCCAAAGCGGGGTGCCGGCTCCGTTTGCCTCTTTCATTCACACCGTGACTTCAGAGAGTGTGTCAAAACTCGAATTTGACGTGTGATCTGCACGTTGCTGCGTTTCGTGATGGTTCGTGTGATTTCTTGGATCGTTCTTTTTGACGGCGTAACGGACGATCCACGAAATCACACGAACCAACACGAAGAAAAGCATGAAGAGGAATTCAAGTTTTGATACGGCCTCTTTAGCCCAGTGTCCAAGGCCACGACGTCAAAGGAAACCGTTAAAACGGTTTCCGTTTTTGGGCAAACGAATTGTCGCCGCGCTAAAGCGGCGGCGAGAATGAGAACTTTCTCAAACTGACTCACTACTCAAAGGCAGACCTAAGCGCCAATCATCGTCCCCGTTCCCTCATCGGTGAAAACTTCGGCGAGCAGACTGTTGCGCGAATTCCCGTTGATGATGTGAGCGCTCTTAACGCCACGATTGAGCAGGTCAATAATGCTCTGCAATTTCGGAATCATTCCACCGGAAGCCGCGCCGATGGCAACCAGGTCTGATGCTTCCTTCGCGGTCAGCCGCGACAATTTCGTCTCAGGATCGCCGGCGCGCAGAAAGATTCCGTCGACATCCGAGAGCAGTACCAGCTTCTCGGCCTGGAGCTGCACGGCGATTTCGGCGGCGACGGTATCGGCATTGATATTAAAGACCTTTCCTTCCGCGTCCGCCCCCAATGATGAAATTACCGGCAGGTATCCGTGATCGAGCAGCACGGTCAACAAGCTGGAATCGATGTCGATAATGTCACCCACGTGACCGAAATCCACTTGCGCGCTCTCGCCGGTTTCCCGGTTGGTAATCTCTTTCGGCGGGCGACGTTCCGCATGAACGATATTTCCATCGACGCCCGATAAGCCCACTGCATGAATGCCGCGATGCCGTAAGGCCGCGAGGATGTCCGTATTGATCTTTCCGGCGAAGATCATCTTGGCCATTTCCAGCGTGTCGTCGTCAGTAACCCGCCGGCCTTCGATGATGGTCTGCTCGACGCCCAGCTTTTGCGCCAAATCGCTGAGCTGCTTCCCGCCACCGTGAATCACACAGACGCGAATGCCAACTTGATGAAGGAGCGCCAGTTCTTCACATAAAGAAATCAGTTGATCGCGGTCCTCCGTCACTTTGCCGGAAAACTTGATGACAAAAGTCTTGCCTTTGAAACGCTGAATATACGGCAGCGCTTCCCGCAAGAGATCTAATCGCAGCTGGTGGTCGACGTGTTGGTTCATTGATTCATTGATTCATTGGTTCATTGGTTCATTGGTTCATTGGTTCATTGGTGATTCAATGAGTCAATGAGTCAATGAATCAATGGATCACTTCCTTAAGTATGGCTTTTTGCACATGTAACCGGTTCTCTGCTTCGTCGATTACCACGGACTGCGACGAGTCAATCACCCCATCCGTCACGATCACATTTCGCCGCACCGGCAGGCAGTGCATGAAGATTGCTGAATTTGTCCGCGCCATCTTCCCTTCGTCGGCAATCCACTTGCCCCGATACTGCGCGCGCTCGGCAATCTCTTTCTCAGGCGCCCCATAGAATTTCCGGCTGCCCCAGCTTTTGGCGTATACCACTTCAACTCCGTCAAAAGCAGCCTCGACATCGTTCTCGACAATGACGCTGCCACCGGCAGCTTTGGCCGAATGCCGAATCCCGGCCAGCAGTTCCTCATCGAGCTCAAACAGGGGCGGATGTGCGATGATCAGATCATGTCCCATCTGCGCTGCTGCCAGCGCAAAACTGTTAGGCACCGCCATCGGAAGCGGCTTCGGATGCCAGGCCCAGCTCAGCAACACTTTCTTCCGGCCTTCACCGAGATGCTCGCGAATGGTCATCATGTCGGCCATCGCCTGACACGGATGATGCATGGCGGATTCCAGGTTAACTATCGGTACATCCGAGAACTCGGCAAACGCCTTCAGGATGGGATCGGTCCGCTCTTCTTCCCAGTTTTTCAAGGCCGCAAACGTCCGCACGCCAATCGCACGGCAATATCGCCCGAGCACTCGCACAAATTCCGCGACGTGCTCGGTTTTGTCTGAATCCATCACGGCCCCGGCGCGATGTTCGAGCGTCCAACTCGTTCCGCCGGGCTCGAGCACCACCGCGTTACCCCCGAGTTCATGAATGCCGACCTGCATCGAGGCGCGCGTGCGCAGACTCGGATTGAAAAACACCAGGGCTACAGATTTGCCGGCGAGCGGCTTTGACTGATCAGCGCCACTCTTGAAACTCAGCGCAGATTGGATCAGGGTCTCCAGGTCGTCGCGTGAAAAATCGATGGTGTTGAGAAAGTCTTTGGGCACTTTGCGAAACCCTCCGTGGCCTCTGCGGATGGCTGCCTCAAAACCACACTGACGATTCGACTGGAACGCAACCGTCTCGGTTGCTGTATTAGCAAGCAAGGACGCTTGCGCTCCAGTCATTTCACTCGCCGCGCTCTCGCGGATCAAAATACTTTCCGCAAAGCGTCGACAAACAAATCAACCTCGTCCTTCTGCAGGCACAAGGGCGGCAGCAACCTCAGCACCTTCGAGTCACTTGAAGTTCCAGTAATGATTTTCTGTTTCAGCAACGCCTCATGAACCCTTTTCGCCGAGTCAGCAAATTCAAGCCCCAGCAGAAACCCGCGCCCGTGAACATTGACGACCTGCTCGACTTCCTGCAAGCGCTCACGCAGATAAGTTTCCACGTCACGAACATTTTCGAGCATGCGATCATTAGTGATCGCTTCCAGCGTCGCGATTACCGCGGACATAGCGATCATCCCACCGCCAAAGGTCGTGCCCAGATCGTTTTCCTGGATATGTGAAGCGATCTTTTCGTTGACGAGACATGCACCAACCGGGATGCCGCTGCCTAAAGCCTTCGCCAGCGTGACAATGTCGGGCACCACTCCGTCGCCCGCGGCGCCGCCGGCAAAAAACCATTCGCCGGTGCGACCAACACCGGTCTGGACTTCATCGTAGATGAAAATGATGCCGCGCTCATCGCACAATTGACGCAGCGCGCGATAGAACGACGGTTCAGCCATCTTCACCCCAGCCATTGATTGAATGGGCTCGAGCATGATCGCGGCCACCGAATCGTCGGCCAGGGCGCGCACCGATTCGATCTCGCCGAACTCTGCTTTTAGGTGACCCGGCACATTCGGCTTGCCAATTTCGCGATACTTGCCGAGAAAGGTCGCGCTGATGGCGTCGGCCGTTCGCCCATGAAACCCGCCGCTGAAGGTAATGACGTTTTCGCGCCTGGTCGCAAAACGAGCCATACGCATCGCGTTTTCGTTCGCCTCTGTTCCTGAGTTACAAAAGAAGGCTTTTCGGAGCGACTCGGGCGCGATCGAGATCAGCTTTTCCGCCGCGCGAGCCCGAGTTTCCGAGTAAATCAGGTTTGAATAAAACAGGAGCTTGTCGGACTGTTCCCTGATTGCGCGCACCACGTGCGGATGACAATGACCAGTTGCCGCGACGGCATGACCGCCATAAAGATCCAGATAACGTTCGCCGTCAGCCGCATAGATCCAGACCCCTTCACCGCGTTCAGCAACGACCGGCATCTTTTTGTAGGTCGCCAGCTGGTACTTGTCTTCGAGAGAAAAGATTGATTCCGAATTAATAGCCAATTGTGCTTTCATCCTGCTCCGCTGCCGTTTCACTCCGCTTTCATGGATTAGTTCCCACCAACATCAACCCGGTCGTCTCATCCAAACCGAATATCAAGTTCATATTCTGTACTGCCTGCCCGGCTGCGCCTTTCACCAGATTATCGATCGCGGTGAAAACGACCAGTTGGCGACCGCGGGCTGCAAATCCAATGTCACAGAAATTCGTCGTCTTGACCCAATTGATGTCGGGCGAGCCTTCGACCAGACGCACGAAAAAAGAATCACGATAAAAGTCAGTGAACATCGCCCGCGCCTCACCGGCGCTGATCTCTTTGGTCAGTTCGCAGTAGATCGACGCAAAGATGCCGCGTGCGACCGGCAACGAATGCGTCATGAAAACGAGCTCGTTGGTCCATTCGCCAATCGACTTCAAGGTCTGTTCGATCTCCGGCACATGCTGGTGCGTGAAAGGCTTGTAGGCGTAAAAGGAATTGCTGCGCTGTGGATGATGGGTGTTAGCGGCGGCTTTGGCGCCGGAACCCGATGAGCCAGTTTTCGCGTCGACGATCACGCGACAGGCCAGGAGGTTGTTGGCGACCAGGGGCGCGAGCCCCAAAAGTGTGGCCGTCGCGAAACAGCCTGGGTTGGCGACGCGCGTCGCCGATCTAATTACGTCGCGATTCGTTTCGGTCAGGCCGTAGACAAAATCGTTTTGGGCAGACATGGCCGTATGCTCGCGCCCGTAGTGCTGTGCGAACACCGTCGGATCGCTCAAGCGAAAGTCGCCGGACAGATCTATTACCTTGACATTCGCAGGCAAACGCGGCACTACCTCCATCGCCTGGCCGTGCGGTAAAGCGAAGAAGGCACAGTCTATATTCTCAAGATTCTGAAGATCCTCGGGCGCTTTGATAAATTTCAGTTCAGTCACGCCCAGCAGGTTCTTATGCACGTCGCTGACGGCCTTGCCCGCGTGCTCGTTCGCAGTCACGAACTGAATCTCGGCATTCGGATGTTGCAGCAGAATGCGCAGCAGTTCCGATCCGCCGTAACCTGAACCGCCAAAGATTGCGATGCGAAGTCTCATGTTTATTTGGACTGCGCCGGCTGTGACGGCGCTTTACAGACGGTCAGTACCATTTGCGTAAGCAGATGGGTTAAGCGTGCGACTTAACTCAATGTACTCCATTATTCCATTCGCTGACGCGAATGGTACTGACTGCTTTTCCCCGCGGCGGATGGTTGGCACGACACACGTTTGCTAATCAGCGAGCAAAAATCTCTCAGGCTGAAACCATGGCGCCGTCATCGCTCGGCTCTGCCGGCGCTCTCGAAATTCGGCGGCTGACAACTTCAAACAACTTCGGGCCGTTACGGCGCGCGTTGGCCGCCGGCACACCGAACTCGTTCTGAATGTAGTCTTCACCCATTTTCGAATCTGTGACTGAGCCCGCCACTAAATCGACTCTCATCCCGCGGCGGCGGAATAGCTCGATACCACCCCAGGCGCCCACATAATCCGACGCACAAAAAATTAAAGCATTCATGGCAGCGCGAAACTCTTCGTCGGCAAAAACCGATTCAACCGAGTATCCGCCAAGAATGCCGTCGCCCAATTCGATGACGATCAGATCAGGGGCGCTCTCGTTCAGGCGGCCGATAATGGCTTTGGCGACCGGCGCCAGGTTGTCCGCGCCCACGGTCGAGGGCAAGCCACAATCCAGAAAACTCGCCGTGGCCACCGCTCCGTGATCGGCCATGTTCAGCGTGTCGCGCAAGCAGGCGATACCGGAAAGCTTCGCCGCCGCGACTCGTAAGCCATTACGCGTCGCCTGCTGAATAATTTCCGTGGCCGCGTAAGTCTTGCCACTGTTCATGCAGGCGCCGGCCACCACGATCAGGGGCGCAGTCCGGCCAAGCTCGTTCCGCAGCGGTAAGGCAACGTCGCCGATATTTTGTACCGACGCGCCGCCATTTTGGGCGAGCCCGATTACTTCAACTTTGATCGCGTCGTTCAGGCTCGAATGATGCCCGCTGCAACTGCCGATTACGCCGCCCAGGTTCAAAAGGTGAAGCTCGTCGCCTGCCTTCACCGTCTCAGGCACATCGCCAACAAAGCCCTTCAATGCGCGACGACGACCCAGCACTCCGGCCACGATATCGCCCGGATTTACCTTTGCTAAGCGTCCGGTTGGCAGCTCGAGCATATTGTAAGTGGCGTTGTCGGTTAGCACGCGCACGACCACTACATCGCCCGCCCGCGCGGCTCCGGCTGAGGAAACGACCGTGATCGTTCTGGATAGATTCAGCGGCGATGTCGCTGAACCAATCTTGTCAACTTCGATTTGATGGGTCTCCATACTCGCGCCCTCCATCCTTTAGCAGCGGGCAGAGGCTAGCCCGATAAATCAATCACCTTGAATGGGCCTTACCCAATCTCAAGCGCAGCGCGTTTAGCTTAATGAAGCCTTCCGCGTCGCGCTGGTTGTAAACCGTGTCGGCTTCAAATGTCGCGATCCGCTCATCGTAAAGCGACTGCGACGAGCGGCGCCCCACTACCGTGACGTTGCCACGATAAAGCTTCAGCCTGACGTCGCCGGTAACGGTTAGTTGTGTTTCATCAATCAGTTTGCGCATCAGGTCGAATTCAGGTGCAAACCAAAAGCCGTAGTAGACATTCTCGGCGAATTTCACCCCCAGCGAATCACGCAGGTGCATTACTTCGCGGTCGATCGTGATCGATTCCAGGGCGCGATGCGCGGCCTGCAGGATCGTCACGCCGGGCGTCTCATAAACCCCACGCGACTTCATGCCGACGAAACGGTTCTCAACCAGGTCAACGCGGCCAACCCCATGCGTGCCCCCCAGTTCGTTGAGCCTGGTCAAAAGCTCGACCGGGCCGAATGTGTCCCCGTTAATGGACACGGGTTCGCCCTTTTCGAACCCGATTTCGAGGTACTCAGGCTCTTCGCTGGCGCGCTCAGGTGAACGCGTGAGTTGGAAAATATTCTCCGGCGGCTCGGCCCAGGGATCTTCCAAAATTCCGCCTTCGTAGGAGACATGCATTAAGTTGCGGTCAGTCGAATATGGCTTGTCGATCGTCGCCGTGACCGGAATGCCGTGAGCTTCGGCATAACCGATTAAGTCGGTGCGGCCGCCGAATTCCCATTCACGCCAGGGCGCGATCACCTTGATATCAGGTTGCAATGCGTAATAAGTGAGTTCAAAACGGACTTGATCATTTCCTTTTCCGGTGGCTCCGTGCGCGACTGCATCGGCATTTTCCTGCCGCGCAATTTCGATTTGGCGTTTGGCAATGACCGGGCGCGCCAGCGATGTGCCCATCAAATAAACGCCTTCATATACGGCGTTCGCCTTCACCGCAGTCCACACGTAATCGCGGACGAATTCTGCGCGCAGGTCTTCGATATAAAGCTTCGACGCGCCGGTCGCTTTCGCTTTCTCTTCCAGCCCGTCCATTTCCGCGCCCTGCCCGACGTCCGCGCAATAACAGACCACTTCGCACTGATACTTCTCTTTCAGCCAGCGCAGCATTACCGACGTGTCCAGCCCGCCCGAATAGGCGAGCACGATTTTTTTGATTTTCTCGTTAGTCATCCTATTGATTCATTGATTCAATTCGTCCATTAAGTCCATTGATTCCATTGAGTCCAGTGGGTCCAGTGGGTCCATGAGCCAGTGGATCAACGATCCAATGCCTATCCAAACAGCTCCCAGATTTTCTTCATGGCCGTTCGCTGGGATTTTTGCTCGCGCACGGCGATGAAGATAGTGTCTTCACCGGCCAGGGTACCGACGATTTGCGGAATCGCCGCATCGTCAATCTCAACCGCGACGGCAGACGCGCGGCCTGGTAAACAGCGCGCCACTATCAAGGTGTCTCCCGCCACATCCAGACTCAACAGACCGCGCGTGGCATCGCCGTTAGCGTGCGGCAACGCATACCGCCCGTGATGCTTGATGACTCCCAGTTCGTCGAGATCCCGCGATACACTTGATTGAGTTGCCGGCACACCGGCACGTTCGAGCTGAGCCCGCAGGGCTTCCTGCGTAGAAATCGGCCGCGCCCGGATCAGATTGAGAATTCGCTTTTGTCGCTCGTGCTTCAGCATTACCCGACTGAGACGCTCAATAATGCATAATGGTTGCATTTTTGGCGCATAGATGCATAAAATACCGCGTTTATGCGATCGCGTCAAGCGCAGGCGGTGATCGACAAGGGAGGCAGATGACAAACGAGAAGGAACAGAATCTCTGGGGCGGGCGATTTAGAGACGAAGCGGATCCTGCTTTCGCTGAGTTTAACCGCTCGTTTGGCTTTGACCGCCGGTTGTTCGCGGTCGATGTGCGCGCCAGCATCGCGCATTGCAACGCGCTGGTTGATGCGCGCGTGCTGACGTCCGGCGAAGGGCAACAGATTCAAGGCGGGCTGCAACACATTCTTGAAAGCGGCACCGGCAATACCAGCTACTTCGATGGGGTCGCGACCGAGGACGTGCACTCATTTGTCGAAGCCCGCCTGATCGAGATCGTCGGCGATCTGGGCCGCAAGCTTCATACCGGGCGCAGCCGCAATGATCAAGTCGCCACAGATTTCCGTCTCTGGTTGCGCGAACAGATCGACGCCACCCTGTCGGCGCTGGACAGCGTGCGGGTGGCGCTGCTCGATTTGGCGGAAGCGAATCGCGAGGTGGTCATGCCGGGGTACACGCACTTGCAAAGGGCGCAACCTATTATGTTTGCGCACTGGTGCCTGGCGTATTTTGAAATGCTGGCCCGGGATCGCGACCGGCTGCATGAAACGCGCCGGCGCGTCAATGTGCTGCCACTCGGATCAGCGGCCCTCGCGGGAACGTCCTATCCCATAGATCGCCAGGCGGTCGCACGCGCCCTGGGCTTTGATTCAGTTTCGCGGAACAGCCTCGACGCGGTCAGTGATCGCGACTTCTGCATTGAGTTCGCCGCCGCAGCCTCACTCATCATGATGCACCTGTCGCGACTTGCCGAAGACATCATCCTTTACGCCACCGCCGAATTTGGTTTTTTCGAATTGAGCGATGCCGTGGCGACGGGTTCAAGTTTGATGCCGCAAAAGAAAAACCCCGATTCGATGGAACTCGTGCGCGGTAAGGCCGGACGAGTGTTCGGTCACCTCATGGCGCTGCTGACAACGATGAAGGCGCTGCCGCTCGCCTACAACAAAGATATGCAGGAAGACAAGGAGGCGACGTTTGGCACCGCCGACGCCTTGGGCGATTGTTTGCAGGTCAGCGGGACTGTGTTGCGAAATCTGCGCGTAAATGAATCACGTGCACATGAGGCGGCGACTCACGGATATCTGAACGCGACCGAATTAGCCGATTACCTGGTTCGTAAGGGAATGCCGTTCCGGCAGGCGCATGAGATGGTCGGCAGAATCGTCAGGCGAGCCATTGAGCGCGGTTGCGAGTTGAACGATTTACCGATAGACCAATTCAAGTCGTTCTCGCCGTTGATTGACGATGATGTCTTTCCGGCGCTGTCTCTTAAACAGACCTTAGCCACGAAATCACAAATTGGTGGCACGGCACCTGATCAGGTTAGCGAAGCCCTGGCCGCCGCCAGAAAAGAATCAGCCGCGGATTAACGCGGATCTTCTCATGATTGAATCACGCAGAAGATTCCGCGCCCATCCGCGGCTAACTCTCCAGGCGCGCGAGAGCCCGCGGTGCGGGCACGCCTAAAGCTTCGGCGTTACCCCGAGGTTGTACATTATGAACGAGTAGATATCCGCCGTTTGCTCGAGTTGTTTGGTCGTACTGCTGGCGCCGTGACCCGATTTCGTGTCGATGCGAATGATCACCGGGTTGTCACCTGCCTGCGCAGCCTGCAAAGCTGCCGCGTACTTAAACGAATGCGCCGGCACTACCCGATCATCATGATCGGCAGTCGTCACCAGGATCGACGGATATTTCGTCCCCGGCTTAACGTTATGGACCGGTGAGTAGGCATAAAGGGCCTTGAACTCAGCTTCGTTGGCATCGCTGCGCCCGTAATCTGCCGCCCAGTTCCAGCCGATCGTGAACTTCTGATAACGCAGCATGTCCATCACACCGGCGTGTTGATGGACAGCGCGGAAGAGATCGGGACGTTGATTGGCGACGGCTCCGACCAGCAGGCCGCCATTCGAAGCTCCATCGATTGCAAGTCGCGCAGATGAGGTGTACTTCTGATTAATCAAGTATTCAGCCGCGGCGATAAAATCATCGAACACGTTCTGTTTCTTGAGCTTGGTGCCGGCCTCGTGCCATTTCTCGCCGTACTCACCACCACCGCGCATGTTGGCTGAAGCGTAAACGAAACCCTGCTCTAATAAGGCAATGCGCAACGCGCTGAATGTCGGATTGGTGACGATGTTAAAGCCACCGTAACCGTAAAGCACCGTCGGGTTGTTTCCGTCCTGCTTGATCCCCTTCTTATAGGTCAGGAACATCGGCACGCGGGTGCCGTCTTTGCTGTTGTAGAAAACCTCCTTGATCTCATAGTCGTTCGCGTTGAAGCCCGGAATATCTACCGTGCGAAAAACGGCCGACTTTTTGGTGGCGATGTCGTACTTGTAAATCGTCGGCGGCTGGTTGAACGAGGTAAAGCTATAGAAGACGAACTTGTCGTCGTTACGCCCGCCAAAGCCACCGGCAGTGCCGAGGCCGGGAAACTGAATCTCATTCTCCAGCTTGCCGTCGAGACTATAGACGTAAGCGCGGGTGGTTACATCTTTCAAGTAGGTAACGAATATCTTGCCGCCGGCGGTGTCTGACGACTGCAGCGGTTCCGGCTTTTCCGGAATCACGTCCTTCCAGGTGCTGGTTGCCGGATCATAAAGAACCACCTTACTGTTAGGCGCATTGTGATTCGTCTCGATTAGAAACTTGCCGCCGATGTCATCGAGCACGCCATATTGGTCATTAGCGATCTCGCTGATGATCGGCGTGAAGGTCTTTTCATTTTTGGAAAGATCGCGGAAGAACAGGGCGTTGCCGTTTTTTCCCTGGCCTCGTTCTGAAACTGAAAGAATGGCATACCGCTGATCTTCGGTCACTCCCACTCCCTGAAACCGCTGCGGATGATCCTTGTCTTCGTAGATCAGTTCGTCATCCGATTGCGGCGTACCGATCTTGTGATACCAGACGGACTGAAACTCGTTTTTCGAATAAAGTTCCCTGCCTTTTTCGGGTTCAGGGTAACGGCTGTAGAAGAATCCGTCCTCGCCTTTCCAGGATCCGCCGCCGTTTTTGATCCAGGTTAAGTGATCGGTCAGAGGCTTCTTTGACGTAACATCCAGCACGTAGAGATCGTTCCAATCAGAACCGCCCTTCGAGACACCATAGAGGATGTACTTTCCGCCTGGCGACCATGATGGGCCGGCTCCCAGTCGTGAGGTGCCGTCGGCCGAGAACTTATTCGGGTCGAGCAGCAACTCGGGCGTGCCGTCCAGGCCTTTCTGGAGATAATAAACATTCTGGTTCTGCAGTCCATCGTTCTTCCAGAACATGAACTCATCACCACGGCGCACCGGTGAGCTATACTTTGTGTAGTTGAACAGCTTCATCAACCGATCTTTCAGTTGCGCGCGATAGGGAATCTGGTCCAGGTAAGCGAAGGTTACTTTATTCTGCGCCTCGACCCAGGCGGCAACTTCGGGCGACTCATTGTCTTCCAGCCATCGGTAGGGATCGGGCACTTTGGTGCCGAAGTAATCATCAACTACCTCAACCTTTTTTGTTTCAGGATATTTGAGTGGCCCGCCGCCACCGCCTTCGCCATTCCTTTGCGCCTGAACAGTGTGAAGAGAGGGGGAAAGAGACAGCACGGCGACTGCCAGCGCCGCAAACAGCGCGATTGAAAGCTTAAACTTCTTCATGTGGATGATCCTCCGGAAAACCTGGACTGCTGGCGCAGTTACTCTAATCGAGAGGTGAAAAAACTCCAACTCGAGAGCAACCACTGAGGCTAAAAATTGTCCTACCTTGCTGGCTTGCCGGGGGTAGCAGCGCTGGGAATCGGATTGGGGTCGGTAGCCGAAAGTTCACTGCGACCTAAATCGGCAGCGGCTACGATGACCAGCAGGACCGTTACTCCCAGCGTAGAAAAGATGTACAGCAATGCGGTCTGCTCAAAATAGATCAAAAGAAAAACCAGTAACGCCAGACCAAAGATCCAGAGATAGGTCAGGCGCCGGCTCTTTTTATTCTTCGAAGGTATTCTCTGACTCATAAATGACTTCACAACCTTGGCAATCGTTTCTTTTCTAATAGATGACACCGTGAGTCATAATTGTACCGCTCACTCCGCGCACCATGCCTTTAAACAGATCGCTCATGCCCTTACCGCTGAAGAGGCTCGACTCGCCAACCTCAATAATGTCAAACGGCTTCAGCTCGACATCCGGTACTTTTCCTCTTTTAATATCTTCGTAGTTATATTTCAAATCGTCCTGTCCGGCCTGTCCGCCTTCTTTCTGCCGGTAAATGTGCACGTCGTTCTTCGCCATTCGCTGTAGTCCGCCCGCCATGGCAAGGGCACGTCCGAGCGTAAGACGATCCCTAATGACCAGTTCGCGCGGATTGTTCACGGAACCTGTAACGTAAACCGGATCGCCTTCGGTAACAACTACGATGTCGCCCGGACGGATGAATGGATCAGCCTCTTCTTTGCCGAGCTTCAAATCGCTCAGCTTAAAGATGGCCATGCCAAAATTGCCTTTCTCTGACAGAGTGGCATTCTGAAATACTCCGCCCTCGGCCGGGCACATCTCCGGTTCCGTGTGCATGACCTGAATCGTGCCGCTGGCGCGATCCGTCCAACCTCCGGCCTTGGTAATCAGTTCGTGCAACCGGACCTCTCGCATCATCGTTACCTGCATCTGGTTTCTGACTGCGCCCGAAATCGTGGCAGGTTGACGGCTCTTTCGGTCCACGACGCGAACACTTACTTGTGGGTTCTTAATGTATTTGGCGTAGGCCGTCGCGATGTCTTTTTGCACTTCCCGGTCGGTTCGGCATTGGGCCCGAATCGGTTTTTCCAGGAACGGCAATGACGAGATGTTGCCGTCCGCGTCAACCTCGACTTGCGAACTCAGGTCAGACTGTCCAAACACGCGCACGTCGAGTATGTCGCCCGGTCCCAACAAGTAGTTGCGTATGCCTTGCGAATCCAGGGAAGCCGCGGTCGACCCGAGTACTGGTCCTTGCGCCTGTTCCTGGGCGGACGCAGAAAAACCAAGGGCGAGACTTACGAGAATCGCCGCGAGAAAAATACTCTTATTACTCATGACGGATATGCCTACAGCCTTTGGCGGCAACTCAGCGAACAGAGGTGCTTGATTTGCTGTTTCGCTGGCTTTGCCGGAGTGTAAACAGCGGACTGAACGCTTTGAACAACCAGTTGCAATGATCGCATAAAAGGTTATAGATACCAAATATGCGAAGGTACCATGACCTCCGGTCATAGCCCCGCCGAATCCGGCTGCTCCCACAGCGTGGACATTTGGGTCTGAACATATCTAGTGAATTTCCGACTCTGATCGATGATCGTGTCGAAGCTCGGATCTGCCCCGGTCCGGCGTAATGGCTTCCGCGCCCAACCGGGCCCGCAGGATATCGATTTCTTTCAGAATCCGTGCGGCGGTTTCCTCGCCTGCTGAGTCAGATTTGTCGCGGCCTAAATAATAAAGGGCGTCGCGATAACAATCCATGGCCCGTTGAAAATGGCCTTTAAAGGCCGCCCGTTCTGCCAGTTCAACCCAATGGGCCACCCGGCTGGACGTGATGAACTCCTGGACAGCCTGGGCAGACGTTCTTAAGTCCTGATCGTCGGGATAGACTTTCAAAGCCTGATCAATACAATCCAGCGCGCGATTGGCAGTCTCGACCTTTTCGTAAAGCCGCACTCGCTGCTGGGCTTCGTGCGTCAGCAAGCGCGCGGAACTCCGCGCCCAGGTCAGCAGGTGATGTCTTTGCATTTCGCGCACGCGCTCCTGACCGGCGCGCAAAGCTACCCGCCCATCGGCTTGCAGCGCCGGCGACTGTAAAGCCTTATCTGCTCCGCTCAAATACTCACTACAGAGCTCGTAGAGCTCCCGGTGCGTGTTGGCGTCATCTTTTTCATCGGCTGCTGCTGATTGTCTTTGCAACGCTCTCAAAGCCGCAGCATGGCGACTCGTGGAATGCATTACCTGTGTCAGGGTGGGGCGCCGCGCCGAATGGTCGTGACCCTCATGATTCAGCTGCCGAGCGTGAGGGCGGACGCGCCTGGCAACCAGCAATCGAGCAAATGCTGCCACCAGCATCACCATGCTGGCCGCGAGCCCTGCCGGTAACCACGGTGACTCGTCCGCCTGAAGCAGCCACCAAACGACAAAGAACAGCGCCGCGGCCGCCGCGGCCGCAGCAGTCATGTACCCTGAAGCAGATGGGGAGCGTGCCAACTTGATTCGCAATCCGCGCCTGCAGGCGCCATTTGAATCACATTACTCGATCGAAATCGTTTCGGACTGAGCAGCTTTTCCAGTAGGACTAATACGCCGGTGTGACAGCTTCGCGAATAAAAGTATGAACCCGAGCGAGTATAGTCAATTTACTCGGTCGTGTGTCAATATGAGTAATGATTTTTTGATGCCAGCTTAAATCCGTCTGCGATCATCGATAAGGAGCGATCATGGATAACCCGAGCGCTACACGTGTGGTGATGGTCACCGGGGCAACTTCAGGCATTGGCCGGGCCGTCGCCAAACGATTCGCGTCTTGCTCATCTCGGATCATCGCCATTGGCCGTAATCGTTCGACGTTGGAAGAAGTCGAGGCGGAAATCCGCAATATCGGCGGCGAACCTATGGCCGTTGCCCTCGACGTGACCAACGATGCTGATCTTCGCAAAACCTTCGATAACGTCGTTGACCATGCTGGGCGGCTTGATGTCCTGGTTAATGCCGCTGGTCACATCTCCACCGGCACGATCGAGAATACTTCCATACCGCAGTGGGACGCGATGATGAATGTGAACCTGCGTTCAGTATTTTATATGATGCAATTGGCTTCGGCACACTTGATCAAAACCAAAGGCAGTATCGTAAATATTTCAAGTGTTACCGGGCTGCGTTCATTCCCCGGTGTCCTCGCCTACTGTGTCTCGAAAGCGGGAGTTGATCAACTGACTCGTTGCGCCGCGCTGGAATTAGCGCCGAAGGGAGTTCGCGTCAATGCAGTTAATCCCGGCGTGGTCGTGACTGAGATCCATAAGCGGGGAGGAATGAGCGGCCCCGATTACGAAAAATTCCTCGAGCACTCAAAGACGACCCATCCGCTCGGTCGTGTGGGAAACGCGGCTGAGGTGGCCGAGCTGGTCTTCTTTCTGGCTTCTGAAAAAGCTGCCTGGATTACCGGAGCTACCTACCAAATCGATGGCGGGCGAGCGTTGACCTGCGCGCGTTAGCGAAGGATCAACTGTTATCGCCGGCCGGAAGAGAGGCGGCGCCTACGCTGTCAGACAACTCAGATTCCGCGGCGCTGTCGTCGGGCGAGCCATTGCCGGCCACCTTGGAATTCTTGCGGGTTCGGCGCGGCTTGGAAAAGAGATGATGTCTTCGCTTACGAACGGCAGAACGCGTGCCCAGCAGATCACGATGGCGGCTGTTTATTAGCGCAATCAGACTTTGATGGTGACGAAAACCGAGCAATCGCGAGGCGCGTGTGACCGAACCACCCGCGTCGCGCAGCGCGCGCTCGATCAAAGCCTTCTCGATTTTGAGCACCTCTCGTTTGAACGAGAAACCTTCCCAGCTGGTGGTTTGGATCTCCGGCTCCTGGTTCCTTGACGTCAGAGCTTCGATGACTTGCATCGCGCTGTTGATTAACCTCTTCGACATTGCCGGCTCTTGCGAGTCGGACAAGAGCGACGCCGCGGCCGAAAAATGAGCGGCCAGTTCCTGCGCCGAAGTTTGGTTCGTGAGTTCCTCAATAATGCTGAGATTGGCCCGGCCGGCGCCCTCGCGGTCACCCGCCGTCTCGGCGACTTCCATCGCCCGTTCCAACAATTCACGCGAACGCGCGTGGCGGCCTAATCGAGCTAGTACAACGCCATAGGTTGTCAGCGCCTCAGCCAGCAGTCCCTGCTCTCCGCCGCGCTCGATCGATCTGATCGATTGGCGAATCAGCCGTTCCGCTTCTGCCGGCCGGCCCTCGGCAAGCATGATGCGCGCGCGAGTGTCGTCGACCTGGGCCATCGGCCCAACGTCTTTTAAATTTGAGAAGAGCTGACGGGCGCGATCGAGGTGTTTATGCGCGTCCTTGTAACGGCCAATCGTAAAGTAAAGATAACCAAGATTGTTTTCAATGCGGGCCTGATAACGCTCGTTTCCCGCCTGTTCAAAGTGAAAACTTGCGGCCGCATACTCAATCAACGCCCGGTCGAGATAATCTTCGCGATTTTCCGGGGCAGCTAACCGGCGGAAAACCAATCCGTACTCGCTATGCAACGAGCCCTTAAGCGCGTGATCCTCGGTGCTGTTGACCAAAGGCTCAGCCTCGTTGAGAAACGTGAGACCGTTTTGCAGCCGCCTGGTCCACACCTCGACCATGGCCGCCCGAATCAGCAGTACAGCTTTGACGTCTGGTCGAATTTCGCCGATCCGGCTTAACGCATCGCGCAGGTTGATCCGCGCTTCGTCATAGGCGCCTTCGCGCCAGTAGCAGAGTGCCAGATCGCCGCGAGCTTCCGCCGCGCGCGCGTTGTCGCCGTCCATTTCAAACATCTCGACGCTCCGGGTGATGAGGTCCTTCGCCCGCTCCTGCCGGCCCGCCGCCTGGTCGGCGCTGCCCAGGAAACCGGTCAAATTGCCCACCCGGAGCAGCACCGTTGCTTGCGTGGTGACGTCCAGATTGTCGATCCTCGGATCCTCGCTTCGATCCGGCCAGAACTCGTCCATCGCCTCGGCGGCAGCGTCATACTCGCCGACTTTCTCTAATTGTTTAGCCACCTCGCAGCACAATTTCGCTCGTTCTGCGGGGCTAAGGCCATCACTCTGTTGCCGAAGGGATGTTAATTGGGCGGTTAGGTTCATGCGGGACCTTTCTGGTATGAAGTTGGAAAATCCTCGTCTCTGCTTCGCGAATAAGAATTCGGCGCGAAGTTCGAAACGGCCGACAGGACGCTGCGGTGAAAACTCTCGTCTGGGACGCGGGGTTCGGGGCCGCTTTTCAAGATGAAGGTCTGTTGGCCGAGTGCTGATGAAACAGGCGTAGCATAAACTGTAGCTCGCCGGAATGCAACAAGTAATGGTTATAACTGCAACACTTTTATTGGCGGCTGCTTATTCTATTATTGTCGGGCATTTATAGAGACCGCGATGATCTCTCCTCTGGTCGCTTTGACTGTTTGTCGATATACTGCGCCACGTCAGATCAGTCACTTTGGCAGACCGATGAGTCAACCATACCCTCCAGTTTATGCGCCTCGCCCCATCAGGGCCTCCGGCCATCAAAACGCTCTGAAGATAATTTTAGCCGTTTTCGCGCTCATGATCGCCGCCCTGCTCGGCCTGATTGTGCTACTGCTCATCGGCTCCGAAACGGGGCCCGTCCAGCTGATCATAGGCATGATTTGTGCCACGCTGCCCGTGCCCATCTACATCATGCTGCTTTTATGGATCGATCGGTATGAATCTGAGCCGTTGTGGATGTTGGCGACGGCGTTTCTCTGGGGCGCTCTCGTGGCCGTTTTCATCGCGATTATCCTCAACACGATAAACGGCGCGATTGTTACGGCGGCAACCAACAGTGCCCAGATTGGAGAAAACTTCGGTGCAGTGATCTCGGCGCCGATTGTCGAGGAAAGTGCCAAGGCCTTCATACTGCTCGTCCTCTTTTTGTGGAAACGCGACGAGTTCGACGGCATCATCGACGGTATCGTATATGCCGGCATGGTGGGACTCGGGTTCGCGATGACCGAGAACATTTTGTATTACGGTCGCGCGGTGCAGGGTGGCGCGGGTTCGCTCACCTTCATTTTTATTCTCCGCGGCATGGCAGCGCCCTTCTCTCATCCGCTCTTTACCAGCATGACCGGAATCGGCCTGGGCTGGGCGCGTCAGTCAAACAACGGTTTTATCAAAATAGTGATGCCCGTGCTGGGATTCATGCTGGCAATTCTGCTGCATGCCACGTGGAACGGAACGGCCACGTTTGGTGGTGCGGTCGGCTTCTTTGCCGGATATTTCTTAATCATGGGTCCCGCATTTATTATCACCCTGATGGTGATCTTCTTCTCGTTGCGTCGTGAAGGCCGCATCGTGAATCAATTCCTGTATCCGGATTATCAACGAGGCTTTATAGACTCGATTGAATATCAAAAGCTTTCAACCATTCGCGGACGAATGGGAATGTCATGGAACGCCATGATGACGGGTGGTTTCTCGGGATGGCGGGCGCAAATGCGCTACAACCAGATCGCCAGCGAGCTGGCTTTTCATCGCAGCCGGGTGGCCCGTGGTTTCGTCCGCGACGCGAACTCTGCGCAGGAACGCGAGCATGACTATCTCTACACGCTGCAAGAGTTGCGACGTAAATGCGGCCACAGCCCTCCGCCGGGGTGGGCTGGATGAAACTTCTCGCCGCGGCGCCTTGCTATGGCTTATACTTGGCGCGTTTTTTGGCTGTAGTCTGAATCCGACATTTACCCGATAGTTGCAGATTCAACTCTTACCAAGTTCTTTCAATGCGCAAGGCAGCGCGAATTCCGCGCAACGCCTCACTTGCTTTGTGATCGATGACCGCGTCACAGTCGATGCCGGCAGCATTGGCATCGCTCTGACTGAAGCCCAACAACAAACTATCCGCGATGTGATCATCACGCATCCTCACATGGATCACATCGCGAGCCTGCCGATATTCGTCGATGACCTGTTTGGAGAGCTGCGCGAGCCGGTACGCATTCACGCTACCCAGGAAGTGATTGACCTGATGAAGGCCGACGTCTTTAACGACACGGTGTATCCAAAGTTCGACGAGTTAGAAAACGCGCACGGCCGCGTAATGGAGTACGTCTCGTTTGTTTTGGGCCAGGAGTTCAAGGTCGCCCACCTGACCTGCACCGCCGTTTCCGTGAATCACATCGTGCCGACGGTAGGTCTTCTGGTATCCGACGGAAAGACCACGGTCGCCTTCAGCTCCGACACCGCTGAGACCGATGAACTGTGGCGCGTCGTCAATTCGGCCAGCCAACTGGATGCTCTTTTTATCGAAGCGTCCTTTCCTGATTCGATGGAAGAGCTCGCGAAAGCATCTAAACATCTGACTCCGGCAATGCTGAGAAATGAACTCGATAAGCTCGATCATAACGGCATGGACATCCTGGCCGTGCACCTGAAAGCCGCCTACCGTGAAAAAGTCGTAGCCGAGCTGAAGGAGTTGAAGATTGAAGGACTGAGCGTGATGGAACCGGGCAGGGTTTACGAGTGGTGAAGATCAATCCTGGCGCTGTTTTCAAACTCTTTCTGCGCGTGCTCACCTGCAACTCGATCGAGCAGCACGCGTCCGCTGGGCAGCAGGTCCGTTACCTTGTAAGTGCGCTGGTCTGCGTCCCGTCCCGGCATCAGCTCCGCGCGAAAAGTCACGGTCATCCCGGGCCTGGCCCAAGTATCCTCCACCAAAGAACCGCGGCGACGGCGTCTTGTTTTACGATCCGTTTTCATTATTACGGCTCCAATCGCCCCGGCTGCGGCCGCCGCGACCGTTAGTCCTCCGAGCAGGAGCTTCGTACCTTTTTTCATTTACGACCTAAACCTTATAGAAGCAACAGCTGTTCCGGAAAACTGAGAAGGCGCGTCAGTCGCTTCGGTTGCCGCGACTGCGCGCCTTTTTTCTAAAGCTCGAGAGGAAACCGACTATTGGCAGAGCGGGTCGAGTCGTACATTAATTGTCGGCAGGCCGCTCAACGCCCGCTCTGAATTCATCTCCTTAAAACGGGACCATTCGGCGGGCAGGTTGTCTTCCGAGAAAACAGCTTCGACCGGACATTCGGGAACGCATGCGTCACAATCGATGCAG
The DNA here is from genome assembly GCA_046728235.1 of Acidobacteriota bacterium. Taxonomy (GTDB): domain Bacteria; phylum Acidobacteriota; class Blastocatellia; order Pyrinomonadales; family Pyrinomonadaceae; genus UBA11740. The sequence goes on from JBKPEE010000163.1 coordinate 25,096, forward strand.
GTTTCCGGATTGATTACCAGCATGTCGTCGTCAAGATGAAAAGCTTCCACCGGACAGGGAATCGCGCAATCAGTATAGCGGCAGTTGACACAAGGTTCGGCAACTATGTAAGTCATCCGAAGAATCCTCCAGGGCTGATGCAATTATTGCATTGCTAATTTACACAGAGACGGCTTGCGGTCGCAAGGTGAAACTTCTAATAGACGTCCAGGTCGTGCGCGGAAACGACCTTGCCGTCATAGCCGCGTCGAATCTCAGCCAGCAGGCTTTCTTCGGTCATGCCCCAGAATAATTGATGATAAAGAATCAACATCCCCGGTTTCGCCCTGGTGGCAAGTTCGGCCAACTCTTTCGATGACGTGTGAAAGTGCGAGTGATATTCCTGCCACGCGGGAGTCCGCTGCACAAAGCCTGCCTGAGAATAGACTTCATGAATCAGCACATCACATCGATTGCAGTTTTCGACAATGGTCTCGGCCGGCGCAGTGTCGCCTGAGATCACGATAGTTCGATCAGGAGTTTCGAACCGATAACCAAAGGCTTGTTTCCATGAACCGTGCCTGACCAGAAACGCCTTCACCGTCACGTTCGCGTCTTTGTAGATAAGCCCAGGCTTTATCTCGTGCGCGATGACCCGGTAACCGCCTGGGTTCGCATGCTCAAGTCCGTGCAAACGGACACGGATGTCTTCTTTGTATGCTGCGAGAATGTGACCGGTCATCGCCTTCAGCCCCCGGGGACCATAAACCTCGAGCGCCTCTTTTCGATCCAGGACCCACGGCGTAAAGATCAGATCCGGATACCCAACCGTGTGATCTGAATGCAGGTGCGTTACAAACGCGCGCGTAAGTTTTGGCAAGGCCAGACCTTTGACTCCATTCCGAAAAGCCAGCGACGCGCGTCTCACCACACCAGGCCCGAAGTCCACGAGATAAGGCTGGTCGTTAACGATGATCGCTACTGCTGGTCCGGATCGGTCCGGATCGGCATTCGGAGTTCCGGTGCCGAGGAAAACTATTTGCGTCTTCGACTCAGACAACGGCTGGTCGATCCGGGCGTTTGAAGTTGGATACAAATAAACCTGTGCCGCGCTGGAACCAATTGCGACCAGAGCGAACGCGGCCACAACAAAATTTAGCCGGGAGCCAATTTTCATTACTCGCCCGATGCTACGCTCGCACGCCACCATTGGTAGATGAATCATTTTCAGGTGACCGAAATCACAAGTGATCGTATAAAACCGTTGTCAGTCGTTCGATCCATTTGTTAGGTTCTTAGTGGTAATCAGAAACCTAACATCAGTTGAGATTATCCTCCAACCTGGTTATCCACGTGCAAACAAGAATCGTCCACCAGCTCGTTAGCACTGTCGCAGAGTCACCTATCCTGCCGCAATTGTTCGGCAGCGGCCGAGAATATTGGCAGTCGCTGTGTGATAAATCGATTTTTGGAGTGCGGCGGCTTGACGCCGCTTTTTTTGCGGTCGAAAGAAGCCCGACTCGATGCGAATCAACAGACAACGGAAACAACGGTCCCAGGCCTTCGATTTGCGATTCTTTCCCTTAAACCCTGAGTCGTATTAAATACAATCTGCTGGTTCGGAGGAGTCCAAACTAAATAATATGCGACCTCAAATTCAAGCGATTATATTAGTACTAATTTTCCCGGCCCTGATTATTTTCTGCGGGCGCTCAGATAGTTCTGGGCCCCAAAATCAGTCTGCTCTAACTAGGCATCAACCGAGCCCACAAGAGTCAGCGAAGGTTGAAGACCTCGCCGCATTGTGTAACCGCATCTCTGATATCAAGATCCTTCCACAGAAGGGTGAAAGCGGTGAGGATCAGGCGTATGACGCTTTCAGGAACGCAGGAGAAAAAGTAGTTCACCAATCTTCTGCGTACAACGAGACTATAAGCGGCCTAACGCACAGACAGCTCCGCGTTGCTTAGCCTAACGTTCTATCTGTCGATTTGACATCGGTTTGACCCGAACGATCAATCGTACGACAACGATGATCCCAATTCACGATCTTTGGTGGTTAGCCGCCGGCGGCAGCGCCGGTTATGGCGCGCGTTACATGAAAGCGCGCATCGGTGCCGTGCTGACGGCGCGTCGACGAGGCCGTTTGCCCGATCCCACGGGCGAGTTGCTGCGCTTACAAACTCTTTACGGATACAACCCCTATTCGCTCGCAAGCATTGCGCGCGGCGCGTTGGTCTGGTCAACTCCGGAGATTGACGGCTGTGTCATCTATGGCGAGTTTGGCCGCGTGTGGCTCGTCGCCGGCGATCCGCTTGCGCCATTGAAAGACATGCCGGAACTAGCGCGGCAGTTCGCAGCGTTCGCTAAGCGAAAGAAGCGCGTGGTCGCATTCGTGGCGGCGAGCGCGGAATTCTCCCGTCTGATCCCTCCCGATGATTTCACGGTCGTGAAAATCGGCGCGTTGCCTTATTTCGATCTTAAGTCCTGGAATCCACGCGGCGATGGTGCCAAAAAGCTGCGCGCCGGAGTGAACCAGGCGCGGCGGACCGGTGTTGAAGTCGAAATGATTTCCGAAAGACTCGATGAATTAGTGAAGAAAGAAACAGCTCAACTCTGCATGAGTTGGCTAAGCTCGCGGCGCTCAGCGACGACCTTTGGCTGGCTGATGGCGCTCGATCCATTCCTGCATTCCAAGTACAAGAAGTATTTTGCGGCTCGTGTTAAAGGCAAGCTCGTGGGCTTTCTTGCCGCCAGTCCGATCCCGGCGCGCAAAGCCTGGTACCTGGAAGACGTCTTGCGCCAACCCGATGCGCCGCGGGGAACCGCAACGCTGCTGGTCGTCGAAGCGTTAGCGAAGTTGAAAGCTGAGGGAGTCAGTTTGGCTACCTTGGGAACATCGCCCCTTGTCACCGATGGACCCGACGAAGTGCTGAATACCGAACACCCTGTGGTTGTCCGCGCCTTGCGCCTGGCATCCCAAAGGCTGGGGGCCTTCTACAATTTTGAAGGACTGCGCCGCTTCAAAGGAAAGTTTGTGCCAAGTTGGTGGGAAAGCGAGTATGCGCTGGGCCAGCGCGCAATGGTCATGCCGCCGCGCGTGGCCTATGCGATCGCCCGGGCAGTCGTGCCCGGCGGTGTCCTTCAGTTGCTGACACGACAGACCATGCGAATGATTCGTGGTAGTACTCCGACCCCGGGGTTGAGGGCCCAGCGCCGTTGGGATTTGGGAGAGTCTTCTCCATGAAGTTCTGCGTTCAACTATTGCTTTGTAGGCGCTGAAGGAGTCCCACCCGCGAACGCGTATTCGAGCCGTGCTACGTGGAATGGACCTTGGAACAGTCGACCACCCTTTGACCACTTCCCAAGCGCCTAAGACGAGGGAGGCGGATCATACGACCAGCGCAGCGATGGCGTATCCCCCTGGAAGTCATAAAAGCGAAGGTCGGTTGCAGTCAGTAGCTTGGTAAGCAGAATAATTTGTCCCGTGTGCATCGAGAAATGTTCCACCACGTGAAAGATCGCTTCCAGCGCGGTCACGTCCGTTCCCTGGATCGTCTGTCGATCAAGTAACTTGTTGTTGTCGTATTGCCCCAGCGTCAAATCAACATCACTCAAAGTTCGTGTCAGCAATGAATGGAGATCAGCGCGTGAGATCATGTCGCGCTGCGCAAACTCAGCGTCCCGGTCGCGCGCGTCTGCGGCTCCGCCGATGCCGGACACAATCCATTGCCGGGCGTTGCCACACAAATGCAGGATCAGGTTGCCGATGCTGTTTGATTGTTCGTTCGGCCGCCACCAAATCTGTTCATCGGTCAACTGCTCGAGGCACCTTTCGATCTTCGGCAAGAAGTCGTTTGCCAGGTGATGGCGCGATCTCGCGATAAACTCATGACCTGTGTCGTTCATAATCGCATTATTCAAATCCGCTTCGTGTTCGCTTCGGTGTGCGGACAGACGGCGCAAACTCAGTATTCCTCAGCCAGCTCTAATTTCTCAGGCCGTTGTTTGTGTTTGGCTTTGCGTCCGGCCGGTCTGGCCTTTGGGTCTGGTTTAGCCATGCTTAGCGGATGCCCGGGAGGCGCAAGTGGCCGCCGGATCGAACCAATGATGGATGGCTTTCGCTTCCCGCGTTTCGACTGTGAAGATTTCATGGACGTCGTCAGGGGGGCGATTTCAAGACGGAATGCTAGCCGCGCCGCACGTGACTGTCAATCGGTGCGAGCGACCTGAGGTAAACAAGCGACCCTCGTGAAACTCGTGCCTGACGCCTTAGGATTAATGAAATTGACCAGGAGACTTCAAGCACACGTCGACCACGATCGAGTTCGTTAAGTAATGGCGAATGACCGGACCGGTGAAGGTTTACGCTTCGTTAGGCTGCTGGTTGCGAGAGCGGATCAGGTTCTCAACGGCCTTGGCGGTCTCTTCACGCTGCCGCTGTTCAAATTCTGCAACCCAGATGGTAACAGTGTTGACGATATCGCTGGCAGTCTTGCGGACAGCTTTCGGCTTATTCCGTTTCCTGTTAACGCGTTCAGCGCGTTTGATAACTTTTACTTTTTTATCGGACATAAACATAAATGAGAGCAGGTTGCAATCGAATAAACGTGCATATTGGGCTGAAAGTTCCGAACCCTTTGGCCTGCATTTCTCGGGGAAAGTACAAGCTTAGACGCCGATTGTGCCTATATAGTTGCAGAAACAGCTACAAAAGATGTTAAGACATTGTTAATTTAGGGAGATATCCCCGCTTGAGAGCGCGCTTTCATGTCTATTTGCCACAACCTGCGCTGGGCGATATAAGCCAGAACCGTCAAAGCAATCACACCACCAAAAGCGACCCATGGCAAAGCACCTTTCAAGCCGCGGGTGCCAAATCTGATGATCAGGATGTTGATAATAATCAACGCAATGCGCAGCTCAGTTGGCCCAAACCGCGAGAAACTGACCCGAAATTCATCCGTAGCCGCGAGCATCAAAAACGTGTGAAACATGAAGGCGCTGAAAACGCACAGCACCAGCATCATGCTGAATATCGACTTGGGCGGGACCAGGAACGAATACCCAATCAGGATGGAACAAAGAAAGCCGTAATCAAACAAGTGGTCCATGTAAAAACCCCACTTGCGTAAGCCCGTATTGCGGTACTTCCCTAACTTGCCATCGAGGTGATCGGTGAAATAGTGAAACACGATCATTACGTTGGTCATCCATAGCCAACGCAGATTGGTGGCGGCCAGATAACCACAGACGGCAATCAGGATGGACCACAGCGGCGTCAATAGCGTCAGATGGTAAGTCTCGAGCCAGACTGGAATCCTGGGCAGAAGGAAGGCGGTCAGCCGCCGCTCGAGCGGCACGAGCATGCCGCGGTTACTTTTTCCGGCGCCCGCGAATGGCTGTAGTCCGTAAACGCGGTTCGTCCAATCGGAATCAGCTTTCATCAATAAACCGGCATCAACTTCTCTTTGCATCACTCAAACCTCAATTAACGTGGCGTCCCGAACTTTGCGAAACTGCAAACTTTGATCCATTCGGCTAACGCAGTTGTCTTACTGGTGATGGCGGGCGAGCAGTCAAATGCCGGCACAAATTTCCTGGACAAAACTGCGACAGTTGGCGGATTTTAGCTGCGCGGTGTTTATATGAAGACGACCGATTGAGACATCGGAATCTCAAACCGTTTGCGGCAGCGGGGATTGCGGCAGGCGAGCATGTCATCGATCCGCACCATGTAGTCACGCGACTTGGCGAAGCGCGCGCGATCCATCTCTGAGGCGCCCCGCGGCGGCGATTGCTTCTTGGTTCGCCGCAACCAACGCACTTCGTAATCGTTGCGCTCGCGGCAGTGCGGGCAGACAAAAGAAGCCTGCTTTGTTTCTTGTCTTTCGTTAAAGAAATCTCGTTCGTCCATTATTCGACCTGCGGTTTCCCCCTGCGGTTCGCGCGTACCTGGCGCGCTTCAATCCTGCGCGTCGCCGCTCCTGCCGCCAGCCTTCGCGGTCATTACGATCTTCGGCAGTAGCAGCCTCTTGACCACTGCCATGAAACGATCAGGATCAATCGGCACGGTTTCAATTGCGTCGGCCCCTTGCGCGAGCGCCATCGTTGCTGCGCCCGTGCCCCATTCTGCGATCGTCAAAATCGAAAGCTGCCTGAGATTTCCGTGTGCCCGAATCCACTTGATTATGCCGGCGCCCTCCCTCGGATGCTCGAGATCTATAACCACCAAATCGAACTGCGCTGCCGTCAAACGCGCATAGCCATCATCCGCATTTTCGGCAACAGTAACGTCAAACCCATGCACCTCGAGCGCCTGCCACATTGAAGCGTTCAACGTGCGATCTGAAACGATAAGGATTCCGATGGTCATTGGTCACTAAAAGTATAGTTAAGTCGCCTTTCGTTTGACGGAATGATCCACCAAGTCACACGAACAACGGAATTATTGGATCGCACTAATTTCCATTCTCCAGTTCGGAACTCAAGAAGAATTGAGTATTCGGCCCACCTGCTTACGAAGGCCGCTCCGTAGTTGCATCACACAAGTCACGTAGATACTGGAAGCTATAAATTCCAGTCTCGTGTCCGTCGCTCCAGCGAAAGTTCAAAGCATAACGGCCCACGATGGAAATATCTTTAATCTCGATTTCGTCTGAGACGGCTTCGGGTTTCAAGGTCCGCTCGCCAGTCCATTCGTTCACGCATTGTGCGCAGGGACATGCTCGCCGCAGCCGCCCAGCATTGTATTCACACACCTTTTCGTCGGCCCAGGTGATCCGAAGCTGATTCTCGCTCTCCTGCGATATTTCGCGCGGCTCGATCGCCTGACGTCGTTGCGCAAGATCCATACTGCTCACCGGTCGCCGTTCATCGCCGCTTCGACGTTCGCTGCCTTAATCTGAAAATGTGAGGCGCTCCACACAACCTTTCCGTCGTGGACAATCAAGACCTGCGGGGTCTCATGACTCACACTCCAGCGTCTTTCAATCTCATCAGAAACCGCACGCGCATTCTGCACTACGATCAGTCCCACGGGCTGTCCCAGCTTCGCCATCTCGGCGTAAGCACGGGAACTGATCCCGCAACTATTGCTATGCTTAAACAACACGCCAGACGAGTCATTCAGACTTGCTAAAAAGTCGTTGAGCGATTCAACATTGTTGATATTGATAAACTTATTTTCCATAAAGCGAGCACCGCGACGTTTCATCATAACCGAGGGGCAGGAAGCCGACAATCGCAACTGGGGCGACAGGCGTCGCTGGTCGCCATAGCAACCGAGCGGATTGCGCTCCTATTCTCGATCGCTTCAACAAAGCGCGTCCCCTGGCAGTTACTTTACTTGCGCAACCGGTCGGTGGTCGCCGCGATCAAGTTGCTGAAGTTTTAAGTGTCATTCTCTTGCCCCAGCAGTTGCCGTTTACAATTGGAGATCAACCTTTGCGTATTCTGCCGGCGCAGCTGGCCGGATGGGAAAAATCGTGGGGTGGCCTGGCTGAGACTCTGGAATTAGTCGATGGAGTGTACTCCACCTGGACCAATGAAGAAAAAGCGGCGAGCGCGGCGAATGACAGGCAGCTCACGCAATCCGGGCCGTCACCGCAAACGGTCTATCGCGTCGCTGCACGGAAGAGAGGTGGACCGTTCATGGTGACGGTGCCGTTGAGGTATAGGTGGTG
>JBKPEE010000164.1:0-6298 GCA_046728235.1 Acidobacteriota bacterium
CAGTAAGACCAATTGACGGTAGGCCCCCGGTGTGTTTTTCGTTGAGCGTCGTTGTTTTAATTGAGAGATGCCTTGTTAGTTGGCGTTAACCGAAAACAGGGAATGGAGATTCGTATTATGAGCAACACGAATATGCGTTTACGCGGTTGTTGGTCGATGCTGTTGTTACTCGTTATTTCTGCCCCGGCCTTTGCGCAGTATCGCGACAGCCTTGGCGGCAATTGGAGCAATCCGGCGAGCGCCATGATTACAAATATCATCATGGATCGATACGCTCGTCGGCGGCTCGAGAAGAACCTCGCGGCAAAGCGGTCTGGCACGAGTTCGACTTCACCCACGCCGTCCGACTCGGCGGCGCCGGCAGTGAAGCTCAACGATGCGTCTCTCCATTTTCGATCTACCGGCACCCAGCTCAAGACGCGCGAGATCGCCAATCTCATCGGACCTGGCAATCCGCAGGTTCTCATAATCATGACTACCATTCTGAGTGAATATGAAAAGGGAGCCCGCGCTGCTGGCAAGCCTAACGATCTGGCCCTGGCCCTGAGTTTTTTCTTTGCCACAAACGCGAGCGTCTATCACGATGGCGGAATTCCTGCGGATGCAGCCGTGATGGATCTGCGAGATTCGATTGCGAGCGGCGTCGTTGAAGGCAACGCCTTGAACGGAGTCAGTGATCGGCAAAAGCAGGAGATGTACGAAGCCCTGGTGCTTTATACCGGGTTCGCGCTGGCTGCTTATCAGGAAGGAAAGCAAACCGGCAATGGTGAAAGCCTGAAGGTGAGCCAACAACTCGCAGGGCAAAATCTACTAGCCGTCACCGGTCTCTCGCCAGACAAGATCAACTTTACCAATCAGGGATTAAGCATTGAGACGAACGCCGAGGCCCGCGACAACTCCGCGGTGGCGGCGGCCGAGCGCGTTAATGCAGCGCCGGAAAGCAACAACACTTCTATCGATTATATGGAGTTAATTCGGGAGTACGACTCCAACGAAGTTGGCGCCGATGCAAGTTATAAAGGCAAGAGGGTCCGTGTTTCCGGACCGCTTAGGAAAGCAACGATTGAAGACGGAAAAGTTCTGGTCTGGTTTATGCAAACCGCGTACTCTCTGGATCTCGGCTGCTACTTTGAGAATTCACAAAAGGCCTCGGTAGCTCAGCTAAGAGATCAGCAAAAATTCGTTGTCGAATGCACCATGCTTGGAGTCATCAGCGCGGGACGACTAATGATGGACCATTGCGTGCTCAGGTGAGTGGCGCTTTGCACCTGGTGGCGTGTGACAAATTTCCAGCTCAATCGAGCCCGGGCATTTTTTGCCGGAGGATCGGCGGAATTGGCTGGAGACACATTCGGCGCAACTCTTCTTAAGGACCTGAGACTTGCGATCAAGAGCAATGACCCGCAGGTGCGTCTGATGGCAATGTTTGTCCGCGAACGGATAAAGCGTTGGCCATCGCATCTCGACATACAGGATGTTTCGGTAACGCCGGAAAAAGCGATCATCGACCTGCCGACCTTGCAAATGATTGTATGGATCGTTACGCGCGGAGCGATATTTCAGGCCGCAGCGATGTCGGGGGAGAGAAGCGGTGCGAATCAACAACCCACCGTTTTCCGCATGGCGATGTTTCAAACATCGAACGGCGGCCCTTCTACGCGCCCGCCGTGTTCGGAAATGGCCGGCAATGCCGATGCGACATACTGGACCAATTGGGTGATCAATAAGGCGCTCGGCGGCGGCGTACAACTGCCGGGAATGTCCAAAGCTTTCACGAGCCTCATCGAGAAGTGGCAAAAGGTTGGGGAAGTCTCGACGAAAGTCATTGACAAAACTGCGTCCACGATCACAAAGCTGAATGCTTCGTCAGCGTTGCTCAGCTTCCTGCTTCAGCTAGCGGCGATGGAAATTGAACCGCGACAGACTCCGGCGCCGTTGATACGGACCCACGATACCTATCGAGGCAAAGACGGCGCGATCGAATTGCAGCTTTATTCTGCGCCGGACAAAATACCGAACGGAAATGAGCTCAAGGCGTGTTTGGGAAGCTTTGCCGCGAATGCGATGGGCATCTCGTTTAGCATGCCGGCGGATGGACCGATATCGGGCGCCGAAATGACTATAGAGGCCGGCGCGGGATTTCCCGATCTGGTGCTTTTCAATTCCGAAGGGACGAATACAATGCGCAGGTCGACGGGCAAAGATGGCGTCGCCGAGTACAAGTTGTTCGGGGCGCCGCAAAAACACAATATTCCGGACGACGCAAAACCAGTCAACAAAGAATTTTCCGTTTATGTCAAAGCTCAGCCCGAGGAAGCCGGCCTCAATTCGATGCTTAACATATTCTTCGGCGGCCTCACCTTCGGCGCCGCGCCCAGTGCCGCCGGCGGCTTTGGTTCTGCGATAGACATTGCCAAAGGTTTCCAATACGACATGGGCGAGTATGTTTTCAACCTGACGGACTGGGGACAGCAGGGATACCGCGCTGCCGGACACGATGGGCCGACGTCTTACAGCGGAGTAATTTGCAGCCTGGAGAAACCGTTTGATATCACGGCCACAAATTCTTTCCTTTTGTATCCGCTTAAGTTTGTTCCTGCAAGCGCGACTGCCGGGACCTTAAGCTACAACACGACGTATAAGGTCTTAACTATGACTGGCAGCGGTACCTACACGATCGAAGGGGCGGGTACCGACAGGCCTCGCATTCGGGCACAGACCGAAAGTACTTTAAGCGGTATGGGTCGCAGGAGTTCTGGCGGTGGGCCGGCGCACATCGATCTCGTGCCGCTCGACACAGATGAGTGCAATGGGACGCAAACAAATTCATCCGCTGGAGTTAGTAGTGGAGTAAAAAAGACACTGGCAACGCAATGATGTTGATGAGACGAAGAAATGTGATTCTAATTTGCACGCTCATAGTTGCCGTGATGAGCGTGTCCGTAGTCGCTCAACGCAAACCTCCAAACACAGCCGCACAATCTCCTGAAGTCGTCCTCAAAGAATTCTACCGGTGGTATATCCATGCCGGGAGTCATGACATTGATTCTCTTAAGACAGACAAGGCTACTTTTAGGAAGTACGTGACCGCGAGATTCATTCGGGAAATCGAAAGGAACGACAAACTTCCAGAAGGTGAAGGTTTCGACGCAGATTATTTCCTGCAAACACAAGATCCTCTTCCGTCGTCTCAAGCAAACAATGAAGCTGACTGGCTTAAGAGTATCTCTGTATCGAAGGTTGCGCTCACCGCGACGACAGCCACCGCGATGGTCACTTTTCTTGATGGGTATCCGAAGGTGAAGGTCACGCTCATAAAGGAAGGCATGGCTTGGAAGATCGACCGCGTGCACGACGCACGCTGAAGTGCCCATCCTTGCAGTTGCGGCGTTAGCGCGGGAAATAGTAGAGACACTCCTGCGCCCATACATTTATGGCAGCACGCTGTTGTTGCTGGCTTGCGCCAGCCGCTCCAGCAGAGAAGACCGATAGCCAATCAACTATGCGGCCTTCGATGTTGGGACGCGTTTGATGCGCTCGTACTCCGCACGTCGAGCGTGATGAGTGTCCCAGAGATCGACATCCTGCTGTAAGCCCAGCCACATCTCCGGCGACGTACCGAACGCGCGTGCCAAGCGGTGCGCCATGTCGGTCGTGACGGGTCTGCGCTCGTGTAGTATCTCGCTTACAGTTCGTCGCGAGACACCAAGCAGTTTCGCCAGCTTGTCCTGCGTTAGTCCTGCTGACGGCAAAACATCTTCGCGCAGAATCTCGCCGGGATGCGTCGGTCGTCTCTTTCTATTGTTCAGCCAATTGTTCGCCATCGATCAAAATCCTTAGTGATAGTCTTCAAGATCAACGTCGAAGGCGTCTTCGCCCCTTGAACCTAAACGTTACCCGCCAGTTACCACTCACTGTGACGCTCCAGGTGCCGGCGCGATCGCCTTTCAGCCGATGCAAGCGATAGCCAGGCAAATTCATATCTCTCGTGGACCGCGCGCGATTGAGAACATCTAACTGCCTGCGTAAACGATCAGCAAGGTCGGTACTCACTGCGCGCCGGTCGCCAGTTCCAAAGAGCCGCTTCAGTCCCTTGTGGCGAAAGCTCTTTATCACGCCGTTTTGAGTGTAACTTGGCGCGTTACATTCGGCAAGGTTGCGGGCACGCAAACGCTATCTTCAATAGGGTCTCGACCCGCCGGGCTACGGATTGCAGCGGCGCCTTCAGTTCCGGAGATGGTTCAGCTCAAGTAGCGGTCTCTCGTGCAGGTCTTATGATCAGGCAATTCAGTTTCCCCTCCTAGACAGTCTAGGTAGTCAGTGTTATGCTGGCCCTAGATTATCTAGGAGGTATGCGCGGTGGGTAAATCAAGAGCGGGCTTACTTCAGGGGACGCTGGACATGTTGATTCTCAAAGCCCTTTCGCTTGGCGCTCTGCATGGCTACGGAATCGGTCAGCGTATTGCACAAATCTCAGACGACGCGCTCAAGATTGAGGAGGGTTCGCTGTATCCGGGACTCTACCGGCTTGAGCGACGCGGATGGATCGAATCGGAATGGGACGTCTCTGAAAACAATCAGCGCGCGAAGTTCTACAAGCTGACCCGCTCGGGTCGGAAACAATTAATCGTCGAGGAGCAGAATTGGGAGCGGCTCGCGGGCGCGACCATGAGGGCTCTACGCGCGAGTTGAGGAGGATCGATTATGTCCTGGATCAAAGCCACAGTCCGATTTCTTCACGCCCGGAGACATCCGGATGAGATCGCGCGCGAAGTGGAGGCCGAGTTGCTCTTCCATATTGAAATGCGTGTCCGCACCAACATCGACGGGGGAATGAATCCGGATGAAGCGCAACGTGCCGCGCTGCGAAGCTTCGGAGACTTCCAGCGACTCAAAACCGAGTGTTGTGAAATCAGCCGGAGCCCTTCTTTCGATCTGATGCCCTTAAAGATGGGATTGCACATCGCCCTCGCCGCTTTCGCCGGCGCAGTAGCACTGTGGGCGGTCAACGTTCCGCACAACAGTTTCGTCGGGCTCTTCAGGCAGCTATTTGCGATCACTATTTTGACGTGCCTGTTCGTCTTCGTTCGGCGGGCAAGATCGAGGCAGCGACTGGCGGGCGACCACATGAGTCACATTTTTAAGGCGGAGCGTGAGTGGCCGCGGAAAAATGAATTCTTCGTCAGCGATGCATGCGAGGCGCGCCACGTAGACATCGCCGCGCATGATGATCAGGGACGCACCCCAGTTGAACGAATGTTCGAGTCCAAATGAGCGGGGTTACAACCTGATTAATGTGCTGGCAATCTTGGCTATCGCGTTGAAAGCTGTCGCTCCCGCTCTCGACTTCGAATGATCACTAACTCATTACTGGTGGAGGCCCACTATGCGTGTTCGCATTGGAACTAGAATCATAAACGCCCTTTTTGTGCTGCTGTTGAATGCGAGTTTGGGTAGTGTCTTGCGCGCGCAAACAGTTGATGAGCTGATCTTGAGTCCGCGTCTGAAAGCTCTCCAGGAACGGCTCAAATCCGGTGACCGAGGTGCGCTTGATAGTTTTTGGAAAGAGATCAATCAAAACGGCGCGCCAATTATTGAGGGAGTGCCCGGCAATGATCGCGACGTGCTGGTGACGATGCTCTGGCGAGCTAAGGAAGAGACGAGAAACGTTTTCGTCTTTCGTCTCGGGGACGTCAGTAAGCCGATGGCGCGGCTGCTCGACACTGACTTGTGGTACAAGACATTTCGGCTTCAGAAGGGCGCGCGCTTCACCTATCAATTCGCGACGAACCTTCCCGACCCGAAAGAGTGGCGAGGCATCGAACGGTTTGCGGGCGCACTCCGGAACGATTCGTTCAATCCACTCCAATTCGCCGAGCGCTATAACGAGTTCAACCCATATGAGGGGAGTTCCTTTTCAGCGGTCGAACTGCCCTCCGCTGAGCCGCAAAGCTGGAGCGTTGTCCGTCCGACAGTTCCTACGGGGCGAGTTCAGCGCGACAAATTCACCAGCAAAACCCTCGGCAACGAACGACCAATTTGGATTTACACTCCTCACGGCTACGTTGCCGGCAAAAAGCCTTACGGTTTGTTGGTACTGACAGACGGCGGTGTTTACGTGAACACGGCGCGAGTAGCAACTACTCTGGATAACTTGATCGCAGCGCGTTTGATCCCTCCGCTCGTCGCGGTGATGGTAGAGAATCCCGATCGCGGGCGCGAGTTGTCATGCAATTCAGCGTACGCGGACTTTTTGGCTCAGGAGATTGTGCCCTGGGCGCGCGCTAACTACCACGCG
>JBKPEE010000165.1:0-21233 GCA_046728235.1 Acidobacteriota bacterium
TGAAAGGCCGGGCTAAATTCAATTCGCCGCTACGCGGCGACAAGGCGGGGCACTACCAACCTTGCGGCCTGACTCCGTTCAAGCCATCGAAAGAGTTATTCTTATGGGATTACGACGGATTTGCCCGTAATCGCAAAGCGACCGGTAACGACCTCCGTATTAGTGACCGGCTGGCCGCCACCTATGCTCACCAGGAATGCGCCCGGTTTAATGACTCGCTTACCGTCGTCGTCTATTACCGACATCTGGGACGGCGATAGGGTGAACGAGACGGTTCGCTTTTCACCCGGGTCCAGCGAGACGCGCTTAATCCCCGCCAGAGAACGAATCGGTACGGGAACCGAAGCATCGACGTTACTCACGTATAACTGAACGACTTCGTCACCGGCGCGCGCGCTTCGGTTTTGGACCTCAGCCGACACTTTCAATTCCGCTCCGGCCTTGAGTCTGGTGGCGCTGAGCGTCAACTTCTCATACTTGAATTCGGCATAACTCAAGCCGAACCCGAATGGATAGAGCGGTTCGCCTTTGAAGTAGCGATAGGTTCGGCCCTGCATGCGATAGTCAGTGAATGGCGGCAATTGATCCACTGACTTGTAGAAGGTTACCGGCAGTCGCCCACTTGGGTTGTAATCGCCGAAGAGCACATCCGCGATCGCCGAGCCGCCTTCTTCACCGGGATACCAGCCTTCCAGAATTGCCCCTACATGATCGTTGGCCCAGTTTACCGCCACGGCGCTCCCGTTAAGTAAGACCAGGACCACGGGTTTGCCGAGAGCGTGAATTTCTTCCAACAACTCCTCTTGCTGTTTTTGCAGGGCGATGTCGGTGCGATCCCCGCCGCGAAAACCTGCGAACGGCACATCCATCTCTTCGCCTTCGACCAGGGGCGAAAGCCCGAGGCACACGATAACCACATCCGCCTGGCGTGCCTTGTTGAGCGCTTCATCGCGCAACGCCTGCTCCGCGTTCGGTGGCGACCAAACCAGCTTCGCCGCCGTGTACGGGTTTCCACCCGCATGGTATTCAAGCCGAATATCGTAGGTCTTACCAGCTTCGAGATCGATGTTGCCGGTGACATTCTTGGTGCGTCGATTCGCAAACTCTTCTACAAATACTTTGCCGTCAACATACAGCCGAAAGCCGCCATTTCCGGCGGCGCCCAGCACATATTTTCCCGATGCCGGCACCGTGATTTTTCCGGTCCAGCGGACTGAAAACTCCTGAGGCGTCACCTGAGGCGCAGGACTAAACGCGCCCCACTCAAAATTTACTGACTCGTCGTTTCTTACCAGGACCGGATCGCCTTTCAAATCGCGGTTGTTGAAGTATTCGCCTCTCAAACCGCGCTGTGATCCGGTCGCCAGTGCTGAAGACGGCACCGGCACGGTTGCGGTGCCAATCTTGTAGGTGCCGGGAGCATAAAGTACTGTCGTGGCTGAAGAGACCTTGTTTCTTATGCCTGCCAGCGGCGTGACGTACTTCGAAGGTTGTCCCGAATAATTTCCCAGCAATACCTCGAGCGCGTCAGCGTTCGGACCAATCACGGCGATTGTCTTGAGGTCTTTCTTTAGCGGCAACGTCTGCTTTTCATTCTTGAGCAGCACGATTGATTCGCGCGCGGCTTTAAGAGCCAGTTCGCGGTGGGCCGGCGAATCATTTTCGGCAAAAGGTGTCTGCGCGTAACGCACCAGCTGCGGCGGATCGAACATGCCGAGTTTGAATCGCGCCGTCAGTAAACGTTTGAGCGAGATATCGATCTCGCTCTCGCTGATCAGGCCCGACTTTACTGCCTGAACCAGCGAACCATATTCGCGCCCGCATGCCAAATCGGTCCCGGCCCTGACCGCCAGCGACGAGGCTTCGGCCTCAGACTTTGCAAAGCCGTGTCCTTTCCAAATGTCGCTGATCGCGCCGCAATCAGAAACGACGTAACCATCGAACCCCCATTCGTGGCGCAGAATGTCGGTCATCAAACGTTTGTTCGCACAACAAGGTTCGCCGTGCGTGCGGTTGTAAGCGCACATCACTGAATCGGCTTTGCCTTCGACGACGGTTGCCCGGAAGGCCGGCAAATAAGTTTCGCGAAAATCTCTTTCGATAGCCTTCGCGTCGAATGAGTGGCGCTCCGGCTCAGGCCCGCTGTGCACGGCGTAGTGTTTGGGGGTGGCTATTACTTTGAAATATTTCGGATCGTCACCCTGCAAACCCTTGACGAAGGCGACACCCAATCGCGCGGTCAGATAGGGATCTTCGCCGTAGGTCTCCTGTCCCCGGCCCCAACGCGGATCGCGGAAGATGTTGATGTTGGGACTCCAAAACGTCAGGCCTTCATAGCGACCGTGTTGATTGTTACGAATAGCCTCGTGGTATTTCGCCCGCGCTTCGGTCGAGATCACGTCGGCAACCTGGTGCATGAGGTCGGTGTCCCATGTCGCTCCCAATCCAATGGCTTGCGGAAACACCGTCGCGTAACCTGCCCGGGCTACGCCGTGCAGTGCCTCGTTCCACCAGTCGTAGGCCGGAATGTCCAAACGTTCAATGGCCGGCGCGGCATTCATCATCTGCGAAACTTTCTCTTCCAGAGTCATGCGCGAGACAAGATCCTGCACGCGCCTTTCGATCGGAAGCGATGGATCTTTGTAAGGGACTCCCGACTGGGCTGCGGTCGGCAAAGATTGACGACCTGGGTCGCCGGTCGGTGGCGGTGCGTGGTCCGACGTTGCGGCAGGCCCCAGTATTTTTCTGAAAACAGGCTTTAATGCGTCAGCCCAAATTTGATATCCCTTAAGGCTCGGATGCAATTTATCGACGGTGACACCGTCAAGGAGGACTCCGTTCTTACCGGCGAGCCGGTCATTGATGTTGAGAAACTGGATGGTCCTGCCGTCGGCGAAGCTGGCGATGTTTTGGTTGATGCGTTCGATCGACGGCCTAACGGTCATGCTGTCATTGCGAGGAAAAATCGCCATCAAGACGATCCTGGCGTGCGGCGCTTTCTGTCGACAAAGATCGACGATCGCCTTAATGCCTCTGGTGATGTCCGCGATCTTCGCATCGTCAGCAGCCTGGCGGCCGACGTTATTGGTGCCGGCGAGGATGACGATGACCTTCGGATTCACGCCGTCAAGCTCGCCATTTTCCAGTCGCCAGAGAATGTTCTGCGTGGTATCGCCGCCCCAGCCGAAGTTCGCCGCATTCCACCCGTAGAAGTTCTGCTTCCAATTCGCCAGGAAGTCAGGATAGTCAGTTGCACCCCAACGACGGGTAATCGAATCGCCGAGAAAATAAACATCGATGCCCCCCTGCCGCGCTTTAGCCAGCAGTTGTTCATGCGCAATTTGCGAATTGCGATCGCTCCGCGGGACGGGCTTGTCTGCCGGCGCCGGCGGTTGCCCGAGTGCCGGCAGGAGCGAAGCGGAACCGCAGAAACAAAGAAAGACGGAGATAAGAATGGGTTTCATGAGTTTGTGACTGTTGGTTTGCATCCTGTTTTGCCTCTTCCTTCTTTGAGCGATTGATCGCCTTTGCCTCGAAAGTCTATGCACTGAACGCTCAGGAGCTTGTCGCCGCGTAGCGGCGAATTGAATTTAGCCCGGCCCTTTCAAGGCCGGGACTAGTGACATCAGCGGCCGCGCGTCGCTTTAGCGACGCCTGAACACGCGATTTTCATGCGTCGCTAACGCGACGCGGTTTTGCTTTTCGGTCCCTAACCGGGACTTGAAAGGCCCGGCTAAACTCATTTGCCGCTACGCGGCTGAAAATCACCAGACAAGTTCCCGCCAAATCAACGGAGTGCTGCGCGTGAGAAAGTTGAGAATAGAGCCCATCATCAACAGCGTCATCATCCACCAACGCAGTCCGGGCACCTTCGCCGGCGCATTGTTCTTTCCGGAACGGTGTTGCAGAATCGCTTGTATCAAACTCAAGATGGTGCTCCCTGTTTAATGCTTTTCAGTCTGAACGATGACCGATGAATCGCTCACAATCTGGTGCAATACCGAATTCAACGACGAGCAAAGATCGGAGCGCAATCTATTGTTCCAGGGCGCCAGCCCGCAACGCCTCTTATTGTTCGAGCCGGCCGACGGTAACGCACTACCAGCTCTGGAACATGCTCAGATTGCCTTTGGCTTTCCCGATCCTCGCGCAGTTTTGGACTTTCCGAACATTCGCTGGGTCCAATTACACTCGGCCGGTTACACCAGTTTTGACCAGGATGACGTTCGCGAAGCTCTCACTAAACGCGGGACGATCGTCACTAACAGCTCTGACGTTTATGGGGAGCCCTGCGCGCAGCACCTGCTGGCGATGATCACCAGTCTTGCTCGCGGGCTGCCGTCGGCCCTTGATGCACAACGCGGTGACCATTCATGGCGCCAATGGCTGCGCCCTTCCCTGCCCTTACTCAACGGTCAGACGGTCTTGATCCTCGGCTTTGGCGCCATCGGCCGCCGCCTCACGGAACTGCTGCGCCCACTCGGAATGAATCTCATCGCCGTTCGTCGTCAACTTAAAGGCGATGAAGCAATCCGCGTCGTTACGGTTTCCGAATTGGACGACTTGCTCCCGACAATCGATCACCTGGTCAATACGTTGCCGGCAAACAATCAAAGTGAAAATTTCCTGAACGCGGCCCGACTGGCAATGCTCAAAACCGGGGCCATTGTCTACAACATCGGACGCGGCACGACGTTGGATCAAAATGCGCTAATCAAAGAACTACGGCAGGGGCGCCTGGGCGCGGCATACCTCGATGTGACCGAACCGGAACCGTTGCCACCTGACCATCCGCTCTGGGAGACGCCCAACTGCTTTATCACACCGCACGCGGCGGGAGGCCATCGAACCGAAAAAGAGAGACAGGTGCGTCACTTCCTCGATAACTTGCGACGTTTCGAACAGGGTGCGCCGCTGGTCAATCGAGTCATTTGAGACTGTCGCGCACGAGCTCCCTGCCGACAAGCTCAGAACTGAGACAAGTGGCTTTGCCTCAAAAGTCAGATCGAACTCTCTAGTCAGTGGTTCCGTTCGTGTTGCTTCGTGTGATTTCGTGGATCGTCCTTTTTTTCCGAACGAACAGAAACGATCCACGAAATCACACGAACTACACGAAACTCATTACCACGTTTAATCGACTTTTGAGGCAAAGCCGAGACGGGTTGTCCTCCACTCGGCTGCCGCGTTAGGAACCAGTGCCGCTGGCCTTCACTACCGGACTCTCCCACTGGCCTGATTTGCCCGAACGAAAAATTGCGTCAATGACGGCCATGTTCTTAATCGAATCTTCAAGTGTCATGACCGGAGCTCCACCTTCGCGAATACTGCGTGAAAACAGGTCGCCTTGAATTGTGTATTGGTCGCAGATTTCAAACTCAATAACTTCCGCCCCCGCCCCGAAAAAATCCGAGCCATCGTCTACCAGAATCCTACAGGCACGATCAGCAGGCGCGTTCACGGGAATTTGCACCTCGATTCGTCCCTGCGTGCCGATGATTTGAAACCGCTGGAATGGCGTCATGCGCGTGCCGCAGGTGAACGACGCCTGACCCCGCGGAAAGTCGAGCAGCGCCGAGGTCAGCACGTCCGTTCGCGTCGCCAGGTCTTCCTGAATCAGGCCTACCACGCGTTCAGGCTCGGCTTGAAAAATCAGCCGCGAGAAAAGAATCATGTAACACCCGATATCCATCAGTCCGCCTCCGCCAAACTCGGCGACGTTACGAATGTTCTCCGGGTCGGGGTTGTCATAACTGAAGTGTCCCGCTACTGAGCGCACCTCTCCGATTCGTCCGGCATTGATCAACTCACGGACTTTAACCCATTGCGGATGTGTGCGGACCATGAACGCTTCTTCGATCTTTACGCCCGTCTGCTCTCGGACCTGCAACAACTGTGTTGCCTCCGACGCACTAAGCGCGATTGGTTTTTCGCAGAGCACATGCTTTCCTGCTTCCGCAGCCTTGATGGACCACGGCACATGCAGATGATTCGGAAGCGGATTGTAGACAGCGTCAATATCCGGGTCGGTGAGCAATTCATCATATGACCCGTATGCCTTCGAAATACCGAGTTCGCCGGCGAAGCGCCGGGCCTTTTCCGGGTCTCTCGACGCCAGCGCCGTTACCTCACACCAGTCGCCTCGTTGCATCGCCGGGATCACCTTTCTCAACGCGATGTTCGCGGCGCCCAGCACGCCCCATCTGACTTTGTCCGCCATTTTAGTTTCGAAAACTCTCGGGTGGCCCAAGATAACTGTGCCCGGGCGCCCCAGTGTTAATCACCAGCTTCTCTAACACGACACCCGGATGCATGGCCCAAAACTTCAGCACGTGGACGCCGGCGCCGGCGAGCTTGTGTTTCGAAGTCATAATGCGAACACCATCTCTCACCGAACGCTCCCACTCCGCCTGCGAATAGTCAGTGTGGAGATTCATTACTTGTGGCGATTCGTCGTCGAACGAGATTCCATAGCGCAACCCAACGCCGGGCTGAAAATTCTGCGTGGGCGCCAGATACGCGTCAACGCTGACCTCGCCCTCGTGAAAAAGGTACATCCGGTAATCTAGATGTGGGCGGGCAGCAGCTATAGTCTGCGCCGTGGCGGTAACGGGGAGAATTGTCATCGCCGAAAGCGTGCGGCCAAAGTCCGGGAGCTTCAGCCAGCGCAGACCATTCGCTTCTGTCCAGCCCGTGTAATGTTCCGCTTCGATTGAAACGCAGCCGTCGGTCTCAACAAAACCACTAATTTCGTCACGTTTGGGTGACGTGGGATTCAGAATCGGCACGCTGATGGTTATCCTTCGCGAATCAGGCCCGTTCACTGTAACTGAGGCTTTGGTCGTACCTCGCGGAACGGCCGTCCAATCAAGATTGACCCAAATGCGCTCTTCCCGAGCTACGCTGCCATTTGCCGGGCTCACCTGCAGCCAGGGCGCGCTGCTTTCAATGCGAAATTGAAACGAGGAGGCGCCGCGATTAAAAATTTCAAAATACCGAGGTTGCTGATCGTAGACATTTAGCGTCGGCATCGTCGGCTGCCCGGGCGCTTCCGGCCAACTTAACGGAGAGCCCTCGATAGTCAAACCCATTTCCGGCGCTGCCGTGACCTGGATCTCCTGCACTGCCGGCATCGCATTGCGCACTGGTTGGTTCCAGAAGGTATAGCCGATGTGCGTCTGATCCATCATGTGGTTCCATTTGCCACCGGCCATGGTGTGATTGTAATAGTCGGTCAGCTCCTGGTCGGCACGAAACAGTTCCCGCGCCTGGTTCGCTAAATCATTCGTTGAGGCGCGGCCCTGGACTGCGTAGAGGCGGTTCCGTCCCACGGTGACGTATAGATTGTTGAGCAACGCGCAGGCCTTCACCGGATAAAACACCAATTCGAAGAAGGCGTCCTTCTCCTCGGGTGGCATCGCCTGGTAAAGGCTTTCAGCTTGTTGCGAAAGACGCTGGTAATCGGAAACCACAGTTTCGGCTTCCCGATAATTTACCAGGCTGTAGGTCGCGGGTTCGAGTAGTTCCGGTTTACGGCGTCCATTAAACTTCGTGTACTTTGCTACTATCTCAGCAATTTCGGCTGCATGTTCTGGTCCAAATTCTCGTGTGGCCCACGCGCGGGTGTATTGGTCCAATTTATCCGCCGGCCACGACTCCGGATTGCGAGCAAAAGTCAAAAAGAACTCGATCGGAAACTCCATCGGCTTCAGGTCTCCGACATTTACGATCCAGATGCGATTGGCCCCGTACTGATACGCCAGGTTCATCTGTTCGCGGACCTTGGTGATGGGAATCGTGTTCAACCACTTGTACGATCGCGGGCCGCCCACATAATCAAAGTGATAATAAATCCCCGCGCCGCCCGCGCGGGTTCGTTCTTCAGCAGTCGGTAGCCGGCGAATATTTCCCCAGTTGTCATCGCACCATAGCAGAGTTACGTCGTCCGGGACGCGCATTCCTTTCTCGTAGTACTCCTGCACTTCTTTGTAGAGCGCCCACAGCTGGGGGATTTTCGTCACGTCCGGATTGACGTTGTCGGCAATAATCCGGCGCTGGTCGGCGACGATTCGTTCCAACAGCGCAGTGTTGGTCTCGCGCGACATCGGCAGGTCGCCGTCGCCGCGCATGGCCAGAGTAATGATGCTCTCGTAATCCTTATTGCGACTCACACCTTCGGACCAGAAAGCGCGCAACCCCTCCGCATTCGTGGTGTAGTCCCAGGCACCCTGGCCGTGCCGTTTCCATTCCTGTTGCGCGCGCAGCATCGGCTCGTGATGCGAAGTGCCCATGACGATGCCGTATTCATCAGCCAGTTTCGGGTTGAGTGAGTCGTCCTCGTTAAAGGCGCTGTTCCACATCGCCGGCCAAAGGTAATTTGCCTTGAGACGAAGCAGCAGCTCAAAAACTTTTTCATAGAATTGATGGTTGTAGTCGCCGAACTTTTCTTTCACCCAGCCGGTCAGCGCCGGCGCTTCGTCATTGAGAAAGATCC
This sequence comes from Acidobacteriota bacterium, assembly GCA_046728235.1. Lineage (GTDB taxonomy): Bacteria > Acidobacteriota > Blastocatellia > Pyrinomonadales > Pyrinomonadaceae > UBA11740. The sequence continues at coordinate 8,492 of JBKPEE010000165.1, forward strand.
CTCGATACTTGACCGCCGGCTCGCCCTGAACGTAACGACCCGAACGAATAAAGATCTGATCATGAGGCTTGACCGGAACGTCAGCCCACCAATACCAGGGCGACACTCCAATCTCTTCGGACAAGTCATAAACGCCGAAGATAGTTCCGCGCTTATCGCTGCCCGCGATGACCAGCGCGCGCGCGACGCCGGGCCAGGGACGCTCGATGGTTTGAATCAGGAATGATTCCCAGCGATTCCTAATCGGAGTTACGTCGAGTTTGCCGGCGCGAACGATTTCGTCAATCTTCTGGTTCTTGCCGATTGTGCCAATGAGGATGACCTGAGAGATCCGTGAGGCTGAACTGGCCAGCAACGTCGGCGGCTGTTTTGTTACTCGAGCGATATCTGTCTGCAGGTCAGAAACAGCGCGCAGCACGCCGGGATAATCACGACTGTCAACCAGGATCGAAGATGCCCTGCCTCCGGCAACTAGGGGAAAGGACGCGGCCACCGGCGAGAAATCAGCGTATTGACGCTGGCCAATGCCATAGATGTCATATGTCCCTGCCATCGTGCAGATTAGTAGCAACGTTAGACGTACCTGGCTCTGGCAAAGATTTGGCACGATGAACTGGTCAGTACCACCCGCGTAAGCGGGTGGGACAAAGAGGCCCTTTAACCCATCCGCTTACGCGGATGGTAGTGCCTTCAATCCTGAAGTTAGCCTTTTGTTTGCACGACGGCATCGAACGCCGGCTTCGGCCGGCCTGCTCGATCAAAGAGCAGCGGGTAGCTGGTTCTGCCTCTCACGGGCCAATTGTTCAACCACGAATCCCCGTCGGTTACACCCCAGAACGTCACGCGGTCGATCACGTCGTGATGTTTTAGAAAAACGCGAAACAGATCTGCATAGCGCCTGGCCAGCTTTTGTTGCACAGTGTCGGGCAGTCCGTTCGCGAACGGATTCAGATCCTGCCTCGCCTCGGCAGCCGTCGCCACGTCGGCGCCCTGACTGCGGTTGGCTCGAGGCAATACATCAATGTCGAGCTCAGTAATGTTCACCTTGATGCCGAGACTGGCAAAGGCGGCGATCGTGGCATCTTCCTGTTCCGCGGTGGGCCAATCCAGCTTGTCATGTCCCTGCAAACCAACTGCGTGGATCGGAATTCCGGCGGCTTTCAGTTTCCTGATCAATTCGATCGCGCCTTTGCGCTTCGGCTCGTTCTCGAGCGAATAATCGTTGTAATACAACTGTGCGTCCGGATCGGCCTCACGGGCAAACTGAAACGCTTTAACCAGGTAATCTTCGCCGATGATCTTCAGCCAGGGTGACTGGCGCAATGTGCCATCTTCATTGAGCGCTTCATTGACCACATCCCATCCTTTAATGCGTCCCTTATATCTGCCGACGACGGTGTGGATGTGCTCGCGCATGCGGCCCAGAAGCGTGTCGCGGTCAACCGGATTGTGTTTGTCATCCTCAAAAACCCAGCGCGGTGTCTGGCTGTGCCAGATCAGAGTGTGGCCGATGATGAACATGTGGTACTTCTCGCCAAAGGCCACGTATGCGTCTGGGCTGTCAAAACTGAAAGTACCAGGCTGCGGGTGGACTGATTCCCACTTCAGAACATTTTCGGGCGTGATTGAATTGAACTGGCTGATAATGATTGGCAACCCGCGCTCGTCGCGCTCGGTGAATTGATGCTGGTTAAGCGCCGCGCCGACGAGAAAGTCCCGCTTGAAAACATCTTTCAGGGCTGGTTGATTTGCTCGACCGGCGTGCGAATTAAAAGTGATCAAGACTCCTGCCACGAGGACCGCGAGCAAGGTCGCAAAAGCGGGAACTCCATGTTGTTTTCGCAGCATACGAGAATCTTTCATGACTCGCCTCCGGCGCTACTTAACACTCAGTGCTCCTCGGCAGGAATGTTCGTTGCGAACTGCTGACGCCGCTGAGCGAGTTCGTCCTGGATGCGTATATTGAGCTTCTTGCCGATAGGATAGATGATCAAACAGATCAGGCCCAGCGCCATAGCCAGCGCTGGATAAACGCTTGCGCCAAGGCGGATTCCCAAAAGCGCGCGTTCAGTTTGTGCCACATTCGGGACGTAACCATAGAGGTCGAGCACCCACGCGCTCAGTGCGCCGCCCAGGCTCAGACCCGCCTTGAGCGCAAAAAGAATTCCGGCGTACATAAACCCCGTTGCCCGCCGGGACGTCTGCCATTCCGAATAGTCCGCCACGTCGGCAATCATCACCCAAAGCAGCGGCACCGTTGGTCCCCAACCGATGGCCCACAGAATGCTCAAGGAGAACATTGCGCCAATCGATGCTGGTCCAATGAAAAATACGAGCACCGTGGCGATCATTGTCACCGCCATTCCGGCGATGAAGACCGTCTTTTTGCCGAAGCGATCCGCCAGCGGCTTGGAAAAGATGATCCCGACTATTTGAATCAGGCTGCCGATGACGAAGAACAAACTGACGCCGACTGCGGCCGCGTTTGACCCGTCTGGTTTCACCAGGAGGCCCAACGAGTTCAGCACCGACTGCCACGCGGTCAGCGAGCCTGTTGAGCCCGCCAGCCCCAGCTTATCCAGGAACGCTCGCAACTGCTGCGCGTCAAGATAATAGGCAAAGAAATAATTCGACGAGCTGCCCCGCACCACCAGCATCGTGAAGATCAAGAGCGTGAGAATGAACATCACCATCCAAGGGCCGCAACTAAAAACGTTCTTTAGATCGGCTCCCAGCGACGCCTTTTGTCCGGGGAGTGGCTGCACCCGTTCGCGGGTGCTGGCAAAAGTGATCAGATTGAAAACGATGATCAGAGCGCCAAAGATCGCCATGGTGATGGCCCAGCCTTTGGCCGAATCGCCCTGGCCCAGTTTTGCCACCAGTGGCAAGGGCAGCGCCTGAATGAAGAATTGACCAATCAGCGCGCCCACAAATCGGTAACTCGCAATGCTGCTGCGCTCACTTGAATCCGGCGTCATCACGCCCATCAACGCAGAATAGGGCGTGTTGTTCGCGGAATAGAGCATCATCACCAACGCGTAAGTGATATAGGCATAGATGAGCTTCCCGGTCGGGCTGATATTCGGAGTGACGTAAACCAGCCAGAAAACCAGTCCGAAGGGGACCGCGGTGAACAGAATCCAGGGGCGGAACTTACCCCAGCGAGTCTGTGTCCGATCTGAGAGTGCGCCGACGACCGGATCGAAAACCGCGTCACCCAACCGCAGGACGAGGAACATCGAGCCGACTGCGACTGCCGAAAGTCCCGCCGTGTCTGTATAAAAGCGGGTTTGATAAAGAATCATCGACTGGAAGAAAAAGTTGGTGGCGATATCGCTAAAACTGTAACCAATCTTTTCTTTGACCGAGAGTCTTTGGGTTGTGTTGGTCATTAGTGTTTGGCCCTGCCAAGGTCAACGTTTATCGTTTACAAAAGCCCGTTGTTCGTGTTGTTTGGTGTGATTTCGTGGATCGTCCTTGCTTGTCGAACGAACAGCACGATTCACAAAATCACACGAACTACACGAAATTCATTACCACCTTTAATCAACTCATCATTCACCGAGACATAGAGAACGCCGAGATCACCACGAGACAAAAGTGGAAAATTGAAACACTGCCTACGTTGTTCACTTCGTCACACGCAGTGTTACCTTCTGCAGATCTTCGTCCCGCGACGAGTTGCCAACCATGATCTCGAAATCGCCCGGCTCAACGAGATACTTCATATTGATGTCATAGAACGCCAACGATTCAGGAGTGATATCCAGCGCGACCGTCTTTGTTTCGCCCGGCTGTAACCAGATCTTCTGAAAACCCTTCAGCTCTTTGACGGGACGCGTCACCGAACTGACGGTGTCGCGAATGTACATCTGCACCACTTCGGCTCCGGCATTCCTGCCGGTATTAGTAACGTCGACCAGCACCCGGGTCGAACCGGTCCTTTTAATGCTCTTCTTTTCCAGACGAAGGTTGCGGAAACTGAAGGTCGTGTAACTCAATCCATAGCCAAAGGCAAACAATGGCGAAACGTCATCAAACAGGTACCCACGCCGCGCTGATGGCTTGTAGTTATAAAAGGCCGGCACATGTCCCGCTGAACGCGGCACCGTAATCGGCAACTTACCGCCTGGATTGTGGGCGCCAAACAAAACGTCGGCGACAGCCTGCCCCGTTTCCTGACCGAGGTACCAGCATTCAAAGATTACCGGAACATTGCGGGCAAGATAGTTAATCGAAATTGGCCGGCCATTGAAAAGAAAAACCACCACGGGTTTTCCGGTGGCGACCATCGCCTGCACGAGCTCCTCCTGGCGGCCGACCAGATCGAGGCTGGCGCGATCGCCCATATGCTTCAGGTTCCAGGCTTCGCGCGAAGTCTGCTCGTTATCGCCGATCGCCAGCACAATGACGTCCGCTTGCGTCGCCACCTTCACCGCTTCGGCGATCTGTTTGCGATCTTCCTCAGGATCGCTCGGGACGACCTCATCGATGTGCCACGCGCCGCCAATCGTAATCTTGCATCCTTCGCTGTAAAGCACCTTCACGCGGTTGCCGGCTTTCGCCTTGATACCCTCGAGCACAGTCACCTCGCGCTTCGGCACGCCGCTGTAACCACCCAGGAGACTGCGGTCAGCGTTTGGGCCAATCACCGCGATGGTTTTGATGAGGTTCAGATCAAGCGGCGCAAGACTGTTTTCATTTTTCAGCAGCGTGATCGTTTCTCGCGCAGCTTCCAGGGCCAGCTTCCGGTTCTGTTCACAGCCCACGATGCGTTCAGCTTCGCCCGGATCGACGTAAGGATCGTCAAACAGTCCCAGTTTGAATTTCCAATAGAGCATCGGCGCGACCAGCTCATCAAGTTGCTTCTCTTTCAGCTCGCCCTTACGAACCAGGTCGATAAGCTGCAGATAGCAATCAGGTTCCGGCAACTCGATATTGACGCCGGCCTCGACCGCCAAGCGGCACGCTTCGCGCTTATCTTTGGCCACAAAGTGGCCGTGCGTGTCAGGCCGATAATTCAATTCCCAGATCGAGTAATAGTCGGAGACGACGAAACCCTTGAAGCGCCATTCGGCCCGCAGCACATCGCGCAGCAACCAGCGGTTCGCATGCGAAGGCACGCCATCAACCTCGTTGTAAGAGGCCATGACGCTGATCGCTTTCGCCTTGTTGATTGCTTCTTTGAAGGTGAAGAGAAAAGTCTCGCGCAACACGCGCTCAGAAACATTGGCCGGAGCGCAGTTCATTCCCGATTCCGGTTGGCCATGCGCCACGAAATGTTTCAGCGTCGCGATTACTCGCTTCTTACCTTTGAAAGAACCGTCACCCTGAAAGCCTCGCACCGCGGCGATGCCCAGGCGCGATACCAGAAAAGGATCCTCACCGTAAGTTTCTTCGACGCGGCCCCAACGCGGGTCACGCGCGACATCGACTACCGGAGTCAGCGCCTGATGGGTGCCGCGCACGCGTGCTTCTTCAGCAGTCATCGTAAAGAGACGTTCGACCAGGTCAGGATCGAAAGTCGCAGCCAGTCCAATCGGTTGTGGAAAGCTGGTCGAGTCGATCGCCGCGTGACCGTGCAGGCATTCTTCGTGAAAGATGACCGGGATGCCCAGCCGGCTCTCTTCCAGAAAAAACTTCTGAATTGCATTGGTGAGCTCGGCGGTAGCGCGCGCGTTTCTCCCTCCCGCAGCGTCGCTCGGCCGGCCGACCTGACCCAGCCCATGTCCTTTCTTGAAATGCTTGCGCGCCTTTTGCAGATCGAACTCGCCTGCCTCATTGATCAGTGTGTTGGCCTTCTCTTGCCAGACACACATCATCTGTGCGGCCTTCTCTTCAAGCGTCATGCGCGCCAGGAGATCCTTCACGCGTTTGTCAGTAGCTAATTTGCGATTGAGGTACGGTGCTGTCTTCGCGTTCTTATTCGTTTTAGTTGCCTTAGTCATTTATTCTTGATGTTTGCCAAAAAGTCATTTCTCCGAGAATTCGGCTCGAACTTCAGCGACGACCTTTTGGGCGAAGGTCATTCGCTCTTATTGATTAGCATTCGCGTGACATGCCGGATACCTGATACGCGCTTGCAAGGCTTTGCCTCAAAAGTCAGATCCAGCTCTTTAGTCAGAAGTGTTCCCTTAGTATTGCTTCGTGTGACTTCGTGGATCGTCCTTGTTTCCCGGACGAACAGAAACGATCCACGAAATCACACGAACTACACGAAACTCACCAGTACCTTTAATCTACTTTTGCGGCAAAGCCCGCCTGCAAGTTATCACGGCCCGAAAACGCGGACTCCGCTACTTCTCGGTCAACCCAACCCATTCGCGAAAATTCCCCGAGAACATGCGGTTGACGTCGCGAACAATCTCTGGCCCGGAGACGGCGTACCCTGCCTGTAGCAACTGCTCATACTGTTCACCGAGCGCATCTGCAATCACTCGTCGCGACTGGCCCCACTTACTGATCAAATGTTCCAGCACGCAGGCGTCGGAGTGCTGCGGGATAAAACTCAGCCCGAGCATCTCGAGGCGCTCGCGCGTGATCTCGGAAACAATCGAGGGATTGTTCACAAACCACCAACAGCCGAAGGGCATCAGGTTATTGAATTTGCGCGCCGCCACGCACAACTCGTGCTGGTTTTCACGCGACAAAACCGTAGCCAGAAAACGAATGTCGGGATTCGCGGCACACATGCGTTCGAGTGCAGTTATGTCTGCGCGCCCCAGGCTATCTCCTGCTGCTCTCAAGCCCGGGTTGACGCCGCGACGCACGCCCATCATGAGGGCCAGCGACAGACCGTGATCTCGCGCTGCCGGCAGGACCACTTCGCGCAGCAACCGGTCACGCGAGTTCTCAGCCGGAAAATTGAAGTCAGGAGGTAGCGAAAGGCCCATATACAGCGGCGCCATCCGCTCAATACAGTTATCGAGAAAGCGACGCAACCGGCTAATCGAGGACCCGCACAGGTTCGGGTTCAGTTCCAGATCGCTTAGAGCGACTGTATCGATCGCATCAGGCCATTCATTTACCAGCCGATCCAACCGCAACGAAGCGTGAAATCTGGGATCCAAACTCTGACCGTCTTTCCAGAGATTTATTTCCCGCTCGTTGAACGGGTCATTCGTCATCACGACGTCGCTGACACTCGCCATGGTTAACACGCGATCAAAGTGTTCGTGCAAATCGCGGGAATTGAAGAATGCCCGCGCTTCTTCCAGATCGGGTGACCTCGGATCGAGATCAAACGCCTGGAGGATAGAAACAATTCCACAGGCAGCTTCGGACAGCGGCGTATTCTCAAGAAACAGCAAGCGCCAGACCCGATCCGCGCGCTCAGTCTTGTTCAGTTTCCAGAAGGCAGCATAAGACAGATTGGTCGAGCGGAAAAATTCGGCCACCAGATAATGGTAATTGAGTAGATCGTCGATGCCCTGAAGAAAGAGATTGTCAAATTCCGGCGGAAACAGGTGCGTGTGAATATCGATCACCGGCGCGGTGCTGACAGCCATCTGTACCTGTTGCCTCAGTTCCGTGGTGTCGGCGAGTAGTTCGGCTGACGCAATGTGATTTTCTGTCAACATTCCCGGTCCCCTTTCTCCGAAACACTCAAACACGGATGTTAGTGGGTTGCGTCGCGTCATTGGGATCGGCCCAGCGATCGTTCGGTACAAGCGGCGTCCATCCGGGCCTTAATGGATCTTGATCGTAACTGTACGATCCCAAACGCTGATACATCTCTGCATACTCAGCCAGCTTATCTCGATCGAGCCGCACACCGAGACCTGGCCCATCAGGCACGGCTATGGCCCCGTTCCGATAGTTCAACTTCCCGCCTTGAATAATGTCATCAGTCAGGTGGTGATAATGCGCGTCAGCAGCGAACGAAAGATTGGGCAACACCGCGCCCAGATGAAGCATGGTCGCGAGTTGAATGCCCAACTCTCCCGACGAGTGCACCGCCACTCCGAGTTGCAGCGTCTCGCAAACTCCGGCGGCTTTGACACAAGGCTTGATCCCACCCCAGAAAGTTGTATCCAGCAGGATCACATCGACTGCGGTATTCAGAACATTGGCCGCGAGTTGTTCAAAGTTGACGACGACGGTGTTGGTAGCCAATGGCATCCGCACCTTCTCGCGCACCCGCCTCATGCCGTTCATGCCAAAAACCGGATCCTCAAGATAGTCATTGCGGAGATCTTCAATCTGCTGGCCGAACCAGATGGCCGTTTCGGTCGACCAGACTGCATTCGGATCGAAACGAAAACGATCGCCACGAAGCTCTGCGGCCAGCGTGCGATAACATTCGAGTTCGTACTCAGGAGGAAACACACCGCCCTTCAGTTTGTGCGAGGTGAAGCCATACGTCTGTTTCAGTTCCTGCGCACAGGAGACGAGTTGATCGACCGTGCGGACTTCACGACGGCCGTCTTTCGGACTTGCGTAACGGAAGAAGAGATATGAAGCAAAGGGAACGCTTTCGCGCAGACGCCCGCCGAGAATCTCCGAAACCGGGACGCCCCACTTTTGACCCAGAATATCCAGGCAGGCGAATTCCAGCGCGGCCAGAATCTGCGTTCGATTGTTGTAAAGTGAGGCTGTTGGATTGGCGATGAGAAACCGCATCTCTTCGAGGCGCGCCGGATCGTGTCCCAGCAGATAAGACTTCATCGCTCGAAACACAGCCTCAGCAGATTCGCCACCACCTCCCATTTCACCCAGACCGACCAGTCCCTCATCGGTCTCGACTTCGACTATCGTCCGGACAAAGCGGCCCCAGTGACATCCGTTCGCATGACGTAGCGGCGCCTCGAGCGGGACAGTCACGGTGGTCGCTTTAATGTCGGTGATCTTCATCGAAGAAATTGATTCATTGATCTTGACCGGTGGACACCATGGACTGAAATGGACACCATGTCCATCGTCCACTACTGCCGCCCATTCCCTCACTGATCCAGCAGGCTTTTCGTCTTGTACTCTTCCAAAGTTTTCACCGGCTTCTCAACACCGGCCGGCAGTGGTCGCTTCGAGAAAGTCTGAAAGTAGAGCAAGCACGCGTCTCTCCAGGCGATCGCATCGCGCTCCTGGATGGCGAGTTTCCTCGCCACCGCTTCATGACGTTCGTCGTCGACGGCGCCTTTCAGTGAATCCCAGGACTTACGAGTCGCTCGCACCCAATCCACGCCCCGTTGATAATGCAGGGCCAGCTCATCCCAAAGAGTCCGTCCCGAACGCAGGCGATGGTCCCAGGGGACGTGATGAAACCAGAGCAGGAACTTTTCCGGACACGAGGCGAGCCGCGCGAAACGTTGCCGAACCGCGTCATGATACTGGGTCACGGTGTTGCTCCCCGTAGCCGTGCGATCGAAACCAATTCCGTTTGCGTCGGCGCGATGAAAATAGACCGGGTTCCAGTCTTCGCGCTTTTCGGTATCCCACCACGGCGCCGGACCATAATGATGAGTGCCCCAGAAGAGGTGATGCAGTCCCAGAGGCGTCATGTAATCGACCACGGCTTCATGCGACTCAAGCATGATACGCGCAATCATCTGGCTCGCCCTGGCATCGTGGGTGAGCGTCATAGCGATCCACTCTTGCGCGATTTGTTCCGCAGAGAGATCAGGATTCCACGCCAGCCGCCCAAATGCGTACCAGTTCGCCTGCCCAAAATGATGGCCGGTCCAATTGCGGTCGGAACCCGTATTCGCCACACCGGCGATTCCCGTTATGTTCTGGTGATAGAGAGTGCCGTCTATCACTTTTGTTACGGTCGAGCCGGAACCGATCGCGTATGTGTCTGAGTCCAGGAACTCGCGCCACATCGAAGCCAGAAACACCAGGTGGTTCGACCAGCCGAGGTACTCCTGCGTGATCTGGAATTCGGGAATCATCTGTGTTCTGGGCATGGCGCCGAACAGTGGATGAAAAGGCTCGCGCGGCTGGAAATCTATCGGGCCGTTCTTGACCTGCAGCAGTACGTTCGCTGCAAACTTGCCGTCGAACGGCTGTAACTCGGCATACGCAGCACCCGCGCGGTCATAGCCGGGTTTCGCGTCGTAAACAAACGCGCGCCAGATCACCACGCCATGATGTGGGGCTACGGCCGCGGCCAACATATTTGCGCCGTCGCCATGCGTCCGATTGTAAGTCCTGGGCCCCGGCTGGCCTTCGCTGTTCGCCTTAACCAGAAATCCACCGAAATCCGGTATCAACTCGTAGATCTGGTCCGCTTTCTTTTGCCACCACAAGGCCACCTGCGCATCGAGCGGATCCGCGGTCGGCAAACCGCCAATTTCAATCGGGGCCGAGAAACGCGCCGACAAATAAACGCGAATTCCATAAGCGCGGAACACGTCCGCGACGGCTGCAACTTTGTGCAGGTATTCGGGAGTAAGAATCCGCGCGTCCGCATTTACGTTGTTGAGCGTCGCGCCGTTTATTCCAATCGAAGCATTCGCGCGCGCATAGTCAGCGAGACGAGGATCGACTTTGTCGGGAAGCGTCTGCCAATTCCACAAGGACTTTCCCGCGTAACCGCGTTCGATACTGCCATCGAGATTGTCCCAATGATCCAGGATCCGCAATTGTAGCCGTGGCCGCTCACTGATATTCAAATGATCAATTGGTGCCAGCGTCTGCAATAGTCGCAGAAAACGGAAGGCGCCGTAGAGCGCGCCGACTTCGCCTTGCGAGGCGATGACAATGAGTGCTCGATTTCGGATGCGGGCCGAGCGAACGACGAAACCTTCCGATCCGAGTGCCGCCAGTTGTCGATTCCAACCGAGAGCAACTATCTCAGGAGAAGTGGCCGGCGTTCCCACGAGAACTGTGCCTTCCTCTCCAATCGTGTCAGTAAGGGGCACCGGATTAGCAAGCAGACCGGCGCAGCCATCTCTTAACTGGTCCCGAATTACTTTGGCCGTGGGCGAGTTCCCGCGCACCACGACTGAGCGGACGTGCGGCCGGTATGAAGCAATTGCATCAGCTGGAACGGGGTCGAACCGCAGCCACAGTCGATAACCGTCTTCAGCTCTCGCTGGAGTAAACGCGAGAACCATTACTGCGGTCGCAACTTGCAGGACCAGAAACCTGTAACCTCGATTGATTCGGCTCCTCCTGTTCATGCGGCGCTCACTTCGCCCCCTGATTGTCCGCATAAATCTTCTGAATAAATTCCGGAGGCGCTGGCGCATCAAATGGCTGTCCTTTGCTGTACGCCCAAAGGTTCAGCCAGTCAGACGTGGCCTTGTATCGATCCGGAAATTGATAGACGGGATCAGTTAGGGCCTCGTCAAGCGTTATGAAGTGATAGCCTCGGTTTTTGATCAATTGCACCAGGGCGTCAAAGTTATCTGCGTTCAATTCATTAGCGTGCAGTAAGAGAATCTCTTTGATGGGCCGGCCGAAAAGCGCGCTGGAAATTCTTTCGCAGAAATCAAACTTGATACTAGCGAATTTGAGATACTCTGTGGTGACGCTCTTCATTCGCTGAGCATCGCCTTGCGTTCGTGCCTGGACATACGCGACCCGAAACATCCAATCGAAAATATCGATGGTGATGGGGGCGGTTCGGTAGCCACGTTCGCCGATAAACTTTTCGAACGATTGCTCCTGTTCCAGCGTCGGCCCCATCTGCAAAAAGGGGTGTCGAAAGTAACGAGGTTTGATACCCTTCTCCTTCAAGATCGCTCGCGTGATCGTTTCACCTCGCACAAAGTCGTCTTCGTATTGACCAATGGGTGTGTCCTTGAACCCCACGTGCGCAAAGGTGTGGTTGCCTAATTCCACGCCGGCATCCCGCCACTGTCGCAACAGCGCAATCCGTCCCTCAACTTCTCCCGGCACATAGAGCAGTGATTCATTGACAAACCCTATGACCGGAACCTGTTCACGTTTGATTGCCGCCAACAGCTTGTCCGTCATCACCCGTAGCCTGGCGAGTTCAAATTGCTTGCCGTTGAGCGGCAAATCGTCGATGGTAACGGCGACCTGTTTTTCACCGGAAGCGACGGGCTGTTGAGCGCATACATCGGAGGCGTGAAGGTTCCAAAGAGCCAACAGCAAACCGCCCACAATTAATGACCCTTTCATATATTTGCTGTAACTCTGCATGCGTAAAACGCCGCGTAGCGGCGCGTGATTTTAGCCCGGCCTTTTAAGGCCGGGGGAACCCGCCAGCGTCGCGTCAGCGACGCTTGAGCCATGAGAGCCGAGGCCCGAAGGGCCGGCATTGCCATTGCCGCGCGTTATTGAACCGTCGCGCATTCGGTTTCTCAATCTTCGTATGGTTAAGCCGGAACGTTACCGTTCAAGCGTCGCTGACGCGGCGCCCGTAGGCCGCCGCGACTTTCCCGGCCTTAAAAGGCCGGGCTAAACTCACACGCCGCTGCGCGGCGAAAAAGGCCGCGGTGAATTAAATATGCTGCCCCACTACCGGTATCGGTAAAGCCTTACCCGCTGAATTGTGAACTGACCCGGCACTAATCGTATATGTCGACCCTGATGTGTCTGGTCGCCGTTTAGCCATCGACCCGGTTCCCATTTACCGTTCACGTATCTGCCCTCTTGCGCTGAGACAATGCCGACGTTCGTATCTCCCGCAACAGATTCTTCGAAAGTGATCGTCAAACCCGTCCCCGCAAAAACGAATTCGTCCGGTCCGATCGCGATCGCCAGCCCGCCCGGGCTGGCCTCGAGTGCCGGCGCTGCGGCGGGCCGTTCGTAAGTCACGTTTAAAGTATAGCCG
>JBKPEE010000166.1:0-21240 GCA_046728235.1 Acidobacteriota bacterium
TGTCAGAACCGCCTGCGGTAGCGGGCGGGCTCTGGTTGTCGGGGCTGGCGACCAGCCACAACGGAAGAATGGCCCGCCCGCTACCGCAGGCGGTTCTGACTTGTCATACAAAGTTCAGTTTCAGACAACTAATTATTCAAAACGGATTGAGCGCCGGGTCGTACTCAACCGCAATCATTATTAAGGAGAATGAACGTGAGGATTAATTTGAAGAATCTCGGTCTTTTGGCCTTTGCCGCGATGGTTTTGTTAACTGCCGCCGCGATCGTCCTGTCCCAGCAGCCCCAGGCGCCTCGTCCGGGACCGCCGCCGGGCGGGTTCGGTCCCGGATTTCCTCCCGGAGGCCCCGGCGGTCCGCGCGAAAGGTTCGGCCCCTTCGGTCCCATTGGACGTGAGCTGAACCTCACCGACGATCAGAAAGCGCAGATCAAAAAGATTCAGGACAGTTTTCGCGACAGCGATAAAGCGCTGTTCGAGCAGTTGCGAACACTTCATGAAAATCAGACCGATCCGCTCAACAGCGCCTTTGACGAAGCAGCCGTGCGCTCAGCTGCGGAAGCACGCGCGAAGATTCAGGTCGACTTGGAGGTTTCACACGCGAAAATGATGTCACAAATATTCAGTGTCCTAACCCCGGAACAGAAAGCGCAACTGGCTGCGAAGCACGACGAGATGAGGCGGCAGGCTCCCCCACCGCCTCCTCCCGCTCAGGCGCCCCTGGTTCCAGACGACCAACCGTTCTGACGGACAGACATCGAGGGACGATAAGAGGCAATCTTCCCGCGATCGGCTCAACGAGTAGCTGCGCATGCCCGACGATGCGCTCTCTCGTTGAGCCGTTTGACTTTGGAATTTAGGATCTCTCGTTAAGTAGCGCCGAAGGTGGGATTGAGTAGCCAGCACGGTCAGGAACGTACGTTCAAAAACTGACATTTCAATGATATCTTTCCGAAATTAATGTCGCTCCTTCGGCACTCGCAAGCGTGATAAGCACGAAAAGCTAACAACTAATCCCAGTAGCCGTCATCTGCTGTAACCAAACGACATCCGGCCTCGTCTTACCTTCCGAGGCAACTTACCGCCATCCATTCAGCACTTTAAGGGAAACTGCAGAATGAAACGTCTGTTTTTGATTTTGTTGCTTTGCTCGTCGACCGCCTTCGCACAACAGGGCACCGGCGGGTTGAAGGGCCGTGTATCTGACGAGCTCGGCGGCGTGATCGTGGGCGCTACAATCACCGCAACCGACGCGAACGGTACGACCAAGACTGCGACCACCAATAGCGAGGGAACGTTCAATCTAACCGGTCTCGCGCCCGGCAAGTACACCGTCAGGATTGCGGCGCAAGGTTTCGGTACATTCGAGAACACTGAGGCGGAAATCGCCGCGGGACGTGCGGCGCAGATGGACGTGACCTTGAATGTCATGATCGACCAGCAGAAGGTGACAGTTTCGGCCGACTCAGTCGGCGTTAATACCGACCCCGAGAATAACGTTGGAGCTCTCGTTCTGCGCGGAACTGATTTGGAGTCATTGCCCGAGGATCCAGATGATCTGGCGGCGGCTTTGCAAGCACTTGCCGGCCCGGCCGCCGGGCCGAACGGTGGGCAAATCTATATCGACGGATTTAGTGGCGGCCGGCTGCCGCCGCTGGCTTCGATCCGCGAAATTCGTATCAACGCAAACCCTTTTTCGGCTGAGTACGATCGGCCCGGATTGGGACGCATCGAAATATTTACCAAGCCGGGCACCGATCGCTTACGCGGCCAGGTCTCGTTCACTTTCAACAATCAGGAACTGAACGCGCGCAATCCATTTGCGCCCACGCGCGCGCCGTATATGTCACGCCAGTACGGCGGCAATATCGGAGGCCCTCTCACCAAGAAGAAGGCCTCGTTCTTTCTCGACTTTGAAAAGCGCGACGTTAATGATCAGGCCGTGATCAATGCGACGATCCTGGATCCGAACTTCAACATCGTGCCGTTTGCGGATACGTTTGCCACGCCAACCCGGCGGACGACATTTAGCCCGCGCATCGATTATCAACTGAACGCGAAGAATACGCTGGTCGGCCGCTACGAATATGAACACTCAACGGCAGTTGCCGGCGTGGGTGGCTATTCGCTGGATTCGCGCGCCTACAACACCTTCAATACCCAGCAGACTGTCCGGCTGACAGAGACGGCAATCATCAATAAGAGGACGGTAAACGAAACGCGCTTTCAATTTAACCATCAGACCAGAGGCGATACCGCCGACAATTCCATTCCCACCGTGAGTGTTCAGGATGCTTTCACCGGCGGCGGTTCGCAGATTGGACGTGCGTCGAATACGCAGAACCGGTTCGAAGTCACCAATATCACGTCACTGGCACTGGGAAATCATGCAGTGAAGTTCGGGGCACGCGCCCGCACGGTAAGTATTAATGATTTCTCGCCAAGTAATTTTGGCGGTACCTGGACGTTCTCCGGAACTCGAAATCTGGCAAATCCGGAAGGGTTAACGAGCATAGAGGCCTTTCAAATTACTGAACAAGGACTGGCTCAAAATTTGACCGGGGCACAAATTCGTTTGTTAGGCGGCGGCGCGACGCAATTCTCCATCGCCACTGGCAACCCAAAGGCTACCGTTCATCAGTTTGATTTCGGCGGGTTCGCGCAGGACGACTGGAAGGTCCGGCCAAATCTGACCTTCAGCTATGGTCTGCGTTACGAAAACCAGAGCAATATCAGCAGCGACTTGAATTTCGCTCCCCGCATCGGCCTGGCCTGGGCGCCGGGTCACACTCCGCAACATACAACTATTCGCGCCGGCTTCGGCATTTTCTACGATCGAGTCGGCGAAGGTCTGACACTCAACGCTATTCGCAATAACGGCTCGCATTTTCAGAGCTACACCGTGACGAACCTGGCCGTGCTCAACACATATCCGGTCATTCCGTCGATCGATGTGCTACAGGCGTTCAAGACTCCCGTCAATATCTATTCACTGTCACCGGACATCCGCGCGCCGTACTCGATGCAGGGAATAGTGAGCGTCGAGCACGCGCTGCCGCACAACTTCAGAACCAGCGTGACCTTCAGTCACACGCGCACGCTGCACATGCTGCGGGCCCGCGCGCTGAATGCGCCGCTGCCCGGCACTTTCATTCCCAACGTGCCCGGGAGCGGGACGCGACCCCTGGGCGTCAATAGTTATTTCGAATACGATTCGACAGGCATCTACAATCAGAACCTGCTGATCGTCACGCTCGGCGGGTTCGTAAATCGTAAATTCAGCTTTAATGCGAACTACTCATTTGGGAAGGCGATGAGCGACACGGACGGCTCAGGAACCTTCGCCGCGAATCCCTATGACTTCAGCGATGAATACGGCCGGGCCTCTGGTGACATCCGTCATCGATTTACATTGCAGGGAACGTTCCATGGCCCATGGGGACTTAGTTTTAATCCCATGCTGATCATGACCTCAGGAGCGCCTTTCAACATCACCATAGGCCGAGATATTAACGGCGATTTGCTGTTCACTGATCGCCCGGCGATAGTCACAGACCCAACCAGATCAAGCGTTGTGTTCACGAAGTTCGGAAACTTTGACACGAATCCGCTTCCCGGCGCGACGATCATTCCGCGTAATTTCGGCCAGGGACCGGGCTCGCTCATCGCCAACCTTCGCATCAGCAAGACCATCGGTTTCGGTGGCGAGAGACGCAGCACGGCGCAAAATGGACGCGGCCAACAAAACGGTCAAGGTGGTAACGATCGTCAGCGTGGCGGCGGCGGTGGTGGTGGACGCGGTGGCTTCGGCGGCGGCGGTTTCCCGCGTGGTGGTGGCGGAGGCGGTCGCGGCGGCGGTGGCGGAGCCGGCGGCGGCTTCGGTGGTGGCGGTTTTGGCGGTGGTGATACGCCCAAACGCTACAATTTGACCTTTGGGGTCAATTTCCAGAATATCTTTAATCACGTGAATCTCGGACGCCCGGTCGGCAATCTGAGCTCGTCTAACTTCGGAATCTCGACGGTCAGCGCCGGAAACTTCGGCGGTTTCGGTGGCCGCGGAGGCGGCGGCGGCTCCGCGCCATTCAATCGCCTGATTGAAGCTCAAATTCGCTTCAGTTTTTAGCTGCGAAAAACACCTGTTGACCTAAAACCTACGTTTTTGCGAGAATCGAACAGGCTCGGATGCTTGCCACATCCGGGCCTGCCGAATTTATCATCGCCCTCGCCACTACTACTTTCAGCGTCGCAAAGTCTACCCTGACTGATTCTGGCGCTCGGGAAACATCAAGCTAAATCACTTTAGCTATTAGCGCGGAGCCCCAAATCTCCAGTGTCTCGGAAAGCTGAAGGTGGAGAATCGACATGGAGCATTCCTCTTCACGATCCACAAATTCAGATCCCAAAAAAATCAACAATTCCGCCGGCGGCCGCGACGTTCGGTCTGCTGAAGCCCACGAGCCGCCCAATCAGCGCATGGTCGCAGACCGGCTGCTGGCGGCTTTAGCCAGCGGAAATCTCGAGCACCTCGCCCAGGCGCGCCGCGCTTTTCTTAAGCAACCGCCTGCCGACCGGAAAAGGGAAACTCGCGCGTCATCATCGACGCCGGCCGCGCCGCTCGATGAGATCACTCCGGCGGCAAAATATATCCCTGCAAAGCTCACGGAATCACTTGAGCAGCGGTCAGCGCCGCGTAAGCCTGAACACGATTTCTTACCTGTCGATGAGTTGCGACAGATAGAGGACGAGCTGCACAAGGCTGAGGCTGAACTCCAGCGCCGGCGCGTTGAAGTTGCGGCCGCAAAAAGAAAAGCCGAAAACGAAGCCAGGCGTCGCGCCTTCGAAGAGTCACGCAGGGAAATCGAAACAGAGACACGCAAGCGAGGGGAAGAAGAAGAACAGAGACTCGCGGCATTGCAAAGCCTGCGCGATCAGGCCGAAGTCGCCACGCGCGAACGCGAGTGTCAGCAGCGTGAACTGAATGCTTCCATTCAGGCGCTGAAGATCGCCGAGCAGGAAGCTCGCCGCCAGATCGCTGAAGCCGAACAGCATATTCGTCAAAGCGAGGACGAGTGCCGCCATCTGCATGTCGAAGCACAACAAAGAGCTGAACGCGTTCTCTGGCTCAATGAAGAAATCGAAGATCTGAGAAAGGCCGAAACTGAGCAGATCAAGCTGTCCGAAACTACCGAGGCGCGGCTGCTCGCCCAGGTTGAGGCCAAACACGTCGCTGCCGCCGACGCCCAAAGACGAGCGCAGAAATTGGCGGATGATGAGCGACACGTCAGCGAAGAACTCGAGGTGTTGAATCGCGCCGAAAAAGAGACGCTCGCTCGCATCGAAACGCTCAAGGAACGCATTGCGCAGCTGGAAGTAGAGGCCCAGATCCGGGCCGAGCAGGAACAACAACTCTCCCTCACTTTTGGCGTTCTTCACGAACGGCAGGAAGAACAGATTAAGCGGCTGGAAGAAATTCAGGCGCATCTGGCTGACCAGGTTAAGAAGAGCTACCTCACTGAAACTGAATCTCAGGAGCTCGCCGAAAAGGCGGAACTGGTTAGCATCGAGCATGAGAGCATCATCAAGAACAAAGAGAATCATGCGAAATCCGCGGAAGAGGCAGAGAACCGGCTGCGCATGCTGGCAGAACTTAAGCATGGCGGGCAGGTAAGCGCTCAACGTAGCACGGAGAAGGAACTGCAACTGACTTCAGAGATTGACGCGCTGCGCCAGGCGGAAGAAGAACAGGTCAAGCGGATCAAATTGGCCGAAGCTCGTCTCAAAGAACATGATGAAGCGCACCAGGCAGCGAAGGCCCGCGTCAAGGAATTCACCGAGCGCGAGCAACAACTCCTTACCGAGATAGAGGAGTTGCGTCGTCGTGAGGCAGAGCTTCTCAACCGGGTGAAAGAGGCTGAGGCTCGGATTCCCGGTCACGAGGAAGCCGTTCGACAGGCCGAGGCCCAGGCGCAAAGAAAGGCCGACGAAGAAGCCGAGCGCCTGAAGCAACTCGAGTTAATCTGTGTCAAGGCCCAAAGCGAGGCGACGCAGCGAGCCGCACGCGAAAAACAGTTGCAGGTGGAACTGGAGTCATTGCAAAGGCAGGAGCCGGAAAGTCAACCCTTCGAACCGCTGGACACGAAAGCAATCATCCTCAGCGATGCTGCGGGAGTCGAAGAGTTAATGCCAGTTGTTGATTCCACACAAGAGCCCCGGCTGGCGATCGATTTATATCAACCGCAGGCGCCGGAAGAAGTCGAGCGGGGACTAGTGCCGGTGGACGCCGCCGCTGACGGGTTGGGTCTTCAACCGATTACTACAATAGACGCGCCGGATCACTTTCAGCATCAAGCCGCGATTCCCAACGAGATCGCCCAGCGGCTGCAAAGCGCAGACTCTTCGCAGCGCGCCGCGGCTCTGGCCGACCTGGGGGACGCCGGCGGTAGTGACGCATTCGACTTGATTACGAAATGTTTCGACGATCCAAGTATTGAAGTTCGCAACGCCGCGGCACGCGCACTTCACAGCTGGCAACCTGATCTGGCCGCATCTTTCACGCGCGCTTTGCGCGAGGCATCACCCGAACGACGCCGCAAAATCGGGGCCGCGATCGCCGGATCCGGACTGGCTGCCAACGCCATCAACTGCCTCTCGGGCGAAGGCCGCGATCGGGCGTACGATGCCTTCTCGATTCTGTTCTTAATGGCCAAAGCCGGCGAGGTGCAGCCGCTGATGCAAGCAATCGCAAAGCATGATGACCTGGAAGTGCGCTTGACCGCTGTGAAGATAATTGGCCTCAGCAAACAGCAGCAGGTATTACCGGGACTGCGCACTATCGCATCGCGCTATCAGTTGCCGCCCGCAGTGCACACGGCAGTGATGGAAGCGATCTATCTCTTGAGCAATCAAACACGCGAAATCGCGTGATTGGTTATTGACCTATTGATTCATTGGTTCATTGGTTCATTGGATTCACTGCCAGCGAGTCAGTACCATCCGCGTCAGCGGATGGGATAAAGGACACTTGTGTGGAATGACACCGAACACCGAGGGATGCTGATCTGATATATCGCTGATACAAGCGACGCTCCTTATCCCATCCGCTGACGCGGATGGTACTGACTGGTTGGTATTGAATCAATGAACCAATGATTCAATGCATCATGAACAACGTCAGGAGGTACATGTAACAATGAAACGAATCCACATTGCCGCGGTCGTTGTATGTGCCTTCATCTGGACGGCGTGTGGCAGCGCAGGTCAGACCTCGTGGCAAAACGTTGGTACGGCCGCTGACGACAGTGCGATCGGGCGCGCGTTCAAAAACAGGACGAGCAATGTCCAGGTTGAAGGCGCCGGCGTGGTAACGCGCCTCCTCGCGGATGACCTGTCTGGCAACAGGCATCAGCGATTCATCGTTCGCCTCAAATCTGGTCAAACAGTCCTTATTGCGCACAACATCGACATCGCACCGAGGGTCGACGGGCTACAGGAAGGCGATGGCGTACGCTTCTACGGCGAATACGTGTGGAACGAAAAGGGCGGTATGATCCACTGGACGCACCACGACCCGCAAGGAAGGCACGTGGCAGGTTGGATCAAACACAACGGGCGCACCTATCAGTAATTCGGTCAATGAAGAAGGGACCACAACAGTATGGCGGATGCCGTTCCGTCCATCGTGGGCTCGTTCGTGGAGTAGTCTTTAATATCGTCGTGATAGACGGCCCGCTCGTCCTGAAATGCGGCAAGCGGATCGGGCTCGGTAATACTAACGCCTCTGAGCCCTGCGAATATTCGCCGGTAGACCGGGCCATCGACGAGCGCGCCTCGCACCTCCCGCTTGAGCACGGCATTCGTCATTAGGTGCACGTCCCCGGGAAAAGTTCCCTGCGCGGGAATGCCTGTGAACATTGAGAAGCCCCAGGGATTGCGACCCAATAACCAGTCGATCTGCCGGGCGGCAAACCCATCATAGTGATGATCGCCCGTCATGCGTTCATACAGGATGGCCTGGGTTGCCAGCGCCACCATCAGATTGTTCGAGCACCAGATGAAGGGCACGCCAATGTTGTACGGATTCGTTTGCGCAGCCCGCACCGACTGCTCCAATCCGTTGCGATAATACGTCGCGAGCTGTTTTCGCGTCTGTCCGTCGACCAGATCGTACAAACGAAAGTGGCCGACATTCATAAACGGATAGTACTGGTAGTGCTTCGTCTGCTCTTTACCGATCCACGATTCATCTGCGGCGAGGCTGGCATAATGAATCGCGTCGGAGAGGAACTGCCTCTCGCGGGTCGCGCGGAACAATTCTGCAGCGCCCCATTCCATGTCGTCGGCCCAGGTCGTCTCTTCGTATCGATACGGTGCTCCGTATGAATCTCCCTGCTGCACGCCTTCTTTGGCTTTACCCAGCGCGTACACTTCCCGGCCCGCACGCAGTAAGGTTTGCGCATAGTCCTGCCGGGCCGGATCGTTTCTCCAAATCTGGTAGCCCAGAGCCATGGCCGCCGCGTAGCGCCCCGCGAGATTCGCCACGCCGGTCGATTCGCTTTTGAATTCGCGCAAACCCTGCGGCTGGCCATCAGCGAAATAGACCACGCGATAGCTGCCCGGCCCCCATCCATAATCGACCGTTTCACTTTGCGGCAGCCGGAAACCTTTGTGATCACGATCGTCGGCGACCTGGTGATAAAGCTGATCCGGCGCCGGGTGAAGTTTCAGCATCCAGTCCAGTCCCCAGCGCGCCTCGTCCAGCACGTCGGGAATTCCGTTTGCGCCGGGCTGGCCGAGAGCGTTGAACTGATCTCGAAAGATTTTTCGACCCGAGGATTGCAATTGAAAGGCGAGCAGCATCTGCGCCGTAGCATTGCTGGATGTGAGCAGGTACTTCAGCAGATCGCCGGCGTCGTGCCAGCCACCACGCGCATCGAGATATGTTCCTGCCGGCAATGGTCCATAGGCAGTGCGGCCATCGAATGAATGGCAGACGGCATCGACGAACGGGTTGTAACCGCAGCGCTGCTCGCGCATGAACTCGAGCAGTTCATCGGGCAGCGGCGCATAAATGTCCGCGCCGATCTGAAACGGAGGCGACTCAGAATCGCCAACGCGCAGAAAGTAGGTGCCGGACTGTCGGAAAGAGGAGAAGTCGGCTTCGACATGGTGCTCAAATTGTCCCCAGCGCCCGGCGATCGACTTTGTCGATCCGTCAAACACGGTCCGACCTGTCTGGCTGTTGATAAGACGGAATGTCTGCGGCAGAGACGAGTGCGCGAAAGCAATTGCGATCTTTGGAGCTACAGACTGATAGCCGAGTTGGTTGGCGCGGATGAAGATTTGCTGAGTCGAGTCTATCGCGGCTTGACTGCTTACGTTAATTTGAAAACAGCAAACCGCGAATAAGACAAGCGGTAGCCGAACACCCGTAAGTCGCATGCGTTTAGCAACTGATGAGGTCAGTACCGGGAGCGGACCGGGGTCCCCGCGCGGGCAGCCCGCGTGGGGTGGTGGTGGCGATCGGGTCTCTTGATCGCGATCCTGGATCATGGGTAAGTTGCGATCCGGTCGCTCCGCTCCCGGTACTGACTCCATCCCTGTGGCGCTTTGCCGGTCATTCGCGATAGGACTGATCGACGCGATCCAACTTGCGCAACAAGCCGGGCCAGGTAAGCGCGGCGCCCATGCCAACCGTGACCGCATTCATCTGCGATGCAACGCGACCGACGATTTCATTCGGAATTGGCGAGAGATCGCCGCGGCCCGATTGGGCGAGAATCTGAATTTCGCACGCGCGTTCCAGCAGAAACATGCTGAGAAATGCTTCCGCCACCGTGCGTCCCACCGTCAACAATCCGTGATTGCGCAGAATCAGAAATTTCTTATCGCCAAAATCTGCCACCAGCCGGGGCTTTTCTCCTGCGTCGAGCGCCAGCCCTTCATAATCGTGATACGCCAGCGAAGACAGCACGAACATTGCCTGCTGTGAGAGCGGCAGCAGTCCATGCTTCTGGGCGGATACGGCAATGCCGTTGCGCGTGTGCAGGTGCATGACACACAAAGCATCCTCTCGCGCTTCGTGCACGGCGCTGTGAATCGTGAAGCCGGCGGGATTGATGAAATGCGGCGACTCCATCACTTTGTTGCCTTGCAGATCAATCTTCACCAGGCTCGAGGCGGTGACTTCATCGAACATCATGCCGTAGGGATTGAGCAGAAAGTGATGATCCGCGCCGGGCACGCGCGCTGAGATGTGCGTGAAGATCAAGTCATCCCAGCCGTAGAGCGCAACCAGACGATAGGCGGCGGCCAGATCGACGCGTGCTTTCCATTCGGCTTCGGTAACTTGTTCGCGGATTGATGATGGTTTCGGGGATGGTGTCATGTGATTCGCAGCTCAGTTTAGCGCCTTTAGGCGCGCGCCAAGGGTCAGCACCAGGAGCGGTAGCGACCGGGTTATGTGGTTCTCTCCGGTCGCTACGGCTCTCCCCGGTTCTGACATCTCACTTGAACTCAAACGACTTCAGATAGTCGTTGTACGACTGATTCCAACGCGCAACTGTGTTCGCGGGGCCGGCCAGCTTCACATAGTAGTTGCCCTTCGGCGTTTCGATCACCGCAGCCCGCAGACGATAGTTGTCGTCGTTATGAAACGTTTGACTGCCCGGCGCCATTTCAGCGGTGTAAGTCCCGGTGACATCCACGGTCGTTACTTTCAAACCGTTGACCGTCAAGGCATCGGTCTTGGCCTTGCTTTTCGAATCGCTGCCGTCGGGCTGTTGCATCTGCCCAATCCAGCGATCGATGTTCGCCTGCGGCGAGCCGCCCTGGTTAGCGCCGAAGTAATAGAGCACCAGCGACGCATCTTCCTTGTCGCCTTCCGCCTTCGGCAGTTTGTACTGCGCAACCCGCATGGAAGAAGAAGGCTTCTCGGTGGTCCATCCATCAGGCGCCTTGAAACGTAGATCACCGGACGTGCCTTGGGCGGCGTTTGATTGTTGGCTGGAAACCGCAGTAGCGCCTTTGTTCCCACAGGCGAGGGAAACAAACGCAATCGTAGCTCCGATAACGACGGTAATGACGATTCTTTTCATATCACAGCTCTCGCTAAGGCCGGAAGTCAGAGACAGGAGTATATCAGAAGGGGGGGCGCGGATAACTAGTGTAAGAGAAGTCAGAAGGTGTAAGAAGAAAGCTCGCGCAGCGGGCGGCAGCCTGCACAGATGAGTTCCTGGAGCTGTCGCTCGCCACGCGGGCTTTCGATGTTTGGCGTTGCTTAAACCTGGGGTTTCGGCTTCGCTCCACCGCAGGCTTTATGCTTTCACCTGTTCCGCAGGTTCATCAGGCACGGAGAGGGATCATCACTGACCGCCGCCGTGAGCCGCTTTTGCGCGGCGCTCCAGCTCATCCATCGAGACGTCTTCCTTGTGCGTGCTCACGTGCCACCGGTGCCCGAACGGATCAGTCAGCGTACCCATCCGGTCACCGTAGAACTTGTCCTGCAAAGCTTCTTTGACGCTCGCACCCGCCTCGACCGCGCGGTTGAAAACGGTGTCGACATCTTCGACATAGAGCATGATACTGACCGGTGAGCCGCCGAGTGCCTCCGGACCCTTGTAGCCCATTTCGGCGAATTCATCAGCCAGCATGATTGGTGAATCGCCAATCTTGATTTCAGCGTGGCCGATCTTTCCGTCGGGCCCCGGAAAACGAAATAGTTCAGTGGCGCCAAATGCTTTTTTGTAGAACTCAATCGCATCCGCTGCCCCGCGAACGATTAAGTACGGCGTGACTGAGTGATAACCTTCGGGAATTGGTTTAACTGGCATGATGAATTATCTCCTTTACTGCAAAAAAGCAGGTACTGGTTCAGTTTGGCTCTTTCATTCACACCGTGGCTTTAGCCCGATGCCCGATCAAAGTGAAACCGTTTAAACGGTTTCCGTTTTCGGGCGAAAGCCGGAGTCGCCGCGCTGAAGCGTCGGCGAGAATAAGAAATTTCACTAACTGAACTAGTACTAGCTGCACGCATTGATTGAGGGCAAACTACAATGGTACCACTTGATCGTCGCTATCGCTTCCTGCGATGGACACTATCTTCCGGTAAACAACGTCGTCTCATCGACAAAGCACAATCCATTACCCCAGGGGTCCTCGCAATAGAATGAGACTTCGCCCCACGGCCGCTTCAGGATCTCGCCGGCATTCTGATCGTGATAGCGGTCCTTCGCGAGGCAGTCCAGCGCTTTTGCTCGCTCAAAGACTTCGTCCAGGTTATTGACCGCAAAATAGATATAGTCGGGCGTCGGCTGTGGTTTCTCGCCGGCGCCTTTCGCCACATCAACCAGCGCCAGAATCACCGGCCCGCAATTAAAGTAATGCCGCGAGCCGCGCGGAATAGGAATGCCCGGATCGTCGAGCAGCTTCGCATAGAACCCAGCGGCTTCATTGAGATCGGCTACCTGAAGTGCGATGCGAAACATTTTTGGTGCGCCCATAGTTTTCCTTTCCGGTTCTGCTG
Source organism: Acidobacteriota bacterium (assembly GCA_046728235.1). Taxonomy (GTDB): domain Bacteria; phylum Acidobacteriota; class Blastocatellia; order Pyrinomonadales; family Pyrinomonadaceae; genus UBA11740. Next base: position 12,518 of record JBKPEE010000166.1, read on the forward strand.
ATTGTTCTCCCACAGTCTGCACTTGCGAAGCGATATACCAGACGTTGTCAAAAGGATCGGTTATCGATCCCACGCGCGCGCCATGCGGCTGAAGCTTCGGCGTGTCTTTCGCGACGGCGCCCTCGGCCTGCGTCGCGCGCGCATACCACGCGTCAACATCGTCAACGTACATCATCAAGACCATCGGCTTTGGCTGCCATCGCCCGTGGGCCTCGCCCATTTCAATCGTCGCGTCGCCAATCTTCATCTCCGCGTGCAGGACTCTTCCTTCCGGTGATTTGTGCACCGCGACTTCTTCAGCCGCAAAGGCCTGCTTAAGAAATTCGAGCATCTTTGGCGCGCCGCGTGGCTGAAAGCACGGCATCAGATTGGGTACGCCGGCACGCACATAGTCGGCGCCGAATGCCGTGGCCAGGTACCAGTGGTTGCCACCCACGTCCTGAATCGACGCGCTCCGTTCGCCGTATTCCATGTCCGTCGGGGACATGAGCGAAGTTGCGCCGGCCTGTAAGGCGCGCTGATAGGTGTCGTCGACGTCCTGAACGTACAGATGGATCGCACCCGGAAACGCATTACCCTTCCATTGCGAGCCTGCGCCGCCACCGCCGACCATGATCATTGATCCCCCGATGTTATATTCGGCATGAAAGCCACCTTGCGATCCGAGTCCATAAATCTGACCCGTAACGCCAAACGCTTGTTTCAGAAATTCACCTTCGGCGTGCACGTCGTCCACCACCAAATAAGGGGTTATGGTCCGAAATCCTTCGCGCACCGGATTCACTTTCCGGGAAACTTGTTTAGTAGCCGTACTCATAGTCGCCTCCCCTTCCAGTTCTCTTCCCAAACGCAGTTTGAAATCCTCGCGCGGCAGATCGCGCAACTCGGCGGCAATCTGCGCCAGCTCCGCGAGCTGCGAACTGAGCTGCTTTGCCGGCGCCTCGTTTCGAAGCACGGCTTCCAGGGCCTGGTCCAGTTGTTCTGTTAACTCAACTTCACTCATCACGCGTCACTCGTTCAACCATTCTTCACGGCCAGCTTGGCTCGCATCGATTCGAGCGCTCGAAACTGCAATTGCTTCACGGCGCCTTCGCTGCGCCCGATTTCCAAAGCAATCTCTTTGATCGATTTCTCCTCGGCAAACCGCAGCACGACTACCCGCTTCTGATCGACTGGCAGCTCGTCGACCAAGCGGAATAAACGCGCTCGCCGCTCGGCGTGCTCCAGGCTCGCCTGGTTGTTCTCACCTGATCGTTCTGCCAACAGACTGGTATCCGCGGACGAAGTCGGGAGTTTGGCTTCACGCTTGGCTCGATCGGCAATCATGTTCGAGGCGATTCTTAACAACCATGCGCCAAAAGGCGCGCCTGTCCATTTAAATCTCGGGAGACTCGCGAGCGCTTTCCGAAAGACATCGCTCGTCAAGTCTTCTGCCAGGGTTCGCTCTCGGACGCGACGCGCGCTGTAGCCGTACACCAACTCGAAATACCGGTCATAGATCTCAGCAAACCGCGACAAGTCGCGCTGCGCGGCTTCGATCAGAAGCCGCTCATCCGTATCGTCCCCCTTCGCGAGACGTGCTTTCTGTGCAGGTTCGCTGCCGGCCATGGCTTTCTAATCTATATAAACTGTAAGGTGCGAAAAAGGTTATGGGGTCCGCGGGATTCTTTTCGCATTATACGTTTATTATTCGTGTATTTCTTGTAGACTAGGCTAAATACGTCCCGACTTTTCGGAATCCCCCGCTAGGCTCGTAATTGAGTGTCTCAAATTCCAGGAGATTTCATCCACATGTCGCTCAAAGTCTTGCCCTTGCTCATCTTCGCGGCGATTAATCCCGCCTCGGCCGGTTGCTCAAAACAAACCCGACGAACTTCGCATCAGCCCGTTTAACGTGTCTGCGGCGCAATGTTGACGACCCACCGGACAAAGACTTCTCTGGTTTCGATTTTTGGCTGGGCAAATTAGATCAGTTCAAGGGCGATTACCGCGCAGCAGAAATGGTCAAAGCCTTTATTACTTCAGCAGGGTATCGCCACCGCTTTGGCCCGTGAGGAGTGAGAAACTGTTGAAACAGTTTCCTGGTCTGTCGCGGCGTTCAATCACCGGGCTGAAGAGGCCTGTCAAAACTCGAATTCCTCTTCATGTTTTTATTCGTGAAAAGCAGCAACGTGCAGATCAGACGTCAAATTCGAGTTTTGACACACTCTCTGAAGCCCGGTGTGAATAAGAAGCGGGTCTTATCACCTTGAGGCAAGCCGGCGCAGCTTTTTATCGTGAAAATCGGTGATAGTCTTTCCATTAGCGCGGCGCCGCGCCGGTCCGCGGGTACTTGCTGTTGAAATCATTGATGAACGCCTGAGTCATATCAGTGCCAGGCACGGCAGTGAGAATGGCCGGCAAGAGCTTACTCAGGTCGAATGTCATGGTGATTCCACGTTGCGTCGCGAATTGATCCATCGCGGCGCCAATCTGCCGGGAGATCGGCGATACGAGTTGTTCGTAACGTTTGCCCAGGTCCTCGTCCAGTTTAGCCTTCTTCGTTTGATACTCCGCCTGCAGGCTCTGCCCCTGTTGCTGTTTTGCCTGGACTGCCTGCTGATTCACGGGCGTTGCCTTCATCAGGGCATCAAGCTCGTTACCCAGGGCGTTGAGCCGGCTCTCCAGACTCTGCATTTCATCGGTGCGCGGTTTGAATTCGTTGGCGACAGTTTTGGTGGCATCGACATAGCGGTAGATCCCATTCTTCTCGTCCCCGAACGCGGTCGTATCGATCAACGCAATCTTGCTTTGCGGCACAGGTGTATTCGCAGTGGCCGGCGGCGGCGTCGGTCTCGGCTGAACGGCGGGCGTCGGGGTTGGCCGTTGCGTCTGGGCCGGCCGTGACGTTTGGGCCATTGCGGCGATTGCACATGTAACGATCAAAGCGAGTGCAGCGAAGATTGAAGAAGTGATTTTCATGATGCCTCCTGATGGTTCTCGTGTCTCTCCCGATGGAAGGTCAGTTGTCAGCGTGATCAGCCTTTCTTTGTGGAGTATAACCGAAACGCTTCACCCGGATTGCAAACTGGCCCCTCGCCAAAGAGGCTGCTCCTATTTTGGCTCCGCCGAGCACACCGATGGCACATCCAGCGCTCGGCCAAACTATTGCTTCGTCCGTTTGGCGGAAGCGTTGATGAGTTTCTTAAGCGTGGGGATGTTTACATCTGAGAGGCGTTTGATATACAGGCAGCCCTTTCCCAAACTATGCTTTCCCAGCTTTGCCAAAAAGTCGGCGTTCTTTTCATCGCCGGCAGCAATGTAGAGGGTCAGATTCTGCTTGCGCGGCGAAAAAGCGATTAGCGGCCAGTCCGCTTCCCTACCCCCGGCGTATTTGATTGTGCGTGTGCCATAGCCGGCGATATTCGCACCCCACATGACGCCTTTTGTTTTGGTCGCCTCTTCCATCATTTTCGCGATCTCATTGCAATCGGCGCGCGTCTCGGCATCCGGCAACTTGCTGATAAAGTCTTTCACAGTTTGGTTGGTTGGTTTGGTTTTCGCTTCAGCCATTTTCACCTGTTCCTTTTTGAGATTAAAACACAAAGACACGGAATGTAGTCAGTATCGGAATAGTGGTCGCGTTTCGAATTTTGGAGTGCGGCGGCGGCGGGGTCCCCGCGCGAGCAGCTCGCGTGGGGTGCCCTTGACGCCGCTTTTTCGAATCTTTCGATTGACGCAGGTTCGAAGATTTTATTGGCGCGTGCGAAAGCGGCGTCAAGCCGCCGCACTCCATATCAAGCTCACCTGCTCGTCATCACCGGCAACTCGATAAAACTCGGCTGACTGGCGGTGTGATAGATCCGCTGCGTCGCCGGTCTGTAATCGCTCGGCTTGGCCCAGAAGATGTTCGGCACAAACGTCTGCGGATTCCGATCGTAAAGCGGAAACCAGCTTGACTGGATCTGAATCATAATGCGGTGCCCCGGCAGAAAAACATGATTGACCGTCGGCAGAGACCAGCGATAAAGCAGAGGCTCGTTCGGCGTGATCGCTTTTGGGTTTTCAAAGCTCTCGCGATATCGCCCGCGAAAGACGTCCATCGAAACCGCCAGTTGATAGCCGCCGAGTTTGGCGTCAGGTGCAACTTCATCGGGATAGACATCGATCACCTTGACGACCCAGTCAGAATCCGTCCCGCTGGTTGAGGCGATTAGGTTCACGACTGGTTGCCCGCTAATCTGCAGAGGCGCGGTCAAGACATCAGATTTGTATGCGAGCACATCCTGCCGCCCCGAGAAATCGCGCTGGTCGTCAACCAACCAGCAGGGCCACTGCTCGCAGGTGTCGTAACCCGCCGTCGGCACCGGGCGGATACGATTCGTTACGGGCTTTGCCGGATCGGAAATGTACTGGTCATATTCAATGCGCGGATCTGCTTCCCCACGTCCATCTTCGCCGCGAGGAGGTTTTTCAAAGCTGAGCTTCATGAAGTCGCGCAAATAAAGCGGCTGTGGACGTGAGGCAGGAAGCTCGTGGACGACTCGCGCGCCCAGTTGCTTCAACGTCGCATCATTCGAAGTATCGGGGTTGTAACTCAATGGCCAGGAATTATATCGCCGCCATTCATTCGTCCCTGTCTCAAACGCCGTCACCGGCGCCACATCCATCTTGGGCGCATCGTCTTTCAAATAATGATCGAAAAACGGGCGCAGGATGTGTTGCCGAAAATAGAGTGCCGTGTCACTTCCCCACTTCAAAGCACCGAGCGTGCTGCCGTCCGCAATCTCCTGCCCGTGATGCCACGGCCCCATCACCAGAAACACTTTATCGTTATTCGTGTCCTTCGTCTCAATCGCTTTGTAAACCGCCATAGCGCCATAGATATCTTCCTGATCCCAAAGGCTATGAACCAACATGACCGGAACTTTCAAGGGCTCCTTCGCCAGTAATTTATCCATCGCCTGCAGTTGCCAGAACGAGTCGTAAGCCGGGTGCTCGACGAGCTTGCGCCAGAACCCGACTTGTTCCAGGCCGCGTTGACGGCCCAGCTCGCCCGCCGAGCCCGCCTGCATGTACATGTCGTAATCGTCAAAGTTGGTGGTCCACCACTTATAATCGTTCCGGCGCGACGCCTCCTGCTCATAGATGTAAGGCAGGTTCTGTTCGCGAAACGCGCCGTTGTGAAACCAGTCATCGCCCATCCAGCCGTCAACCATCGGATTCATCGGCACTGAAACCTTCAAAGCGGGATGAGGATTCACCAGCGCCATCAACGGCAGAAAGCCATCGTAAGAAATGCCGAGGATGCCGACCTTACCATTGCTCTCAGGAACGTTCTTGACCAGCCAGTCAATCGTATCGTAAGTGTCGGTCGCATGATCGACTTTGGTGGGATTCAAAGGCCCGCGTAAAGGCCGGTTCATCACATAGTCGCCTTCCGACGCGTACTTGCCGCGCACGTCCTGCACCACGCGAATGTATCCGCCTTCCACAATCACTTCGAGCGCGTTGTCATAGCCGTTGAGTATCGGTCCCAGATGCGAACTCGCCGCATGACCGGTAAGTTCGTTGGCATTGTAAGGCGTACGCGTCAAAAGAATTGGCGCGCGTTTCTGAGCGGTGGCGCTCTTCGGCACGATGATGACGGTATGCAGTTTCACGCCGTCGCGCATGGGAATCATTATTTCGCGGCGGATGTATTCAAACCCGTAATTGGTGGGCTTGAGTTCCTGGGGCGTTTCGCTGGGAAGGGTTTGGCTGCTTATGTATGAAAGCGGCATGAGCAGAAAAAAAGGGACAGGACTACGACTAATAGGGCACGATGCATGGCAAGCATGTTTGATTCCTTTTTACAAAGACTGAGATCAACAGCGCGCCATGTTATAGCCGAAGATGCGTGAGAAATAAAACTAGCTTGAGCAAGGGTGTCAGTACCGGGAGCGGTAGCGACCGGGCTTGGGCATTGCCGATTGATTCGGACCGGACGAACAGACAATTAGTATTTGGCAATCGGCAACAACGAGACCCGGTCGCTATCGCTCCCGGTACTGACCTCATAACTTACGATTGCGTACCCAGGAATAAATTGCTGGGCTACTGTAACGCGGTCCGCTGCGCGGACTTGACGGCTTACTCGAATGGCCACTCCTTTCACTCAACCATGCGAAAGAAAGTTCGCCAGACCGTGTCCGCATCGAGCAGCACGTCGACGCGATAGATTCCCGGCGGCAGTGTCGACACATTCAGTTCCCAGGCCGAGCGACTCCCCGTCGATACGCGCTTCCACGGTCCACGTTCCGGGCGTCGCTGATTCAAGCAGCATTTTGAAATAACCGCCAAAACGCAGCTGGGTGGATGTGTAATCAAATCCGGAGATCAGCACTACTTTGCCCGCTGGATCCTTCCAAATGCCTTCAAGGTGATGTGGCCCTGCTGGACCTTCCCAAGTGAAATAGACAACGACTTGTGCATCCGCGGGCACGTAGAACATTGTGCGCGGATCGTCGACGGCAAAGCGTCCGCTCTCGTCGTGAATCTTCGTACCGGAGACCGACTGCACGAGGTGAAAACGCGGCTCAGCGGCAGTTGCGCCTCCGGCGGCCGGAGTTTGCGTGAACACCAGCGCGCAATTGCAAAGAACCAAACCAACAACTGCAATGAAACGTCGCGATAGGTTTGTGAGTGGGGTAGTCATGAGTGAAACTTGCCAGCGCACTCTAGTCCGCGCAGTGGACTTCTGACAGTAGCCCGCCAGACTCAAGGCTTAATGTCCGAGTGCGCACCCAGCCACGCTTCCTATCATCCCGTTTCACCCCCAGCACGCTTGAACTTTCCCTCGCTTCCGACTACAACCGTACGTGCAAGCCGAAGACTTCATTAGTTCATCAACCACGGACATCGCGGAGAAACATTGTGAGGAGAATCAACTATACACTGATTTTGATCGTGCTAATTGCCTGCTTTGCCTCGGCCGCTAAATCACAAAATCTCTCGCCTGAAGAGCAACGCATCGTCAACTACATCGATGCGCATAAAGACGAAGCCATCGCATTGCTCGAGCGCGTGGTGAACATCGAAAGTGCGACGCAAAACACCGCGGGCGTAAAACAGGTAGGCCAGGTTTTCAAAAGCGAGTTTGCATCGATCGGTCTAGACACGCGTTGGATCGACATGCCGCGCGAGATGAATCGCGGCGGCCATTTGCTCGCCGAGAACACAAACGCAAACGCCCGCGGCAAGCGCATCCTGCTGCTCGGCCACATCGACACGGTGCTTCAGGGTGAACACTGGCGGCGTGAAGGAAACAAAGCCTTCGGCAACGGCAGTTCCGATATGAAAGGCGGCGACGTGGTGCTCCTTTACGCGCTAAAGGCTTTGGCCGATGCCGGGTCGTTGAAGGACATGCGCGTCATCGTGATGCTCACCGGCGACGAAGAAGCTGCCGGCCGGCCCGTTGAAATCAGTCGTGCGGACATGATTGCCGCGGCGAAGCGGAGCGATCTCGCCCTCAGCTTCGAAGCCGCACGCGGCAACGATGCGACCGTGGGCCGTCGCGGCAGCAGTTCGTGGATGTTGGAAGTCAGCGGCAACACCGGCCATTCGTCACAAATCTTCAAAGAGCGTATGGGCGCGGGCGCAATTCTCGAAGCGGCACGCATTCTCGACAAGTTCTATGAAGAGTTTCACGCAAACAAGAACTTCACTTTTAATCCCAGCCTGATCGTTGGCGGCACTGAGGCGGCACTGACCGGCACTAACGGAACGGCCAGCGGCAAGACCAATGTGGTTCCGCCAAAGGTGCTTGTGCGCGGCGATTTGCGTTTCAGCAATGAAGCTGAAAAGGAAGCCGCGCGCACACGGATGCGCGCGATCGTCGCCGCCAACCTGCCGGGCACTTCCGCCAGGATAAGTTTTGAAGATGGGATTCCGGCGATGGCGCCTACAGAAGGCAACTACGCAATTCTGAACCAGCTAAGCCAGGTAAGTCAGGACTTGGGATTTGGCAAAGTCGGCACGGTCGATCCGGCTGATCGCGGCGCGGGTGATATTGCGTATGTTTCGAACCTGATTAGCGGTTTGGATGGCCTAGGTGCGGACGGCGTCGGCGCGCACGCGCCGGGAGAGTCGGTTGATCTCGCCTCGATGCCGGCGCTCACCAAACGCGCCGCGATTTTGATCTATCGATTGACGCGGCAATAGGTGGACTGACGCGATTATGGCTCTGCCATGCAGATGCGCGGCAAAGCCATGTAGGAAAAGATACGGCTCACTTACGCTAAGGCCATCCCGATGGAAAGTACCGTCAACGCAACGTGATCTGGGACCGCATTCATCGGCTCTTTGGGCTCTTCATGAAAAAGACTCCCAGAGTTGTCGTCACCAGGCCCTGGATGATTCCGAGGAATAAACTCGATCGCTTGAGTGTCTCAAGCGGTGGCGAATTCGTCAGTGGCTCAAGCAAAAAGATCGATATAAACGCTATTACATAGAGCATCGAAAGTAGCAGCGTTAATATAAAAAAGGGCATCGCGACGGCTTTGTCGGCTTTAGCGGTTTCGAACGCTGTAGCAGTAAAGGTCGCGACAATCAGTCCAATTGTGGGCACAATGTTCGGAGCAAACCAATTCCACGCCTCACTTTCTTTGCCATGATAAACGGTTCCGACGTAGGTTTGGATGGCGAGAATCAACATTGGAATTATGAAGCCGATACCCCACACGACCGCCAGCACAATCCTTCCG
>JBKPEE010000167.1:0-4481 GCA_046728235.1 Acidobacteriota bacterium
GGCGAATACTCCTACGATTTTCATGCCCTGACGTTGTTCCGTCGGGTTCGCGAGAAACGCGCGCATGGCCTGACCCTCAAACAGATTGAATCAGAGCTGCAGGGTCAACTGAGTTTGTTCCGGCCGGCGAGTGGGGCGGTGTCACGCCTGCTGACGCCGTTCGAAGAAGCTTTGGTGCTGCATGAACAAGGTGATCTGGGCGCCGCGGAGTTTTATACCCAGGCGATCGTCGAAGGGGATAATGTTGCGGAGGCTTACTGCAATCTCGGAATCATTGATCTCGATCGTGGCAACATCATCGAAGCGCTTGATCATTTCACGCAATCATTAAAGCACGATCCGCGGCACGTCGAAGCACATTACAACCTGGGAAATCTTTATTATGATGCGGGTGACTTTCCGCTCGCCCGTCTGCACTACGAAGCGGCAGCGCAGATCGAACCTAACTTTGCGCTCGTCTATTACAATCTGGCGCTCGTTTATCACCGTCTCGCCGATGTGACTGCGGCCACGCAGGCCCTGCTGAAATATAAGGATCTCGAGCCGGGCGATGAGGAGATCGAACTGGTCGATCAGCTTCTCAAGGCGCTGCAAACGGGCCGTCCAAACATTTGAAGCTAAATTTGCGAATGGAAATGCAGCGTTACTGTTGTGAGGCTGTTGACGCGTTCTAACTGCGAAAAACCTCTGAGGTCGATGTCTCGATGCTCGTTGATGGGTGCTAATCTCTGACCTCTGACGTCTAACCTCTGACCTGACCTCTGACTTCTGACTTCTGATCTCTGGCCTCTGCCTTCTGCTCTTTGCCCTTTCCGCTGAGCGGTCCGTATAATGCGCCGAACTCAGTTGAGGCTGATTTCGTGAACTCGAAACCCGAAACTCGAAACTCGCAACTTTCCTATGGCGGGGTAGCTCAGATGGTTAGAGCGTGGGATTCATAACCCCAAGGTCGCCGGTTCGATCCCGGCCCCCGCTACCAATTACTCCTTACACCTCAATAATTTACAAAGACTAGACTCTTTCGACTCGGATATGGCTGTGGACAATTTGTGTCCAGAACTAATAGCACGCAATGTATAGCAAACCGTACGCAATGCTAAAGGATTGGAGAGAATGGCAAATGCTCGCGCATCTGAGCGTTTCGACAAGTGCTTAAAACAAGAGGATTTAAATCCTTGACCGACCATGGGGTCATTCGTACCACGCTCCTCCTGTGGAAGGACTGCTTCTGCGCAAAGACCCGACTAAAAAGGCTGGAAAGTGGTAGCGAATTCCGTAAGATGAGGAACAGTTTCCGAGTCACAGGTTAACGGAAGTCAAGATGGCAGTCATGGCTGCGGAGGTTAGCAGCCAGAAACCGTCAATCCCAATGATTAGCTATGAATGGAGTTTTCAGCAGAGAAAGGGAGATTACAAACCGATGGTCCCGTCGAAGATCGAAATCTTTAGCACAATGCTCGCCGAGCAGCCGGAAAACGCTATGGTCTGGTACGGCCTGGCCAGTGAACAATACAAACTGGAGCACTGGGCTGAGGCAGCGAAGTCTTTGCGCCAAGTCGTCAGTCTCAATCCCGATTATACGGCCGCCTATCAGATGCTTGGCACAGCCCTGGCTAAAGTGAACGACCTTGCTGGTGCACAACAGGCCTGGAGAGATGGCATTGAGGCCGCGGGTCGTACCGGCGCGTGGAAGGCCGGGCAACATATGCAAGCCTTGTTGGCGGGCGCCGGCACCAAAGAGACTCTCTGCCCTGACTAGAGGACTGTAAAGGTCGACTAGTTAATCCCGTGGGTCATTTGTTTCCAAACGGGTCCCTGGCCCACCCTGCCGCTCTCTATCCGTTCAATGGCTTGCCGGACTTGCATCGCCACTTCAAACTCGCGATCATCCTGAGCCTCTCTGAGTGCGGGGAGAACGCTTTCGTCCCCGAACTCATAAAGAAATCGACTGGCACGCCAACGGACAAGTTTGTTCGGATCTTTCAATGTCTCAACCATCGGGCCAATAGCCTGTCTGTCTCCGAAATCTGTTAGCGCATCGCCTGCCGATCGGCGCACTCCAACTGCCACGTCTTTCAGAGCCTCACAAAGTGGAGCTAAGACTTCGGGAGTTTTTATCAGCCCAAGGAAGACCACCGCTAAACGGCGAATCGACATCTTTGGATCTTTGGTAGCTCTGATAACTAGCGACAGAACTTTAGAATCTATCTGAGCTGTTGCATTTCTACCCAATTCCTTTAGCGCCGCGAATCGTTCTTCCCACCTGGGAGATTCAAAGGCCCGCACCATTTTGCCCAGTTCGTCTAGTTCTTCCCCGTTCGCTTTGACCGGTTCAGGTAAGTCAGGGTGATAGGCCCTCTCAACCAATTCTTCTAACTTCTTTTTATCATAGACAGCTGAAATCTCGCGCACTAACGCCGCGCCAACGTCGCGTAGCTCCCCGTAGCGCACGCCTTCGTCTATCCACTTTCGTTCCATCAGCATGTTTTCCGATGCACCCATCGCTCGCTCAATAGCCTGACCGAATCTTTCGGGCAGCGGCAAGCGAATCGTGTCATTACCCGAGGACACTTTGACCAACATTGGGATGTCTCGAAAATGCTGCACCGATACCATTACGTCGCGCCATTCCTTATCGGACGGTTCCTCTGGCTCTGGCTTCATGTTGTTCAAACTGGAGGATTCGAGTACGACGCGGGCCTGGGACAAGATATCCTCCCATCCAGCAGTTGGCTTTCGCTGAATGGCCATAAAGTCTGCGACACGGAAAACACTGCTGACTCCCGGGATGGCAAGGATCTTTTTGATGTAAGCGGGACAATCTCCACTGTTTTCGGGGCGCCCACTGCCGATGCTTTCCTGCGTATATGTATTCGCGACCCCATTGGCCAGCCTCTCATCCAAATTCAATTTCATACTGTTTGGATTAGGTGTGGTATCAATGGATAGTAACTTCATTTTTGTTCTCCGGGGGTGCTACCGTGCAATCGCCAAAGATTCCCGCCGCAATGTGTATGTTTGAAATAAGTCCTGATTTTAAGTCACAACCTCCCAAATCCGAAATTCGCAATCCGATCATGTTCTGTCTACAACATATATTTTGTTTGTAAACTATGTTGCGGACTTGACATATACCGCGGTGCGATGTACCATGAGTGTGAACCGAGTCTAGCTTGCTCTTTTCTCAGCTTCGCTGGGATCATCCAGTCTATCTGAAGCCAACAGCTCAATGATCTAAGGAGAGCTAAAATGTTTGCACGACACGTCACTATGAAACTCAAGGCAAATTCTGCCTCAGAGTTTACTCGCGCTATCGAAAACGAAATTCTCCCACTGCTCAGCAAGCAGAAGGGATTCCGTGATGAGATTACGTTTGTCGCTCCGGAACGCTCCGAGGCGATAGGCAACAGCCTCTGGGACACCAAAGAGGACGCGGAGGCTTACAGCCGCACGGGCTATCCCGAGGTATTGAAGGCCTTGTCCAAAGTGGTGGAGGGAACACCAAAGGTGGAAACCTTTGAGGTGGCCAATTCAACGTTCCACAAGATTGCTGCCAAGGCTGCTACTCAAACAGGCTGAAGCAGACACATCTCTTCTAACTTAGATAGGGCGGGCATGCTCGCCCTATCGCCGTTTCCAGTGGTTAAAAATTAGCTTCCGGTCGTCAGCGACACGTATCGAACAAGTTTGTGCTACGCTGAAGTTCGCGGGTACTACGAGGGTGAACTAACAAAACGTGGCTGGTCTATTTACATGGAGGAGCCTCTTACCGAATGGGGAAAAGACTACGGCGGCAAGGCTGCGCGTTACTGCAAAGGTCCTTATCGCGCGGACCTACAGTGGGCTGGCCAGGGCTCAAGTAATGAGTGGGATGGTTTCAGCATGAGTTGGGGCCTCGACGATCCAATCTCCAAGCCTGGTTGCCAATGACCGCCGCATAACAAATCGTTGGATCGGAGCCACGGGAAGCGACTTTCGCATCAAGCGTGGCCCGGCTAAGCTGCTCGGTAACGCCGTGGCCCGGTCAACTCAACCGTTGGGCGGCTCATCGCGGTAACAACCACTCTCCTCTGAAAGTGAGGACAAAATGAAATCGAAATATGCTTGGTTCGGCGCTCTAATTCTGATGCTCTGCTGCCTAGGGTTAACTATTCGGGCGCAAAAGGAAGACTCGGCCAAGACCAATTGGGAGTACAAATCCGTATTCTCGACTAGCGGCGACTTATCGTATGTGCTCAACGGTCTCGGTGGCCAAGGCTGGGAATTGATCGCCATAGATGTGACGAGCACTGATAGGAACGGACTGAAAGGCACGACTTATTATCTCAAGCGCTCGAAGTAAGAAACTGTTGCGTCGAAGCGTCGCAGAAAGTGCAGATCAGCGAGAGATATTTCTGAAGGATTATCTGAAGATTGGGCTGGTCGACGGCCATTTGACCGGCGTGCCCCTTGAATGAGCGGGTTTGTGTACGCGAATGCGG
>JBKPEE010000168.1:0-3030 GCA_046728235.1 Acidobacteriota bacterium
ACTACTCGTTCACCGGCTCCGGAGCGCGCCGGAACCGTATTTCGAACTCCTGGGGTTTCGCGTCATCGACGAGCATCGCGGCGCTTTGATGCCCATGAGCGAAGCGACCGTCAAGATCAAGGTGGGAGATCGCGTGGAGCATACGGCGGCCAGCGGCAACGGCCCGGTCAATGCATTGGATCAGGCGCTACGACGCGCCCTGGAGAAGTTCTATCCCTCGCTCGGCGAAGTGCACCTGGAGGACTATAAGGTGCGAGTCATCAGCGGTGCTCTCTCCGGCACGGCTAGTCTGGTCCGTGTGCTGATTACTTCAACCGACGGAAAGACGTCGTGGGGCACGGTCGGTGTCTCAGCCAATATTGTCGAAGCCAGTTGGCGCGCGTTAGTCGATTCAGTCGAATACAAGCTGATGAAGGGTGGGACGAAAGCCAAGACCGGGATCGGTGGTCAGAAGTTAAAAGCCACACAACGAGACGGGGCCATCTGCCTGAGCTGATTCCTCGAAGACGACTGCGTAGCGCTTTCATTCGTGCTCCGAGATTCCCTTCTCAGCAAAGAATTCCAGGAAGAACTTCTCGGCAGGCTTGCCGCATTTCGTTTCATGCTCTCCAATCCGCGCTTTATGCCTTCGATCGCTGCCATCCTATCCTGCGCCTCCAGAAGTCTCTGGTAACTTTCAGCATCCTGGACGACTAACTCGGCTTTGCCATTCACCATCAAGATTACCGGCCACCCAGTTTTCTTCATCTGACGGACGATCTTTGCGGGTCGACCAAGTTAGCGAAGGGCTGGTTTTGTGTTTATTGGTTGGTGATGGTCGCTGTCGTTCCGTCGAATTTCGTGATCTTGATACTGAACGGCTCGTTATAGGACTTGGCCCGATCCTGCAGGACGCTGAGCCCAACTTCCTCGCCCAAAAGGATCGACCAATAAGTCGAGCTGCGGAAGTGTATGCCAGCGTGAATCCCGTGCCCAAAGGATATATTGTAGGCTAGTTTGTTCAGTTCACCGTTAATGTCCAGATTGTTTCTGTCGGTGCCCGCATACCTGTCAAGCGAAAGGCCATCCGTACTCGGTACGTAGACGTCCCGTCCGGCCCCTGTAAGCAGTGGACGAATCTTCTGACTGCCATCAAAGAAGAATTTCAACGCAGTAACGCAAGCGCCAGCGACCGTGCCATGCCCCGTTGGGTAGCATGGATGTGTCGGTGATCCTTCTGGAAATGCCTGTGGGAGCAGGTAGGAGCCGTAGTTCGAATAGATAATTGGAAGCACCGCCGAGTTCAGCATATCGCTATCCAGCGCCGCTGCTGCCTGGGGCATTGGATTCGCATTGCTCTTCCTCGCATGTACCAGCGCCCCGTACTCCTCGGGTCGCATGCGCATGTCCTTGATCCACTTGTGAAACCAGGCGGCTTTGAGAGCGCGGGTGGCCATCTCTGCTAGCGTTCCCGCTGCGTCCGGACCGCCGAGGGTGCCAAAGCCTTTTTGTGTTAGCGAACCGATGTAAGGGTTACCCGAATTGGAGGCGGCACCCAAACCCGCCAAGACGAGGAAGGCGACAAAGAACGCTTGATAGAGCACATCAACATGCGTATACGCCGCGAGGTCACGCCCGTTGCGGATATAACGCAATATAGAATCAAATGCCAACGTTCGTCCTGAGTCTCCGCCGTTTTGGACCAGTTGGTATTCACTGACTGACGTCATATAGTCACTTCCGCCTCCGCCTACGGGAAGGAAAGTCTGGTACTTCTGCTCAAGCGGTTGCGCGCCATAGAACGTCGGATGGATCATGAACTGCGAAATGTATGGTCCCTGCGCACTACCGTCGCCCGAAATGAACTGCCCGCGGAACAGATTCTGCGCGGTCACCGGGTACGGGAACTGATTATTCTCCGAGCTTCTGAGAAACGACGTGTTGTTCAGATCGGCCACGGCCTGAGCTGCCAATGAATTCGTCGCGTATTCGGTGAACGGCACGTCGGCCAGTAGCGAGGCCCAATAATGCTCGACCTGTTCAGCCGCAGTCTGCGCGCTGGTTACGCTCGGTGCGGGTGGGATGACGGTGCAGTGTGAGTCGACACCTTCCAAGTCAAATGCCAACGCCCCCTGCGGGCCATTCAATTTCGAGTTTGGGCCGCCGCCCGGATTCCCCACGATAATGTTTACGAAGTCGGTGGCGTTGCCGGCAGCGAAAGCATTTCTTAAGCTGAGCCAAGCAGCAGCGTTTGGCACGCCGAGGCTGTCGTGCAATAGGGCTTTGCTGTAACTGCAACTAAAGTCCGTGAATCTCGCTGTGTCACCGTTATCTGATTGGGTCCCGATATTGATTTTTTCCGCTTGAGCCATGCTCTTGCGATAATTGAAAGAATTGTTCGCGCGATTCGCAGAATTACCACTTACCACTGCCGCCTCGGCAACTGAATCTTTGCCGCCGAGTAGCGGTTCGAAGGGAACGGCGGCGGTCACGGCCGCTATGGTTACGGTGCTCTTGACAAAGCTTCTCCTGCTTACACCTGCCACATTAAACTGAGATTTACCTTTACTGGTTTGCACGGAGTCTTCTTTCATGGGGTACTCCTTTGGTTATCGTGCAATATAGATTGATGAGATGATCACCGCACGGGACAAAGGTTGAATGCTGGAGATCAGTAAACTTAGTGTCCGACCGAGACTCAGCCGGGTTAGCGGGTATCATACGGTGAGCGCATTTGCGAGGCAACTCACCGTATCCGGAAATGAACTCAAGGTCGAGCGCGAGATAGCTAACCACCAAGCCTTTGTCCATCCGGACATTTTTCCACCCTGCCCAGCAACAGGCTTCTCTGTTTTTAATGAACGGAGGGAAACCCGCGCCGCGCAATCTTAATCTATTGAAGGAATCGGGCAGCCTGAATATTCGCACACATATTCACCATACAACCGCCGCCGAAGCTCGTTAGCTGTTGATTGAGAATTGACGGGTCTGCGCTGGCCGGCCCGTGTGTGCGAATGACCAAATGAATCTGTGCGTCTCTCGCATTTACAA
>JBKPEE010000169.1:0-13970 GCA_046728235.1 Acidobacteriota bacterium
AACAATGGCTGGTCGCGACCAAGTTGGACGCCGGGCGCAACGGTCAGCACCGCGATGAGCAACGTTCCGGCGGGATATTTCTTCAGCCCATTCGCCTTTGCTCGGCCTACCGTATTGACGGGTCAAGTGATTCCCAGTTCAAACGGCGCGGCAATTGCCGGCGCGACCGGAACCGACTTTGGCAACGTCGGTCGCAACGTCTTGCGCGGAACGGGGCAGAGCAATGTAGACTTCTCAATCATCAAACGCTTCCCGCTCAGCGAATCAAAGAACCTCGAATTCCGCGCCGAGTTTTTCAATCTCTTCAATCATGTCAACTTCGCAAATCCGATCAGCAGCTTCAACGCCGTTCCTTCCACCTCTATAAATCCGAACACTGGCCAAATCACAGGCGACCCAGGCGATTTTGGCCGCATTATCTCGACGAGCAACAACCCGCGGCTGATCCAATTCGCGCTGAAGCTCAATTTTTGAGCGACTGTGCCAGGCCGCATCCTAATGGCCGCATGAATGGAGTCGTAGTTGACACAGCAACGATGGCTGTATCGCATCGGGACTCGTTCGATAACTCACGAGCAGGCTTGAGCGACAGCTTGTCCGAGAGGCTGGGAAGACTTGCGAGGGGTGGGACCGCTTTAGAGCGGCGAATAAGAATTCTGATACGTATATGCTTTCGCTATCGAGTAACAAAACCGTCCCCCAAACGTCCCGCAACGACACGCAAATCAGGCAACGCATGCACGGTATGCAGTGCATTCACGTACATTTTTTCGGCAGCGTTTTGTAAGTGTTGAAAATAAAGGATCGAAAATTCAGCTTCCCAAGCTGGCGGTTGTGGGTTCGAGTCCCATCGCCCGCTCCATTCCTCGTCAGTAATTCTTATTCTATGTTTTCAAACTTAACAGAACGTTAGAATTGTCACCCAGACGTCCCCCAGAATTCTTCACTCGCAAGTGTCATCCTACAGAACTGAAATACCCAATTTCGCCTTTCCGATTTCAAATTTTACATTTGCTAGCTTCCAAAGCCGAATGGTCTACCTGATGGAGTCGTTGCGGAGCAAAATCAACGGATCTCGAATCCTTACCTAGTGTCGTGCGTCAGAAATAAGGGAACAAGTAAAAGCTTGCATCGTGATTGACATCCGTTATCGTTCTTATGATTACAACAACAAGACGCCGGACATTTTCTTTCCCGGCTACGCGGCCTTCAGTGAATCGTTGTGGCGCACGAGCATCGTGGGCGGCTTCGGAACGGAGCTGATCGAAAAAAAGCCGTTCTCGTTTCACCGGCAGAACTTCATTGCTGAAGGCGTGTGGGATTTGGCGAAGTGGGCTGAAGTGGCAGCTCGACTACCAGTGGGAAGGCTGGGATAGAAAAACCGGCAAGTCGCAAACTCGAATGAGAATACGTTCGGGACTCAAATCAGTTACAAGCCAAACAAGAAGTTCGACGGAAAGCTGATTTACCGCTAATCCGACCGGACGCCACGCGCCTATGATCCCGGCGTGCTGGATTTTCAACAGCTCAGACTGTTCGATCAGGCTAAGCGCATTCGTCACAATGCCAACGTGCAATGGCAATATGCGGTCACGCCTAAGTTGGGTCTCTCGGGAACCTTCTCGTATCTGCGCGACAACTTATGCCATGAACGTCGTCCAGGCACCCCACTGAGAAACATAATGAGAGCGATCATCCTGGGCTTATCTGCTGAACGCGATTGCGAAGCGTTCCCCCTAAATTGCAACAGGTTTTTTCTTCTGTTGATTCTTATCAGCGGCTGATACGGTTTGTACGCAGATGGTCGGCGAATATAATGCGACGACCTTGAGCAATGGCCTCATTTGCAAGACAAACGCTTACCGCTGAGCTCCATCCCACGTGCTCGTCCGTAAGTGACGGGGTATTGTTACGAAGGCTTTCGATGAACGATCGGCAGGCGACAAAATTGGGATTGCCTTCGGCTCCCTCGGGAATCTTAACCGGACTGCCTGGACCTCGATATGGCATCTCGCCTTGAGTGCGATACGTCGCGCCCGTGGGTACTCCTCGCTCAGTTGAGGCCTCAGGGACAGGTGATGCAGCTCGTTTAGGTTCGTAGAAAAAAGTAGCGTCCTCCAGCGTCACTTCGACACTGCCACCCTTTCCGTAAATCCAAAGTTCCGCTCCCACTTTCGCATTGTCGGTCAGCGAACTGAAGACGAAAGTGCGTCCGCCGGGATAGCGAAAGATGATCTGCAGGTTGTCGTTGGTTTCGCGTCCGTCAAGATAGGTGTCTATGCCACCGCTGCCGACAACCGATTCCGGCGTTGCGTCAAAGAGCCAGTTGGCAAAGTCAATGAAGTGTGAACCGAGTTCGGCAGTTAGCCCACCCGAGTATTCCTTATACATTCTCCAGTTGATGAGCCGCTCGAACTTTGGATCCGGCACGGGACGACGCCAATTGCCGTTGCGATGCCAGTAACCATAAATGTGGGTGACGTTGCCGATCTCGCCCTTGCCGACGCGCTGGATCGCCTGTTGAAACCAGGGTGCGTAACGATATTGATGGCCGACTTGAAAATGTTTGCCGCTGTGCGATACCGCTTTGACAATCTGCTCGCAGTGCTCGACAGTGAAGCCCATCGACTTTTCACCGTATACATGCCTTCCACTCTGCAGCGAGGCCACAACGTGCTCAGCATGAAAGCTAAGTGGCGTAGCGACGATAACCGCATCAATGTCTCGCGCCTCCAGCAGGCGGCGATGGTCCCGATAGATAGGCGTGTCTTCGCCAGTGATCTTTCGCGCGGCAGCAAAGCGCGGCTCGTACACGTCACAAAGTCCAGCTATGCGCACGCCGGGCACGCGCAGGAAATATCGCATCAACTCCTGTCCGCGACTCCCGGGACCAATAATGCCGACGCGGATCTGATCGGACGGGGCCGCCATCCCTGTCGTTCCAATGCCACGACCCATGACACTCGCGCTCAGCGCGCCTGCGGATATGGCTTTGACAAAACTCCTTCTGTTCATTTGTTCTCCGTCTTAACCTGTGATGGGTTGCCTTGATCTTTGGGCCAACGAATCTTCACGATCTCTTCGACGCCAATTTTGTTGGTTACGAGCAGCGCAGAGGCTCCCGCAATCTTGTCGAGCAGTTTGGCTGATGGCTGCGGACCCATTACGAAAACCGCAGTCGAGAGCGCGTCGCTGTCAGTAGCTTTCGGAGTAATAACGGTGGTTTGCAGCATCCCCTCAACCGGACGGCCAGTTCGCGGATCCATTATGTGGCAATACGTTCGACCGTTGAGATGGAAGAACTTTTCGTAACTGCCGGAAGTTGAAAGCGACTGGTCTTTCAGCAGAATAGTGTAGAGTGTGCGAGTCCGATCCATCGGATCAGGTATACGCACCGGCCATCCAACTTTTCCGGGCGGTGCGCCGATCGCGTAGATACTGCTCGAACCCGAGCTGATTAGCGCTGCTTTAACTCCCGCCTCACGCAGCAACTCGGCGACGCGATCGAGAGCATATCCCTTTCCGATACCGCCCAAGTCCAGCTCGATACCGCGCTTGAGAAAAGATATAGAGCGCACTCGCTTATCGAGTTTCACATTCTGCCAACCCGTCTGTTGCCGCGCGGGCGTTAATTCTTCATCAGAGGGGAAATGACCTGAGCCGCGAAAAAAGCCCCAGGCCTTCATTAGCTTTCCCACGGTTATGTCGAACGCGCCGTCGGAGCGTTGACTGTAGTCGATAGCTTGCGCAAGCAGATCAAAAACTTCTTTGTCGGTGACGACTGGACCGTCCGCGGCGTTTGCATTGATACGTGAGAGTTCGCTGGAAGGTCGGTAATTGCTTAATGCCTCTTCAACTCGCTCGATCTCATCAAATGCCGCTTCAAATAACTCGGAAGCTCGCTCGTGGTCGGAAGCATAAAGATATATCTCAAACGAGGTTCCCATAGCCGGCCGAGATTCGTAAAAGAGCTCATTGAGCGTGGCAGCAGGACGGGAGGCAGCGAGTTTAGGATTAGCCGGCTCAACCTGCGTGCCGGTTACGGCCGGGAAACTCGTGGCGTTTCTGGTAAACGACTGACCGTTAAGAGCCACAACGATTTGAATGCAGAGAAGGATCGTAAGTAAGAGTCGCCAGTACCGTCCACGATTGTTGACTGACAATCTGGTCATGCTCGACCTTCAAGGCAGAGGCTGGATTTGAATAGAGCGCGGCCTAAACCATCTTCAGTTGTTGTCAGTTAAGTCAGGTTCATGACTGCCAGTGTCCTCTGGCTGTGCGCAGATGGGCGACCATGACCTCCTTGGCGCGTTTGCCGTCGCGACGCTTGAGCGCTCGAAAGATTCGTTCGTGGCAGATTAGCGCCCCTTCCAGGTCATCGTCGTCGGGATGTTTTTGTCCGCGAAGTTGGAAGAGCTGTTGCAGGATATTGTCCATAATTCCACTCATCAACTTGTTGCCTGTCGCGCGACTGATCGTTTGATGGAAGCGGAGATCGTGTTTTAGAAACCTCTCGGCATCGGCAAGCGACTCGCGCATAGCCTTTATCTCTCTGTCCATAACATTCAGGTGAGCATCCGAAACGTTTTTGGCAGCGAGTTCGGCCAAGCCCGGCTCAATGATGAGACGCGCTTGAAAGATATCATTGATACCGGTATCACTAATCAAGGTCATGAAGCGGAGCGGCTGATTGAAGATTTCGGGCAATGAGTCAGCGATGAAAGTACCGGCGCCGGGCCGTGCGCTGATTACGCCCATGACTGAAAGAGCCTTTAACGCTGTACGCAGGGTTGGACGGCTGATCCCGAGCATGGTGGCCAATTCCCGTTCAGCCGGTAGCCGGCTGCCGGCTTTCAACGCGCCGTTTTCCAGCAGTTCCTTGATGCGCTCGACGACCAACTCGGTCGCGCCAAGTCGATCGATTGGGATGATCGATTGGCTAAGGCCATTTGGTTGGACTTTAGGCATTGACGGGTCGTAAACAGTTATTCGAAGGCTGCGCGGACAAGCCAAGCAATGCGCGAACCCAATCCTTAAATGGCTCGCGCCGTATCCGCCCTGCTAGTCTGTCACCAGCATAACACCGTTCTTTTGATGGCGCCGTCCGGCGAATTCCGTGCACCATTCTTCACGCCACGCCTCCATCACCTTCGCAGCAACTTTTCGGCTTCCTCTTTCGTAAGCGTGCGGATGCGAACATTGCGAAACGAGACGGCATTGTGATCACCCTGTAAACGTAATGGGCCTGGGCCATCTGGTCGCTTGCCGGCCGCACCCGTTCCCATCGGCCCCACCTCCACATTATCGAGCACCTTTTGTCCATTATGAATAACGGTTAATCGGCTACCGATAAAAGTGATATCAAAAGTCTGCCATTCTCCCGCGGGCTTTGATGCGTTGACGGCAGGAGCGATCCGCCGGTAAAGCGCGCCACACCCCGAATCAACGGCAGGTTTGCCGTAACTGTTGAAGATTTGCACCTCGTATTTGTCACGCATGTAAACACCGGAGTTGCCGTCTCCTTCGCTTACTTTGAATTCTACGTGCAATTGAAAATCATAGTATTCAGCGTCAGTCTGAATGTCGGTGCTGGGCGGCGTATTGACATAAACTTTGTCCTGAACTTTCCACCCGTTCGGACCTTTCGGATCGCGTAGATGCCAGCCCGCAAGGTCCCTACCATTGAAGAGGGAAACCCAACCTACTTTCTTAGTCTGCGCCGGTTGAACGAAAGCGACAGCTGCGCAAGTCAATACAACCAGCATCAAGGTGCGAACTCTCATAATCGACCCTCTCTTGATCTGGCTCGCACGAGGGAGGAGCAGGTGATTGCGAAGATACGAACCTGGTTGCTTCCCGAAGATTTCTAAAGTATCACCTTGCAAGGAAAGCAGTTCCCGCGATCACGGATACATAGTCTCGCCAGTCCTAAACGCTTGTCGGCGATCGCTTGACTGCCTCGAGCGTGACTCGTTCGGTTCGGCGGTAAGCGAGATTGGCCATGTGCGCCGCCACGGCGGACCGATAGCCAATCTCCACCGGCGCGTTCGGTTCCTTACGCGAACGAATGCAGTCGATGAAATTAGCCATGTGATTCACATCTTGCGTCTGGCCTTCTGCGGCCGCTCCCTCAGGACGATTCACTTTCTCGGGGAAATACCAGACACCCGTTTGAGATTTACCGGTCACCATGTCGGTAGTACCGGCGAGACGTTCAATTGTGCCGTGCGAACCGAGGTAGCGCTCACCCAAACCGTAGTGACTGTTACTGAACGTCGATTGCCAGGTCACGGTGAGGTCGTTGGGAAAGTCCAGTGTCACGGCGATCGTGTCGGGCACTTCGCGTCCATCCTTTTCGGAAAACACTCCGCCGGACATATAAGCCGAGGTTGGCAACGGCAAATCCAGCGTGCGCATAATCAGGGCGATCTGGTGGACCATATTCTCAGTCACGTTGCCGCCCGAATACTCCCAGTAGAGCCGCCAGTTGATGAACTTGTATGGATCGAATGGCCGGGCGCGTCTTCCATTCAGAAACAGGTTCCAGTCCACGTTCGCGGCCGTGCAGTCGGACGGAACCGAGCGGACCCATTGTCCTTTCCCCCTCGGTGTATTGCGGCTCATCCAGGATTCGACGTGCGTGATCTTGCCGGCTGTTCCATCTTTGATCCACTGCTTGGCGTCCACGAGCGGCCCTGAGCTTTGATGCTGAAGTCCGACCTGAATGACTCGATCTGACTTGCGGGCAGCGTCATGACACGCTTCAGCCTCCTCGATGGACCAGGTCATGGTCTTCTCGCAATAAAGGTCTTTTCCGGCCGCAACGGTATCCAGAAAATGGCGACCGTGGATATGAAGCGGCGAAGCGACGATCACGGCATCGACGTCCTTCAAATCCAACAGCCTTCGATGATCAGTGAAGGTCTTCACTCCGGGAGCGAGGTGTTTTGCTTCGGCATGTCGCCGGTTGTAAACGTCAGCCACGGCGACAAAATCGATGTTCGCGAGCTTGAGCGCCTCGCGCATATCTTCCTGACCGCGACCACCGAAGCCGATAGCACCGAGACGCACACGATCATTGGCTCCGAGCACGCGGCTGGTTGGCAATACTGCTATGGCCGCTGCGCTTGCCGCGGCCCCCTTCAGGAATTCTCTCCGTTGGATGTCCTTGGTAATCATCGTTTCAGTCCTTCGATGGCGAATCTAGAAAGTCAATCTGGCGCTCAAACGCACCAAACGCGCTGAACTGGCGACACCGTTGATTTGACCGAACGTATTGCTGTTGACGCCGGTGTTCGGATTATTAAAGTTCGGATGGTTAAGGGCATTAAATATATCAGCCCGAAGCTCGAAGCCAAATCGCTCACTGAACTTGAACGTCTTAAAGATCGAACCATCCAGGTTGAGCCATTCCGGCCCATTAAGCCTTGAGCCGTTACGCGTCAAGATCCCGAACGGAGCATACGGAACACCATTCGGACCAGTGAGAGTCGCAGCGGGCGTTGCATAAATCGATGTATCGAAATAGAGCTGTCCCGGTCCGGTGTTACCCAGAATTCTGGGAATGCCATATACGTTCGCGCGCTGAGTATTACCAGGGGCATGCAGAAGCGTCCCGCTGGTCGTGATGTCGAGCGGTGTACCGGATTGTCGCGAGAAGATGCCTGACAACTGCCAGCCATCTAGCGCCCGCCTTGCCCAACCGTGCATGTTACTAGCGAAAGGTATGGCCCAGACGAAGCTCTGAACCAGGGAGTGCGTCCGGTTATAGCCGGCTGGCCCAAGGCTTCGGTGAATGTCAGCGGGAGTGCTGATGTTACCGCTTTCGTCGTCATAATTAATTGCCCGTGACAGTGTGTAGCTGGTCGTCACAAGCAGGTCTCGCCGCAAACGCCGATCAACTTTAACCTGGAGAGCGTTATAGTGGTGGGTGTTAACCGGAATCCACGTAGTGACTGAGGCAGTACGGCCGTACAGTTGGAACAGCGGCCGAGCATTGTTATCACTGGTAGATGTCACGGGAGCTCCCAGGGTGTTCGCAGCGTTGAGATCCAGCCGATCCACGATCCCGTGGCCCACGTTGCCAACGTAGGCGGCCTCAGCTGTGAACCCCCACCACAAATCGCGCTGAATGGCTATATTCCACGAATGAAGTCTGCCCTCTCTCAGGTTAAACGGCACGGCGAACAACGACGAGCTCTTCAGCACGGGATTGTTGCCATCAATGATCCCGTTATCGGGAATCGTAAAGAAAATCTTGTCAGGGAAGCCCGAGGCCATATTTACTACAGGGCAGGCGGTTGTGCCACAAGTCGTAGTCGGTAAGAAGCTATTCGGCGCGGTAAAGGCATTGTTTTGTTTGACCGGAAAGTTAAAAGCATAGCTGTTATCTGGAAACGGAATGATAGTCGTTCCAAATCCGACGCGGGCGACGGTTTTATCATTCAGGCGATAGGCGACTCCGAAGCGTGGTGCGAAGTTTTTCCATGTGGACTTCACGTTCGCCGAATTAGAGATGTTGCCATATCCGGAGACCAGCGCCGTGTTGGTAGCCGGATCGTAGTTCGACAGTCCGCCTTTACCTACGATGCCGACCAACGATGTGTAGTATTCATGACGTAGCCCGAGAGTGACAGTCAGCTTCTTGCTGGCCTGCCAACGATCCTGAAAGAAACTAAAAAACTCCTTGTGTTTTGTGCCGGGCGTGTCAAGGACTTTGATGTCGCGACCCACACTGTTGGGCAAGTCAAGCAGAAATGACGCAAACGCATTGGCCGGGCCGTTCTGCGCCGCAGTGTCACTCGGTATAGCCGTCCGATTACCGTTGAAGTCGAAGTGACCGCGGACTCCACCGTTGTCCTGGATTTGCAGTAGAAAGTCACGGTTTTTGCGAATCTCCTCGCCAAACTTGAACGTATGGTTGCCGTGAATCTTCGTGATAATGCCGGAAGCGACATAGGTAGTCTCGCCCCGATCCCACGGCAGGCTATTCGCAAAGCCCAGCACCGGACCCGAGAAGCCGCCGATATTGATTGAGGTGATGCCACTCGAAAAGTCGTCGGTATTGACGTTCTTAATGCCGACCTCCTCAGAGGTCTTCAGTCCGGCTGCCGTAGAGGTCGCGACGTTGTGATACCAGCTCACGCCGAATCGACCCTCAAAGACTAAGGTTGAGCTGAACGTGCGTGTATAGTTTGCCGCCGTGCTGATTGTGTTCTGAATACCGGTGCCGGCGAAGCCGCCATTGGTCGGTCCGCCGTAGATGCCGTAAGTGCCCGGATCAAATACTTTGGGGCGCTGGTAGCTAAAACGGTAAGAGAGATTGCTCTTGCCGTTGATTTGATAATTTATCTTCGTGTCGAAGGCGTGCGTCTTTTTTATACGCACCTCGGGGAAGACAAAGTTACTTTGCGCAAATGCGGCTGGAATGTTAGGTCCGGGTAGAAAGGCGAGCAACTTTGTGGCAATGGCACTGATGCGATTAGCGCAGATTACGTTCAGAACGCCATTGCAACTGATCTGCTGGCGTCCTGTACCGTCCGGATTACCTGTAGCTGGATCGTAGATCTTAGTTGGGGCGTTACGGAAGTCACCGGTATACCACTCTTTGTAGGGGACTGTGTGACGGTTGATGATGCCCAACTCATCAGTCGTATATTGGTAGTCGCCGAAGTAAAAGATCTTGTTCTTCTTAACTGGTCCGCCGATGGTCGCGCCGAATTGGCGGTAATGCGTCGGCGATTTTAATCCGGTGAAGTACTCGCTCGCCTGCAGGTTGTCATTATTACCAAAAATGAAGACACTGCCGTGGATCGCATTGGTGCCCGACTTGAGGGTCACCGTGGAAACGGCACCGCCGGCGCGGCCAAGTTCAGCATCGAAATTGCTCGTTGAGACGCTGACGCTTTCGATGGCATCAGCCGAAGGGATGAGCACCTGTAAGAGTCCCGTCTTTTCATTGTCATCCACGCCCTCAATCTGGAAATTATTCGACAAACGTGAATTGCCATTCACTTTAGACTCCAGACTGTCTTGTGAATTGAAGAATTGTGAATGTGGACGCCCTGGCCGTGTACTTCCCGGTACCAGAAACATCAGGCCCTGAAAATTTCGGTTGAAGCCGAGCGGTAATTCGGAAACCTGTTTACTCTCAATGATCCTGCTGATGTCGGCACGATCGGTCTGCAGCTGCGTCTCTTCTGCCGTCACGGTCACTTGTTCCGAGACGGTGCCTGGCTCGAGTTGTATGTCCGCGCGCGTCGTGCTGTTAACCGATACTTCGACACCACTGTTAAGGATCTTCTTGAAGCCAGTATGCTCAACCACCACAGAGTACTTGCCCATGGGAAGTCGGTCAAAGACGTAGTTTCCACTCTCGTTGGTAGCAACTGAGTGTGTGATATTAGTATTGACGTCGGTCACAGTAACCGTGGCCCCTGCTACTACAGCGTTGTTAGGGTCAGTTACAGTGCCCAGCAGAGTTCCGGTGACAGCTTGGCCGTATGCCGGGCGAATACCGGCGAGGTGGCCCAGAGCAAGCGTTAAAAGCAGGGTGACTGTCAATTTCGGCAGGTGTCTCGTTAGTTCCTTCATCATTGGCTCTCCTCAGAAATTTTGAATCCTGATTGCAACTTGCGCCGAAACGAGCTGGAGATTACGTACCTGGACGCGGCCGCGATACGGCTCGTCCGAACGAGAGTTAATCGCTCTAATGGAAACTGTGTAATAAGACCCAAGAAAGCTGCGCCTTCAGAGATCTACACATCACTCAACCATTCTTTTGCGGCGGCGCGATTAAAGCTGCGGCCTGAGGAACAAACGGCAATTGATTTGGCAAGCAGTTCTATTCCGGGCCGCCGTGCAAACCGCTTAAACTTCGCGCGGCAACAAGAAGAGAATTTGAATCTTGAGTAAACGATGGCGAAATCGCTCTCTTGGGTACTTGGACTATCCAACTAGCCCGGCCGAAAATGGCTTATATACCCGTTTTTAAGAGGTGTCAATAAAAAATTGTACGGATAACCAAAAAATTGGAGATGGCAGGAAATGATTTTAATAATCGGCGTCGGCGACACGTCGAACGAGGCTGATGGTTGAATAAACCAAGCACAAGCAAGCAACTTGTAAGCGAAGACTTCGAGTGAGATAGGCTCAGGACGGTCGTGTCGGTCAGATTCACAACGGAACGTCGGAACTGGAAGTTCTGCCGGCTAGAGCGCTCCTGCCCGACGCAGCAGCTCTTTCATCCCGGCCATGCTCTGTCGTGAAGATTCTTCAGGCGTGCCGGCGCCGCGCCAGTGCGTTTCCAGACTTACGACGCCGCGATAGCCATCCTTTTTGAGCGCGCGGTATTGTCCAGCCCAGTCAATGAGCCCGCCGCCCATCTTCATCCATTCAAATCGGTCGCCGCTGCGAACCACATCTTTGCAATGAACATAGCCGATGCGATCTTTCGGCAGATGCGAGTAACCATCTGGATAAGCTATTTCGCCGCGACTTGCCGCGTTACCGGGGTCCCAATTCAATTTTAAGTTTGCTGAGCGAACTGCCCCCAGAGTTCGTCCAGCTTCGGCACCAGTGGCGGTATTACAGCTGCCTTCGTTCTCAAGCAGCAATGTTATCCCCCGCTTTTCAGCTTTCTTCGCAGCTTCCTTCAACTTCGCATCAATCGCCGTGCGGTACGGTTGCTGATCGTCAAGCCGCCAGAAATCGAAGATGCGAATGCGATCAACCTGGAACACGCGCATCAATTCGAAGCCGCGTTCAAGCAATTCGTCTTGTTGTTCGAAGGTAAAGTCTGCCCCGAACTGATCGCGCTTCGGACTGAACTTCGAAGTGGGCGCGCCGGGCCAATCTACTTTAAAGATCGGCGAAGCAATCGAAGACACGCGCAGCTTGTATTTCTCCAGAATCCGCCGCGCCTCGGCGATCTCTTTCGCGTCCAGCCGCATGATGTTCTTGCCCCACATCGCGCGGATCTCGATGAATTGAACGCCGAACTCTTGTGCGGCGACCTCGCACGCGTGACCAAAGTCCTGCGTGATTTCGTCGTTGATGACTGACAGTTTAAACGCCGGCATAAGGGGAAGCGGCCACAGAGGCGCAGGGAAATAGAAATTCTAAAAACTAAACCAGCTCGGTCTCATAGTCTCCGCGTGACTCTGTGTCTCATTAGCCAATTAGATTTTGAGCTTCAATTTCTCTTCAACATAGGCCTTGCTGACCTGCGCGCACTCTTTCGGTGTTCTCGATTTGTCAGGCACACTGTCCAACTCGATCACAGCCCAACCGCGAAACTTAACATTCCTGAGAGCAGAGAAAACAGCCGGCAGGTCGACACGGCCGCGACCGAGTTCAACCCAACGATAGCCACGCGGGCGATCATCACTGGCCGCGACGTTCTCTACATCCTTGATATGGAGAAACAGCAGCCGGTCGCGATACTGCCGAATTGCGCTCGCCGGATCGCCGCCGCCTTGCTGATAGTGGGCAATGTCGAGCTCGAGTTTCACGTATCGCGAGTCGACTGCATCCATGATCCGATCAACTTCATCAGGAGCTTCGCCCAAGCTGCCCATGTGATTGTGATAGCCGACGGGCACTCCCAAATCGACGGCCCGCTTGCCGATCTTAGTCAGCACTTGTCCGAGTTGTTTGAAGTCAGCGGCTTCGGGCTTCCTATCTTTGGGCCGCGCTGAATCGGTCACTTGCAAATAATGACCGCCCACATCGTGAACGAACTTCGCGTTCCGAGTGTGTTTTGCAATTTCGTCGTTCTCTGATCCTGACGCGATGCGAACTCCGCCGCTCGACAGCGCGACCATTTGCAGGTGGTACTGGTCCAGCAAATCCCGCAGCGCTTTCGGCTGCTCGCCGTAATCTTTCAAGATGTTGCTGCGCAACTGAACGCCGGGAAATCCCAGTTCGGAAATCTCTTTGATGGCTTGGGTGTCATTTCCATTCCAAGTGATCGCCGCATAGCCAAACCTAATCAATCCCGGCGCCGGCGAAACTGGTCGATTAAAGAACGAGAGGTCGACGGGAGGATAGAGAGGCGGCTCTACGGTGCTCGAAAACACGTCCGTTGGCAGTGCGGACGCAGCGGCGACGCTTCCCAACCCGACAATAAAATGACGACGAGATATTGACATGTGGAGTCTTCCTATTTTGCCAACGAATTGACAAGGCGCCAAACGTCGGGACCGCTAGTCTTGTTCAGTCCGTGAACTTAGTCAAGAAAGTTTTTCCACTGGTTCGTCCTCTGATTCAGATACAATTGCTGATTTTGGAATCGGATCGAGAAGTTACGTGAACCAGCGTCGACAAGTATTAGTTGGTCTCGCTTGCACCGGCACCGCAACGGCGCTTGGCGCTAACAACATTTTCAGCTTGTGTTCCTATCAAGCTCAGCCTGACTTCAAGAGCATGCGCCCCAGTCCGGCGCAGCGAAAATTTGTCAGCGAAGCCGTTGAAGCAAAGATCTTGGAAATCAAACGCGCGATTGCTGATCCGGAATTGGCCTGGATCTTTGAAAACTGCTTTCCCAATACACTCGACACGACAGTAACGGTCGGCACGCGCGATAACCGGCCAGACACGTTAGTCATCACAGGCGACATCAATGCGATGTGGCTTCGTGATTCGACGGCGCAGGTCACTCCTTACTTACCACTGATATATGAAGACAAGAGA
This sequence comes from Acidobacteriota bacterium, assembly GCA_046728235.1. Classification (GTDB taxonomy): domain Bacteria; phylum Acidobacteriota; class Blastocatellia; order Pyrinomonadales; family Pyrinomonadaceae; genus UBA11740. The sequence continues at coordinate 13,693 of JBKPEE010000169.1, forward strand.
CTGAAGAACCTGATCGCCGGAGTCATTAACCGTCAGACGCTCTGTATTCTGATTGACTGATATGCCAATGCGTTTAGTTTTGGAGCCAAGGCTTGTCCTTGGGGCGATAATGACAGACCGCCACTGCGTCCTGAACTGTGCGAACGTAAATGGGAGATCGACTCGCTCTGCTACCCGGTGCGTCTGGCGCATGCTTACTGGAAGACGACCGGCGATACGGCTTGCTTTCATTCTGAGTGGAAGCAGGCGAGCAGGCTGATCGTAAAAACTTTTCTCGA
>JBKPEE010000170.1:0-7393 GCA_046728235.1 Acidobacteriota bacterium
CGCGCTCCCAGCATCTGGCGGCCAGTCATATCCCAGATGGACTGGGTGGCGAAAAGACGAAGCTGTCATGGCGTTTGTTATTCGATCCCGACACGAAGGCTTATTTTCTAAATATTCACCCGGTTCCATTAATCAAATAGCAGTTCCAAAGGGCCCTTCTTTAATAATCTTCTTCTAAGAGTGTCCCTAAGTGGTGTCGGCGCGCGATCTCACGAGCTTAATTGCTCTCTACATCTCTTCCTCAGGTCTGTACAGCCAAATTCAATCTGCTGTGGGCATGATCCTTGCGGCAACTCCTTCGAGAAAAGCTCTTGCGTATTGAATCAACACAGTTCTGTAGCCCGACGAGTGACGATTGGCGAGGCGGGCGCTGTGCTACTCGCATTCTCCCCGAACGCTTTTCTATTTAGCTCAAATGCGCGGCTGGCCTTTCATCGAGAGCGTGAGCGGCCCTGAGAAGCAAACTAAAAGAATTCGATTGAAGTTGGCGGAAGGAGACTTTTATGAACCGGATTAAATTATGGCCGCACGCGACAATACTCGCCGTGGTCGTTGCACTCATCGCCGGCCTGGGCGTGTGGTTTTACGCAAAACATGAACAGACTGTGGCAGCTGAGAGTCTGCCTGACGCCGCCCGCATACAACACGTCGATGGCGAGGTTGCCTTTTGTGACAACCGCGCCACCACCGATGCGAATGCCCAGTGGACCGCCGCGACGGCAAATCAACCTTTCTCAGAAGGGGATCGCATCTACACGCGCGACAACGCGCGCGCCTCGCTCGCTTTTAGCGGGCGCAATTTTGCGCGGCTCGATCCAAACACTTCGCTCGACGTAGTCTCGCTCGGGTCCCGCGGCACACAACTGGCGCTCAGGGACGGCTCGGCCATTTTTGACGTCGGGTACTTACAATCCAATGAGTTGTTTGAAGTGGGCACGCCGAACGGCGCAATCGAGTTTGTTCAGCCGGGGCTTTACAACGTCGGCTTCAATCGTAATGGCGCCGTGCTGGTTTCAGTGCTGAGTGGGCTGGCGCGCGTGGTTGGTCTTTCAGGTTCCGGAGAAATCAATAAGGGCGAGATGCTTACGCTGCTGGGCCAGACCGCGGCCGAGGCAGCCCTCTCGAGATTGAATCGCCAGGACGCCGGATATCTGGTGGATGATTACTACCGCTATCAGTATCCAAATTATTACGACGGTCGCTACATTAACTATGACGCCTATCTCAGCGATCCTTTCTATTACGATCCTTACCAGCGCAGCATTAGTTACAGGTATGCGAGTGCGAATATTCCGGGTCTCTACGATCTGGATTACTACGGCGACTGGCAGAACGTCGGCAGCTATGGCTATGGCTGGCGCCCGCGTGTAGATGCCGGGTGGGTTCCTTATCAGCAGGGTCAGTGGATCAGCAGTTATCCGTATGGGCCAACCTGGGTTTCCAGTGAGCCATGGGGCTACGCGCCCTATCACTATGGACGTTGGGCCAACGTCAGTAACCAGTGGTACTGGATTCCTGATCCGGTAAACACGACACCGTCTTTTGCGCCCGCTCTCGTCGCTTTCGTTTCGCCCAACGCGAACCAGGTTGGCTGGGTGCCGCTTGGTCCTGGCGACCCGTACGCGCCGCGTTATTATGACGAAAACTGGCAACCGCATTATCTGACGCGCACCGCGGTAGTGCCGTCACAACTTGTTAATTTCTCGATACCCGGGGCAGTCACCGTGGTACCTGTGGATGCCTGGGCTCGGCCCATCGACCGGCACAGTTTCCAAAGAATTGATCAGCAACGGTTGGCAGCGGTGAGCTCAACGCTCGATCCTTTGACGCTGACTCCCTTACGAAATGCAGTAATTCACTCAGCGTGGGGCCGCGGCAAGATTGATCTGCCGCCGGGCATCGCCAAGAAACTTTACGAGACGCCGGTGTTTGTCGGCCGCGACATGGGTGAGTCTAGTTTTCGGAAGGACAGGATGAAGGGGTTGCGCGTCGAACCTGTTTCCGACACAGCCAAAAATCAAAAGTTCAGGGTCAGAGATGATCGCCAGCAAGAGCAGCAGGGCGTAAGCAACGCCAAACCGGAGCCGGGTAAGAACGGGAAACCAGATATGGGCCGCGTGACCGGGGAAGCCGGGAAAGATAATAAGGCCGCGGAGCAACAGACGCGTCAGCTCGAGCAGCAGCAAAGAAAAGCGGCGCGTGATCAGGAAAAAGCTGCTCGTGTTCCAGAGCGCGCGCAGGAGAAACCTCAGCGCGGGGCTCAACCACAATCTCAGGGAGAACGAGTAGGCAAGCCGGCAAAACCTGAGGTGAAGCCGCCCAGCGCGGGCCCGCCAAAGGGCAAGCAGGGACCACCAGCCAAGCCCGGCCCTCCGGCTGCAAAGGGTCAGGGTCAAGGTGGCGGCAAGGGCAAAGGTAAAAAGCCTTAGAGCCGGACGCCTTTAGCGAGCGACACATTTTGGAGTGCGCCGGCAGAGCGTAGCGACGACGGCGCTTTGGATTTTCTTTGGCATTCTTATGATCAACGCAGCCAAAGCGGCGTCGCATTACGACCACCCCAGCGCGGATGCCGCGCCGGGGACCCGGTGCTTGCCGCCGCACTCCAAAGTTGGCTTGACCTTCGCTACTCGTCAGGATGATTGTCACAGGGTCAGTACCATCCGCGTAAGCGGATGGGTTAAGGACACAACTCACGAGGTTCTTTATCCCATTTGCTGACGCAAATGGTACTGACTGTCTTTGAGCCTTAGCCGATGCCGGCCTCATACAATCAAGCTCGGTCCTTCACGAATCACAAATATACAAGAGTTAACCAATCTTACCGAGAAAGTGCGGTATTATGCGTCATTGTGTCCGAAGAATGATGCTTGACCGCGTCAGCGACGTTTCGCCCAGAAGGCGCCTGCCATGACCGGTTCCTCTGAATTGCAAAACCGAATTCAAGCGCTGGTGGAAGCGGCGCTCAAACTTGATGCTGCGGACCGCGCTGCTTTTCTCGACCGCGCTTGCGCCGGCAATCCTCCTTTGCGCCGTGACGTCGAGTCCCGGCTCGCCGAGCTTGACGCTGGATCTTCAATGCCGAAGCCTGCTGCTCACAGCCGTGGTGAAGACTACACCGCCATGATTGGCGGGAACATCGCTCATTACAAAGTCCTTGACTTTCTGGGCCACGGCGGCATGGGCGAAGTGTATCTGGCCCAGGACACACGCCTGGGACGCAAGGTAGCGCTCAAGCTTTTGCCTGTCTCGCTCAAGCACGACGAAGATCGTCTGCGCCGCTTTGAGCGCGAAGCTCGATCAGCTTCAGCCTTGAACCATCCGAACGTTTGCGTGATTTATGAAGTCGGCGAGACCGCTGATGGGCGGCCGTTCATCGCCATGGAAAACATTGAAGGTTGCACGCTGCGCCGGCGATTCGCGCAGGGCCCTCTGAGACTCAACACAGCCATAGATATCGCGCTCCAGATTGCTTCGGCGCTGGCCGCGGCGCATCAGTCAGGGGTGGTCCACCGCGACATCAAGCCCGAGAATGTGATGCTGCGCGACGATGGCTATGTAAAGGTGCTCGACTTCGGACTGGCTAAGCTGACCGAGCGTTACGCGTTCGACACCGATAGTGAGGCGCCCACATTTCACGTCTTCAGCACCCACCCGGGCGTGCTGGTGGGGACCACGAATTACATTTCGCCGGAGCAGGCCCGTCGCTATGAAGTCGACGAGCGTACAGACATCTGGAGCCTGGGCGTAATGCTTTACGAGATGGTCGCCGGCTGCTTGCCCTTCACGGGCGAAACCCCGAACCACACGATCGTGGCGATCCTCGAGCGCGAGCCGGTTCCGTTGACCCAGTCTGTGACCAACCTGATCGCTGAAGTTGACTGGGTAGTCAAGAAGGCGCTGCGCAAGGATCGCGAGCAGCGCTATCAGACAATCAAAGAAATGATCGGCGATCTCAATGACATAAAGAAAAAGATCCAGGATCTTTCAGAACAACCTCCGGTGATCACCCCGAGAATCCAGACTCACACCACCCACAGCAGTGCTCTCGAAAGCATCAGTCAAACGCTGCGCCAGCCACGGATCTCGATTGCTTTCTTTGCCGGCGCGCTGGTTCTTTTGGGGCTCATAGGCTTGGGCCTTTTTCATTGGCTGAAAACTCCCGCGATGCCGTTTGAGAACATGCATCCGACTAAGGTCACCAATACCGGCCGGACCATTCACAACGGCGCCGCGATCTCGCCGGACGGCAACTCAATTGCTTACGTCGTCGATGATGGGGGACGCCAAAGTCTGGTGGTGAGTTATCCGGCGACGTTCAGCACCCTCACCATCGCTCCTGCGGCTGAAGGCCGCTACCAGGGGCTGACTTTCTCAAATGACGGCAACTACATCTACTTCGTGCGCAAGAATGAAAACGAGCCCGCGCTGCTTTATCAGGTGCCCGCGCACGGCGGCGGCATCTCGAGAAAGATCATGTCCAATGTCACGAGTCCGGTAGCTTTTTCCCGGGACGGTAGACTGGCATTCATTCGTTTTGACGAACAAAAAGGAGAATACTCGCTGGTCGTCGCGCAGGCCGACGGCACCAACGAGAAAGTTTTGACCCAGCGCGACAAAATGGAAGTGCTTTCGACGAGTGGTCTGGACTGGTCGCCGGACGGAAAGATCATCGCAGTGCTTGATGGCGGTTACCGCAATGGCTTTCACATGAGAGTGACCGGCGTGAATGTATCGGACGGTACGCAGCAGACGCTTTCGCCACGGGAATGGTTTTCGATTTTGCAGATCAAGTGGCTGAAGGACGGCTCCGGACTCGTTCTGAACGCCGCCGAAGAATCAGTGAGCCCGGTTCAGCTTTGGTACCTTTCTTATCCCGCCGGCCACTTGGCGAAGATCACCAAAGATTCAAGCGATTACTATGGGGTCAGCCTCTCAGACAATGCCGAAAAGCTTGTTACCATACAATCGAACCGGCTGCGAACGGTTTGGCTGGCGCCGGGAGGAGATGCCGATAAGGCCGTCGAAGTCTTTTCCGGCGTGGGCCATAGTTACGGCTTGGCTTGCATGCCGGACGGGAGAATCATCTACTCAACGATGGCCACCGGCAGTCTCGATCTGTGGAGCTTGCCAGCTGACGGATCTGAAAAGATTCAACTCACGGCCAACGCCGGAGCCAATTACCATCCGGCGGTTTCATTCGATGGCCGCTACATATTTTTCTCCTCCAACCGCACCGGCACGTTCAGTATCTGGAGAATGGATCAGGATGGCAGCAACCCCAAACAACTTACTCGCGGTGATGGTGACTTCTATCCCTATCCCACTCCCGACGGGCAATGGGTCGTCTACCAGAGCGGCGCGCAAAACGGGCGGCCTTCGCTGTGGAAAGTTTCTGTGGATGGGCAACAGGCGGTGCAGATTACCGATCTGAATACGAGTGTGCCGGTCGTTTCTCCGGATGGCCGCTCAATCGCCTGCCGCTATCGCGACGAAAACACTAAAGTGCAAGAGATCGCCATCCTCCCATTTGACGGCGGCCCGCCCATAAAGATTCTCGACATTCCCATCGTCGACTGGCAGCGGATTCGCTGGAGTCCCGATGGCACCGGTCTCACCTTCATTGACACACGCAGCGGAGTCTCGAACCTTTGGCGACAACCGATAGACGGCAGTGCTCCCCGGCAACTTACGACCTTCAAATCAGATCAAATCCTGTCGTATGACTGGTCCCGCGACGGGAAACAGTTAGTCTGCGAGCGAGGAATAGAGGCCAGCGATGTGGTCCTAATCAACAGAGTTCAGTAACTGTCACGGCCAATTGTGCAGCCCTTGGCCTGTTGGTTAGACGCAGCCCGGCGGATTCGGGTCACAAATCTGCTGCATCAGGTTGTCGATCTCATCGTCTATAGCTTTGAGTTGCTGCCGCTTAAGCGCATTTGCCTGCTGCACCTGCAATAACAAGTCTTCGAGGTTCTGCGTAGGGATCCTCCCGCTGCACCCGGGCGGATCCGGCTCGCAGATAATCTTCAACAAAGCCCCCACGTTCCTGGAGATAGTCGTGAGTAGCGTTCGCTTTTTGGCGTTTGCTGCTCCGCATGCACTATAGAGTTCCTCGTACTTGGCTTTGTAGTCGATGGACCGCCCTGCTTGAGCGGACTGATCTGGTTTTTCCGGCATCGTCATGCTCCTTGTGAGACAGGAATTAAGAAAGGCTGTCTGCTTATACTGCGCCAGTGAGGTGCTGTCAAGACTTTGCTAAGAACAGGGATGTCCATCACGCGTTGTCGAACCACGAATCTAATAGTATAGAAAGTGGCTTTGCTGCAAAAGTGATTTTCTGTCGTCCGCCGAGGCGGACTGAATGATAATAGCCCAGCGCTTTAGCGCTGGGTGACGCGACGGAATTGATTAAGTCCGTGAAGCGGACGACTGAAAATCTTCGTGTCAGTACGGGAAGCGGTAGCGACCGGATCAAGAAGAATGGTCGCCTGATGATCCACTTCGCTACCGCTCGGAGTGTTGACTTACTTAAACTTCTGAATCACCGCCCCACCGATAAATCGGTGGGCTATTATCATTCGTCGGCTTCGCCGACTTTTGCAGAGCTTGTAAACCCCGGGGTCAGGCTTGCGATTTTTGCGATTCTCCTGGTTGAATCCCGCGTGTGAGAGCGCGAAGTTCAGCAGATTTGTTTGCTGCCACCTTTCCTTTCCCCGACACGCCTACATTAGTCAACATGAACAAATCTTTCCTGGTTGTCTTCCTCCTCTTGGCTACCGCCAATTCTCAGACGCCAAATCACAAATCGATGGTGCGGATTCCCGGCGCAACTTTCAAAATGGGCACCGAGGCCGATAAAGTCCCAACAATCGCCGCAGCCTTTAACATCTCAAGGCATCCTGACCTTATCCAGGCGGAAACGCCGCAGCACACCGTCACAATCAATTCGTTCTACCTCGACAGGTATGAAGTGACGAATTTGCAGTTTCAGAGATTTGTCCGCGCAAATCCGCAATGGAGCGCGGCGCGCATTCCCAGACGATTTCACAACGGCAATTACTTGAAAGACTGGGACGGCGACAACTTTCCCAGAGGCAAAGCCAGACATCCGGTGGTGAATGTGAGTTGGTATGCGGCCGTTGCGTTCTGCCAACGCTATGGCAAGCGTCTGCCGACCGAAGCCGAATGGGAATTCGCCGCCCGCGGCGGTCTCAGTGACCAGACGTTTCCCTGGGGCGACGCGCCAGCAGACAAGACGCGCACGAACTACACCGGCAGCGACATCAACGGCACGATGCCCGTCGCAAGCTACGCAGCCAACGGTTACGGCCTGTTCGACATGGCCGGGAACGTCTGGGAATTCATGGCCGACGAATGGGGACCTTATTCGGAC
>JBKPEE010000171.1:0-29682 GCA_046728235.1 Acidobacteriota bacterium
CATTAGTGGAGTCGTCGGCAGCGTCAGATGTGTATAAGAGACAGCTACTATGGCGGTCAATCCTGCGGTTGCCTGAATGATCCTATCCAGCGGCTCCAGCGCCGATCGCACGACGTCCGGATCAAGAAACCAGTCAAAAGATGTATAACCCTGAATCGTGATCTCGGGGAAGACAATCAGATCTGATGCCTGATGCCTGGCTTGTTCGATGGCCCGTAAAATTCGAGCGACGTTGCCTTCGATATCGCCGTTGGTAGTGTTGATTTGAGCGATCGTGACGCGCATCGTTAAGTCGATTTTAGCACTGAAAAAGCAAGGTTCGGAGTACCGCCTGCAGGCGGCGCCGGCGAATTTAAAGTTCCGCCTAAGGGCGGTACTCCAAACTATAAAGGCCAGGATTATAAAAAGGCGCAAAGGCGGCAATCAGAGCCGCTTCGAAACTCATCGAGCGCGTCAGTAAGTCGCGCGAAAGCACTCCCCAGGCGCCCTGGCGACTTCTGACGTCGCGCATGCCGGCCACTTCATCGATTACAATCCCGAGCTCGCGCCTCCCTTTGATGACATTCTCAACGATGTTTTCCGGCACCCCAATCGAAGGCGACATGCCGTAACTGGCCCGCTCGCCATCAGTCACAAAAGCCCACCCGCGCAGGAACGTATGCCATTCCCCTTCCAGCGAGATGGAATGAAAACCACCTTCCAACCCGACATAAAGATCCGCATCCAGCTTTTGACTGACGAGAATATCGCGTACAGCGAGCGCCCGCTGACGCGCGCCGGTCATCAACTGCCAGTCGTTGAGCGGCATGGCCGGCGCATCGGTCGTCACCGCGCGGGCGACCACGTTCGCAGCCGCCCAGGACGGATCAACTTCGGCCACCCGCGCGACGCTGGCGCGCACGGCCATGATTTTCGCCGCGCGATCTGAGCCGAGCGCGATTCTTTCGATTCTCTTGTGCTTATCAGCCATCGTTTAAGGGCGCAGTTGACATCTTTTGGTCGCGGTTGTTGTAATCGAAACAAGGTCAGAGCACAAGCGAGAGCGTCAGGAGCGGGACCGAGTGAGGGCGCAACCGGCCCTCCCTGCCCATCGGGCTTCTGACACTACATTCAAAGAGGCCACCATGTCAGTTTCAGAATTGATTTACGATTGGAACAAAGTAGACCCGCAATTACAAAAGCCTGGCCGTCACATCGGATTTGACGACGAGACGTTGCGCGACGGCCTGCAGTCGCCATCCGTGTGTGAGCCACCCGTGGAAGAGAAAATTGAATTGCTGCACCTGATGAATGACCTGGGCATCGACACCGCGGACATAGGTTTACCTGGCGCGGGTGGCACGCATGCCGCCGGCGTCGAAATGATGGCCCGCGAGATTGCTGATCAGAAGCTGAGCATCCGGCCCAACTGTGCCGCCCGCACGCACAAGAACGACATTATTCCTATCGCCGAGATTTCCCAACGCGCGGGAATTGCGATCGAAGCCTGCACCTTTATCGGCTCATCGCCGATTCGCTTCTTTGCCGAGGAATGGACTTTGGAGAAATTGCTGAGGCTGACGGAAGAGGCGGTCAGCTTCGCGGTTAACGAGGGTCTGCCGGTAATGTTCGTGACCGAAGATACGACGCGAGCTGATCCCGAGACCATTCGCGCACTTTACACGACGGCGATTCGCTGCGGCGCGCGCGCAGTCTGCGTTTGCGACACCGTGGGCCACGCAACTCCCGACGGCGCGCGCGAAGTCGTAAAGTTCGTCCGCGGCATCGTCGATGAACAGGGCGAAAACATCAGGCTTGACTGGCACGGCCACCAGGATCGCGGCCTGGGTGTGATCAATTCGATCGCGGCCCTCGAGGGCGGCGCCGATCAAGTTCATGGATCTGCGCTGGGGATGGGCGAGCGGGTCGGGAATGCGCCGATGGACCAGTTGCTGGTCAATCTGAAACTGCTGGGATGGATCGAAAACGATCTAACGCGGCTCCGCGAGTATTGTGACAGAGCCGCCGCCGCGTGTGGCTGGTCAATTCCCCTGAACTATCCGGTTTTTGGCAAAGATGCGTTTCGCACCGCGACGGGTGTACACGCCGCCGCCGTGATCAAGAGTTACCGCAAGGGCGATCAGGAGCTTGCTGACCTGATTTACTCGGGCGTGCCCGCCGGACAGTTCGGTCTCAAGCAGATAATCGAGATTGGTCCAATGAGCGGTAAATCAAATGTGATCTTCTGGCTCGAAAGTCGAGGGGTTGAGCCGAGCGAGGATCGGATCAATCGCATTTACGATCGGGCCAAACAGGCTACGGCTGTATTGAGCGAAGAAGAAGTACTGGCGCTGGTGTAGTTCGGAGTACCATCTTTCGGCTTATTTCCGCCTCAGGCGGTACTCCAAACGAGCACTAGTTGATTGGAATAGTAACGGTCGCTGTCCCGGCCTTGCCCGGAGGGAATCTCTTTTGGCGTGCGATGCGCAACGCGGTCGGATCGTTACCTGACGCCTGGGTTACCCGCCCATTCTCGTCGTAAGTAACCTGAACCACGGCCTTTTTCGACCCCGCCGCCGGTGGCCGCGCTGACGATGGCGCTGGTTGTGAAGCTGTCGCCGCATTCTCCCTGGCTTTTAATCGCGCTTCCTCGCGAGCCTTAGCTTCACGCTCTTTCCTGGCGGCGTCGGCCGCGTCAGAACTGCTGGGGGCGGAAGTTGTTGGCTCTGAACTGTCCGCCGGTTGTGGATCAGAGTTGGCTGCCGGTTGCGAATTGGCGTCGGCAGCAGCTGGTTGTGAAGCCGCCGTTTCGGACTGGCTGGGAGCCGGCTGGCTTGCAGGCTTGGCTCCTTTGCCGCGTGCATACCAGGGAACTGCGATCCCGCCGACAATCAGAACCAAAGCTGCAAAAATCGCGGCCAGCTTCCATGGCCCTTGTGAAAATCTTGAGGCGCTTTCGGTGGAAGAAAGAAAGCCTGGACTCAATTCCGGCGCCTGCGGGGCGGCGACGTGCGGCCGTTCATCAATGCTATCGGCTTCTTCGGCCTCCGAGGTGGCAGCCACCTCAGCAACAAGCTTGGCGATATTCACTTTCGAGTGGGCCGCTGGAGGCAGTTCTGCCGGCTGAGCCACCCTCGATCCGGATTGAAGAGCGGGTTGCTCCACTACTGGTTCAGTAAACAGTGAATCGGCCTGAAGCTCGGGTTGTTCGACCGGGGGCTTACCAGCAACCTGCTCCGGCTTACGCATCGCTTCATGCTGGATCACCGGATCCGGTTTGTCCGGAAATGGATTGCGAGGCTTGATGCCTTCATCCATGCGCCGCAGTCCTTCCAACACTACTGAGGTCCAGGGTTGATTGATAGTCTGTTCCGGGGCTTCAATTGCGCTGCTGAATTTGAACGAGGCGTTGGATTGCGTCAGCGCGTAATAAACTGCCTCGATACCCCGCAACGTGCCAATGCTCGCGTGCACGACCGAGCCCGATTGCAGGTAAAAGTAAGCCGGGGCGTGTGGGTACTCGACCATCAACCGGCCAGTTTTTCTTTGGTTACAAAAAAATTCGATCAGTTCGGCAAGCGAAAGATCTGTGAGTTCACCAGTCAAGGGCATGACATCGTCCTCTTTTCGATATTGCAGTGTAACGCCAGGGGCCGCGTTAAAGTCTCAATTAAGGAAGGGTAAAGTTGTAATCAATAGTCCCGGCAACCTTCACCGGCACTCCTGATAACTTCGTCGGTGAGAAGCGGGCGTGCCTGGCGGCGTCAGCGGCGGCTTCCCGCAGCGGGGCCGGGCCGGAAAGGGCCTGCGCCGAAATTACGTTTCCGTTTTCGTCCACCACGACTTGCACTTCTACCTTGCCCGAGGTTCTTGACCGGCGGGCAATGTCAGGATATCTGGGCACCGGCAAACTGAGTGCTCTTCCATTCAGCACACCGCCTGACACTGGTTTGAGTAAACGTGGCGGTGGGGCTTCACCGTCATTGCTGACAACGACTTTTGAATTGCCGGAAGCCGAGTTTGCCAGGTTAGCGCCCGGCAGTTGCACGGCAGCAAACCGGGCTTTGTCGGCCGACGACATTGGCGGAAGTTGAACGACGCGCACCTCAGTACCCGCCGCGGTCTCGGTCTTCACGGTTGGCGCTGCGGTCGAGTTCGAGGCCGGCTGCAGCATCTTGGCCATCGAGGCATCGAGGTAATAGAAGATCGTCCGGTAGGTGATCTCAGTCGGCTCGAATTCGATTTTCTGATTTTCGACGACAGCTACTGACGTAGTCATCTTCACCCAGTTACCCATGGAGTCGAATTCGTATTTGTAAACTTCCTTGCTCAGCAGCGAACCGTCCGCATTCATTAACGTCATCTCGCTGATATTGCCTTTGTCGTCATACTTGTAAGTCTCACGTCCCGTAAGGGTACTGCCGGCGACAGGGAAATATTGATTCTGGGTCTTCGTGCCCTTGAGATCGTATTCGGTGGTTTCGAGCAGAACACGTTTGTTGTCTTCGACGATCTTGCCGGAGACGGTCGAAACTTTGACTACCTCTGTCCGGACCCGGCGCACGGGCCCGCTTAACCCGTCGCGTACGCGATCGGTGTCTGCCTTAGACCCGTCGGCGGTTGGTTGGAGGCTGTTCGCTCGTGCCGTGAGATTACTCTGCGCGTTCGTAGTCAGGGCGATAGTAATGAGACTAAGACAGACGCAGAAACTTCGGACCAGTGGCTGCAACATCATAGACTCCTGTGTGAACTGAGAATTATGAGGACGCGGCGGAACCTTGCGAGTGCTAAGGCGGGGCCAGCCAAAATTATCTTACGTGGTTGAACGCTGTTTGTCTAGAGCAAAACTGCGCGAATCTTACGAGATTTAGGAGGAATTGTGGCTATTTTGTCGCGGCGAGGGGTCGAAAGTCCGCAATTGCCGTGGCGATCTCGTCAATAATGCGCAGAGGCGCATGGTCAGCGGCGGTCGCGTCATTGCACATGATTGAGAAGATTAGCGTGTCGTTCACAGGCGTCGTGGCATAGCCCGACAGAGAATGGGTGTAAGTGAGAGTTCCGGTTTTGGCAGAAATTCGTCCGGTCAGCTGCTTTAGCCGTGAGTTGAGCGTTCCATCACGTCCGGCGATCGGCAACGACTCATGAAAGACCGGCGCCGAGCCGGTGTTGGCGATTGCGGCGAGCAGGCGGGCCGTCGTTTCCGGGGTGATGAGGTCCAGGCGTGATAAGCCGGACCCATCACGAATGGCCAGGCCTTTGGTGCTGATTCCTTTGGACTCCAGCCATGAGCGAACGACGGCGGTGCCCGCCTCATCATCGCCGCGTTCGCGGTGCTTGCGCGGATCCGGGTCGGGAGCCAAACTGCCTCGCTCTTTTCCGATAGTTCGTAGAATCAACTCGGCAAATAGATTGTTGCTTTCTTTATTGGTCCGATGAACGATTTTGCCCAGCGGCTCACTATCCTCATGGGCGATCTCAAATGATTTTTGCGGATCGAACACTCCGGCATTCTCGGCCCGGAAGTCGCGGCTGCGCGCTTCGCCGGTTACTTTTACCCCGCGCGAGGTCAAAGCCTGCCGGAACAGGTTCGCGGCCCAGGAGGCCGGGTCGTGGACCGAAAGAAAAGCTGAGAACGCGTGGCCGTTAACGGGAAAGTCTCCCCAAACACGCACGTCGTTGCTCGACAGATCGCGAATGATCCCGATCGAGGTGGTCTCGTCCCGTTCAGCTGTCCTGGCAGTGTTGGTGAGGTGAACCGGACTTGAGTTCGGGTTGACCACGACGCTGGCGTTGCCGCCTTGTTTCGCGGGAGCAATCGTGACTTCGACGCTGTTTTCGTCAATCGACAAAGCACTGGGCTCGGCGCCGAAATACCATTGAATGTCGTTCCACTGCCAGCCTTCTCCAAACAACTCGCCGCGAAAATAGGTGTTATCGCCGATGATGTTGCCACGAACTTCGCGCACGCCGGCCTGATAAACCTGATCGGCCAAGCTCGTCAGCGATGGGGCATCGCCATTTGCCTTGGAGATCAAATCGGGTGCGCCGCGGCCGTAAAGGGTGAGATCTCCGTCGATGATGCCGCCGGCGTCCGGTTGCTTCTTCGCATATGCGGAAGTCCGCCAGCGATAATCCGCCCCCAGCAGATCGAGCGCGACTGCCGTGGTGTAAACCTTCATGTTCGATGCCGGCGTGAAGAGTTTATCCGCGTCGCGCGAATACAGGACGCGGCCATCTTTCTGGGACATCACGAACACGCCCCAGCGCGCCCGTCCGGCATCCTTGTCCTCGAGTACGCGATCGATTGCATTAGTGAGCGCGGCATCGCCGGCCGGTTTGGTGGTGGCCCCAGTCTTTTCCGTTTCCGATTTTGGTTTCGCTGCCGGTGCTTCTTTTGACGCCTTTTCGTTATGCTTCGTTTGGCCACCAGACAGACGGACGGACAGCAGGGCAATCAATGTCAAAAGCGCCAGGAGAGAATACTTATATGCTGGTCGTGTCGGCATTCTTCGGCTAACTTGCAAACAAGCTGGATGTCCTTCCCGCCGTGAGCAACTCACGCGTGGCGGCGTAGACATCATCAACCTCTATTTCCGCCACGCTCTCACTGAACATCAAGCGGTGTGCATCGGCCAGGGGAACATATGCATGAGGCGTGGGCAAATCGATCAGCACGACGACGGGAGTGCCGACCGCGGCGGCGATATGGACCGGGCCTGTATCATTCGATACAAACGCTGCCAGGCGAGACTGGGCGGCCGCCAATTGGGGAATCGAAAGCTTTTCCAGAATTACGCACGGCGGCGGAAACAGACTGCGCATCTGAGTAAGCATCGGCCGCTCTTCAGGTCCGACGAAGATTATTGGCCGAAGCTTGTCGTTACGAATCAGGAAATCAGCCAGCTGCGAGAACTTTCCCAGGGGCCAGCGACGGCCGGGATGACCAGCTCCCGGAAACAAGCCAACCAAGGGAGCGCCCGCATCTGCTTTGGCTTTGCGGAGCATCGCTTCCACTGCGGCCTGGTGCTCTGGTCGCGGCGTCAGCCTGGGTATTCGCGACACTTGCTTGATTTCGAGAGGCTTGAGGACATCCAGGTACCGGTCAACCAAATGCTGTTTCGGATCGTTCCGATCGATAGGTGGCCGGGGATTAAAATTCGCAAGAAAATCCAGAGAACGGCCGGGGCGACGAGCGAAAAGGCGGGACGGCGCGCCGGAGAGAAAACCCAGCAGATTTGTTTCCGAAAAGCTGTGCAAGTCGATGACAAAGTCGAACCGCCGGCGCCGAACATCTTTGACGATATCCACAACCTTAAAGATGGACCACGGCTTGAATCCATCGCGCAGTGCCACGCGGTCAACTTCAATCGTGGCGTCGGCACAACCCGACATCTCGATAATTTCTGCGCCCGGCTTACCCACGGCGACGGTGACACGGGCGGCGGGAAACTTTTCGCGAATCGCGCGCAGTGCCGGAAGGCTCATCACCACGTCGCCAAGCTGGCCAAAATCGATGATGAGAATGTCGCGCGGCCTAAAGATCATCCGATAACGCAAACCGTCAGTTTGCAACCCCAGCTGAGAGCTTACGTTACTTCAAATGCTTGTCAAAGAAGTCTGATCCGGCGTGGTAGCCGCGCAGCCAATCTTTGTGCAGCAGAAGATCATGGATCTCATCCGGGAAAATTAGTTCTTCAAAATAAACGTTGTTCTTCCGCAGCAACCGCACAAGATTTATGGTCTGTGAGAATTCGACGTTGCGATCGTCGTCGCCATGAATCAGCAGTACCGGCGATTTCCATTTATCGACCGAAGCGATTGGCGAGGACTCGCGCGCGACTCGGTTCTGTTCCTGATTATTAAACTGTAACGGCAAGCCGGCGACTCGTTGACTCCAATCGTGCACTCCGTGAAAGTCGACGCCAGCCGAGAAGATGTCTGAGTTGCGCGCCAGACCCAGGGCCGTCAAATAACCACCGTACGATCCTCCCCACAAGCCTATGTGCTTGCTGTCGACGTCGTCGCGGCTGCGCAGATATTTTGCGCCGGCGACGACGTCCTGATACTCCGAGGCGCCGCGCGCCCCGCGATGCTGCGCCAGACGAAACGCGCGGCCATAGCCGATGCCGCTGCGATAATTCACGGACAAAACCACGTAGCCGCGGCTCGCCAGATACTGATTCATCGCGTAAGAGTTGTGGTAGTAGTACATATAATGCCAGCCCAGCAGCATTTGCCTGGGTGGCCCACCATGCGTGAAGATGAGCGCCGGCATCTTGCCGGAAGCATTCTTCGGCTTAAAGAGTTGTCCATGAATTTCCAGCCCATCGGCAGCTTTGAAAATCACCTGCTCAGGAGCGACGAGTTGCGCTGAAGGAAAATCGCGCGGCAAAGCCTGTGGCGCCAGCGGCTTGATCCCTGAGCCGTCGATGTTCGCAGTGAACGGCATGAAAGGATCGCGCGCGGTTGAATGAAGAAAGGCCACGCGCCGGCCGTTGTCGAATACCACCGGATACATTTCGATTCCTTCGCCGCTGGTAATCTGTCGCGGTGTTCCACCCGCGACACTTATTGACCAGAGGTGGCGGCGGTCGATATCGCCCTTGTTCGTCGAGAACACAACGGCAGATTTGTCGGGCGGCAAGGCGATGTTCTCGACTTCGAATTCACCCGGCGTCAACGCAGTCAAAGCGCCGCCGTCAGCCGAGATTGAATAGAGATGCATCCAGCCATCTTTTTCCGAGGGAAACAGCAGACGATCGCCGGCGACCCATTGCCAAAACTCAGCCACGGCTCCCTGCGGATACGAGTCGTTGTCCTGGTCTCCGGAACGCCAAATCTGTTTGGCTTCGCCCGTTCGCGCGTCGGCGACGAAAATGGCCCATGGCTGGAGGCGTTCGCGGTCCAGCGAAAAGTTGTCAGAGGAGATATTGAACGTGCGAATGAAGGCGATGCGGCGGCCATCAGCAGACCAGTGCGGCTGCAGGTCGCGGTCGACGCTGGGCGATAAGAATCGAATGCTGCCGGCGCGCGGCTCATAGATGCCAATGAAACTATGGTCGCCACGATTTGAGACAAACGCCAACTGCGATCCATCGGGTGACCATTCCCGCGCGCCGATACTGCCGCGAACCTCGAAAAGCTTTCGCTCCTTTCCGCCAACGAGGGGCGTCGTCCACAACTTTCCTTCCCGGCTGTAGATGATTTGATCGCCGGCCGGATTGAACATTGGCGCCTCGCCTTCGCCGATTACGGTAACGTGGCCGGTGCGAACGTCAACCACGGCAACTTCCTTCCTGGTGCCGGCGGGATCTGTCGTGGGGTTCGCATATTCTCCGGCCGAGTTCTTTCCCTGCTCGTTGCCGCGCGCATAGGCGATCGAACTGCTGCCGGGCGCGAATACCAGATCGGTCAACTCACCGCCGTCGTCCTTGTCATAGTGCGTGAGTTGCCGCGCGGCATAGCCAGGCGCTTCAGCAATCCAGAGGTTTCGTTTGCCTTCAGCATCGAAGGCCCAGGCGATCTTATCGCCGCGCTTCGAAACGATTAGATCGGACGGGAACGGCGAACTCATCACCTGTTCAAGCGAAAAGCTTCGGGCCTGAACAACCTGCGCGGCCGGCGACAGGACTAAAAGCACAAACGAGAATATGAGCAACGTGCGGCGGATTTGCATCGCAGAAATTCTCCAGTTCACGGGTTTTAGCGGGCGCTTTACAATTCGTCAGTCGGGAAGCGCAGGATTCTAACATCGATGGGGACGATGTTGACACTCGTGTGAAATTAAAATGCTTTTTGCTAACATCCGGTGGGGCGATACCGCAAAGCGAATGACTCACGTTCACCAGCACAGCACAGCGGCGACTGGCCGGCGTTTAGCCTTGTCCATAGCGGTTACCTTGACGTTCGTGATCGCTGAAGCGAGCAGCGGCTATTTCTCGCATTCTTTGGCGCTGGTTTCGGATGCGGCTCACAATTTTGCCGACGCGCTGGCCCTGTTCTTTGCCTGGTATGGCGTTTGGATTGCTCGTAAGCCGTCCACCCAACGGCACACGTTTGGTTATCACCGGGTTGGCATTCTGGCGGCCCTGGTCAACGCCGTGTCACTGGTGGTGATTGCGCTCTTAATCTTTTGGGAGGCTGCCGGCCGTCTGAGCAATCCTCAGACGGTCCACAGCATACCAATGATCGTCGTGGCCTTGGTGGCAATCGTCATGAACGCCGGCATCAGCCTGTGGCTGAGGGGGGACGCGGCCCACGACCTTAACGTTCGCAGTGCTTACCTGCACATGGTCGGTGACGCAGTGTCAGCGGTGGGAGTTGTGATCGCCGGCGTTCTGGTTGCGTTAACCGGCGCCTCACTGGCTGATTCAGTCGTCTCGATCCTAATCGGAGTACTGATTCTCTGGAGTTCATGGGGAATCCTGCAAGAGTCGGTCAATGTGCTGCTGGAATCAATCCCCAAAGGCATGGACATGGATTCGGTCGAGCAGACAATTGCGAACGTGCCGGGGGTGCTGGCCATCCATGATCTGCATGTATGGACCATCGGCTCAGGTATCATCGCCTGCAGCTGCCACATTACGGTCGGCGAGCAGAGTATTCGCGGCGGCCAGGATGTGCTGCGCGTCCTTAACGAGGAATTGCAGGCGCGATTCGGGATCTCACATTCAACAGTTCAGGTTGAAGTCGAAGGGTGCGATCCCGATGACATGTACTGCATCGCCCGGGCCGTGAGACATGAAAGCGCAGCCGGGCATCGGCATTAATCTCAAAGTGGCACGCGCCTCTGGCGCGTGGCCCGCACGGGCGAGAAGCCCATGCCACCTGTAATTTCGAAAAAGCACATGGCGACACTCGGACTCGGCTACGGACGAAGTTCATTTGAATTTGAGTACGACGCGGCGAGGTTCGATGTGCTCGCTCCGGACGAGACCAATTCCGCCCCGCTGACGGACGCCGGCATTAACGCGTTGCTGGAAAAGCCCGTCGACTCTGCGGCACTCGAAGATCTGATTGTGGCGGGCGATTCAGTGCTCATTATCTGCTCAGACGCCACGCGCGCCACCGGCAGTGCCCAGATCATCAATCTGCTGGTGCGGCGGTTGATAGAGAATGGAATTGAAGCCGGTGAGATCGCTGTCATCTTCGCGACTGGAATTCATCGAGCCGTCCGGCCACAGGAAAAGATTGACCTGCTGACATCCTTTATTGCTCAACGCGTTCGCACGCTCGACCATGACGCCTACGATCAATCGCAATTGATTCAGGTCGGGACTATGGAGCGCGGCGGGGCGATAGAAGTGAACCGCGCGCTGCAGGAATTTCCTAAGGTCATTGTCACGGGGGCCGTTGGCTTTCATTACTTCGCGGGGTTCACGGGCGGTCGCAAATCGATTTGTCCCGGCCTGGCGTCAGCGCGAACCATCGAAGCCACCCACATGCTGGCACTCGATTTCGAACAAGGTGGGCGACGAAAAGGCGTCGGCGCCGGGCTGCTCGACGGTAACGCAGTCAGCGAAGAGTGCGAACGAGTGGCGGAAATCATTGCTCCGGCGTTTTCGATCAACGCGATTGTTGGTGAGCAGGGCCGCGTCGAAAAAATCTTTGCCGGTGATTGGCGGTCAGCACACCGCCGCGCTTGCAAAGATTACGCGCGCGGGCATGCGGTGGAAATTGGAGAGAAGCGCGAGGTGGTGATCGTCAGCTGCGGCGGTGCGCCTTATGACATCAACATGATTCAGGCTCACAAAGCCCTGGACATGGCGGCGAACGCCTGTGCCGAGGGCGGCACGATTATCTTCCTGGCTGAATGCGGCGACGGTTTAGGCCGCGCGGATTTCATGAAGTGGTTTGAGTCGCCAGACTCACGCGCGCTTGAATCGCGTCTGCGCGACGCTTATGAAGTAAATGGCCAGACCGCATGGGCCCTCCTGACCAAGACCGAACGTTTTAGCGTTCACATCATCACGGAGTTGAGCGGCGAACAGACGCAAGCGATGCGGATGACAAAGTCCCGATCCGTCGAGGAAGCGCTGGCCAAGGTTTCTCCGAAAGCGAGAGGTTATATCCTGCCGCGCGGCGCGGCGTTGTTGCCGAGGTGTCAAAACCAGGAGCGATAGCGAACCGAGTTGCCGCCTAAAGGCGGTACTCCAAACCGAGACCTAAGTTCCCGCCTGTCCTATAAACGCATTCTTATCGATCTGGGCAGGATTGCCCAATACGACAAAGCGGATGTTGCGCATGTATTTCTGGGAAACCCGTTGCACGTCTGACGGAGAAACGGCGCGCAGCTTTTCGAGAAACAGCAGCGAGTTGCGCCACCCGCCGCCAATCAGTTCGTACTCGGCGAGACCCCCCGCCTGCGCGGCATTGGTTTCCTGGCCGATATAGTACGTGGTCAGGAACTGGGCAATCGCCGCCGTGATGTCGTCGCGGCCGACGGGCTCGCGCTGCAAGCGCGTGATCTCACTCAGCATTACGCGCACCGCCTGGTTAGCGTCGACGGCGGTGACATAAATCCCGCCGATGTTCGCCGCCTGCTGTCGCAGAAAGGCGTCAGGGGCATAAGACAGATTGCGTTTCACGCGCACCTCTTCGAACACGCGATCACGCAGCATCGACGACGCCACCAGCATGGGATAGATGTCAGGTGATGTGATCGGCGGGGCCGTAAACATCCCCTGAACATAATTAGTCGGCAGGTCGCGACTGGTTACGTCAACCGTGGAAGCATTGAAGACGAGTGCCGGCGCCAGCTGTGGTTTGTAATCGCCCCGCGGCAGTTTGCCGAAGGTGGCCGCGAGCCGCGTCTTAAAGGCGTTGGCGTCCAAATCGCCGACCAGCACCAGCAGCAGACGGGATGTTTGCATCGTTCGCTGGTGATAGGCGCGAAGATCATCGACTGTTAGTTTACTAATCGTCTCAACAGTGCCCTGCGGCCGGTTGAGATAAGGATGGCCGGCATAAGCGACCTTTTCCTGCAACCGCTGAAGATAGCTATCGGGTTCGTCAGCATCATCGCTTAAGCCGGCGACCAGCCGCGACTTGATCAGATCGACATCTTCTTTCGTAAACGCCGGATGCAGCGCGACATCAGTAAAGATGTCCCACGAGCGATCGAAGTTTGTGCGCGTAGCGACGAAGGTCAACGCCGAATAGTCATAGTTAACGCTTTCGCCAATTACCGTGCCCATGCGTGCCAGTTCCTTGCGCATGCGGTCACGGGGATAGTTCGCGCTGGCTTCGCTGGCGACATTCAGCATGAGCGCTTCAATGCCGGCGTTGCCGGCGTTGATGTTTTCCACGCCGCCCCGAATAAACAGGCCGCCCGCGACGGTCTGGCTGCCTTCGCGTCGTTTCACCAGCACCTTCAGTCCGTTGACGTCAAACTCAGTGACGAGCGAAGCCTGGCGCTCAATCACGCTCTGAAAATCAGGAGCTGGCGCTTGGGTTTGCGCAAAGGAAACAGAGGTCGACAGCAGCAGGCAAAGAATAAAGAGCAGATAGGCTAACGGCCGCCATAGCCGTTTATCATTTGACATTAGAGATTTGTCATTTCTCATTTTTGAATTCTCTTTCCTAATTTCTCACTCGCGATCGGACGACAACTTGTTCCGCAAACGGCTCCGCGCCTTCGTCAATGACAAATGTCAAATGACAAATGGTAAATAAATCACTGCCCGATCAGATCTTCCGGAGTCAGCCTCGCCTGCTGTTGAGCCTGGTCCGAGATTAGCGCCAAACCAACATGCGGTTTTCCTTGAATATAGGTAGTCAGGTAGCGGCTGATATCAGCGCGTGAAGTTCGTCGTAAGTTACCAAGATAGCCGCGGAAATAGTCGATCCCGGTTGACGACCACCAAAAGCCCAGCGTCTTGGCGTATTCGTCGAACTTCTCGCGGGAATAGAGATCGTCTGCCTCCAATAATCCCTTCGCGCTCTCAAGCTGGTCGTCGGTGTAGTAATCCTTGTCGTTGAAGTGGGCAATCTCGTTGTAGACGGCTTTGAGCGCGGCTTTCGCTTTATCGGGGGTAGTTTGGAAGACGACGTTGATGGGGCCGACGTTCCGCTGGGTGTAATAGCCAATGGTAACGCCGTTAACGAGTCCGGTGTCGACGAGGTTACGCTGGAAGCGCGAATCGGGTTGAGTCATGATGAATGAAAAAGTGTCCGCGGCATAGGTCGCCGCGTCGTCTTTTCCAATGGATGGTCCCTGCCAGCCGATCTCGACCAGCACGTTCGTTACCGGCTGTTTGATGACGTTGCCTTCGCTTTTCGCAAGCGGCGGATGCTCAACCAAAGGGAATTCAACGAACGGATCCTTATCACGGCGCGGCCAGTCGCCAAAGAAGTCCTGGGCCATCTTGTAGACGTCGGCCGCCTGGACGTCGCCCGTCACTACCAGTGTTGAGTTGTTGGGCACATAGTAGCGGCCCTGAATCAAACGCATCATCGCGGTGGTCGCGGTTGAGACGGTCTGGCGATTACCCAGGGGCTGTTTTCTGCTCGGGTATTTATAAAACAGTCGATCGTTCATCTCTTTATTAAGATAGTAGACCGGCTCGGATTCGTTACGATCGATTTCGCCGATCACCACCTGACGCTCGCGCTCGAATTCCTTTTCATCGAACAATGGATACCGCGCGGCGTCGCGCATAAAGTTCATTGCGGCGCGCATGTTGGGACTGGTGGTGGTGAAGTAATATTCGACTACCTCTTCGCGGGTTTCACCATTGTAGGCAATGCCGAGTTGTCCGATTTTTTGCAGGTAATCTTCCTGATTCGCGATGGCGCGATTGGCCTTGAAGAACATGTGCTCGTAAAGGTGCGACAAACCGTTAAGTTCGGGGGGCTCGGTAAACGAGCCGTTGCGCACGGCGAGTTCGATGGTCACCACCGGGACCGAATGATCTTCGAGCACGATGACTTCCAGTCCGTTGGCGAGGACCTTGCTGGCGATGTCCGAAACCGGCCTCGCCACGGCCACGCGTGCCGGCGGCGCGGCAATCGATTGAGTCAGTAAGCTGGTTTGAATTGAAACGGGCCGGGCAGTGAGTGGCGCGACCAAAGAAAGAACAATCGTAAGAACCAAGAATAATCGTTTCACGTTACGGTATCTCTCCTGACGAACTCGACGATGCAATTTTTTGAAGCGGTTGCCGCAAATGTGTATCAAATCTACCACAAAGACCACACAGTCCATGAGGCGGCGGCAAACAGCTATGGTTTACGAACGAACAGGCCTTTGGGTTTTCGTTTCGGCAACCGCGGTTCGATGTCTTCGAACCGTAATTAGATGTCAGTGGGCATTGTTATGGTTTCGCGGCAGGGTAGCGAAATTCGTAATCCGCAGTGCGCTCACAAGGCTTGAAGGAAATATCTTTGTTCAGGGCAGTCGCGTCGCGAAGAACCTTAGCGCGCAAGCCGGCGTCCGTTCGCGTTGATTTGATTGAGTCTGAGCCGGTGGGTTCCGCGGTTTCGGCCACTAACCAGTAGCGGCCGGGCGCGATGTTTCCCACCGCGAATGTGCCGTCGTTCGCGACCGCCGCTTCGAAGAAGCGGAGAGGGCTATCGCTACTGTCACGTTCAGCCGGCACGAGATAAAGGCGGAGATTTGGTGGGAGCGTTTGATTTTCCGCCGTGGTGACGCGTCCGCGCAGGCCCGCACCACCTTCGGAAATGGTGATGGTGACGCCGGAGATTCTTTCGCCTTGCTTAATTGTGATTCCGTTGCGGGCGATGTTTGGTTCAGGTCTTCCGAGCGACAAGTCCTTGAGATACCAACCAGCCGCCGGCGGTCGGACTTCGAACCGGTAAGTTCCCGGCAACAAACTACGAAAACGAACCTCACCTTTTTCATTCGGAGTGTTCTCAAAATATGACGCAGAGCTCGCGGGCATATCCACCGGGTTTACCTTCGCGCCGCCGGATTTTTCTTCCGGCCGCGCGCGCCGCAAGGTGATCATCGTTTCCCGCAAAGCCGTTTCACGGCGGCGTCCACAATTCAGTTTCGGATCAGTTTCGATGTTGACTCGTGAGTCAATTGCAGCCATGGTTGCCAGCGCCAGATCCAGCCCCGTCACATCAACGCCTCTTACCGAGATGCGCCGCGGCGTGGACGTGAGCGCCTCAGTAGACGGGCCGCCTCCGATACCGGCCGCGATTTCGTACTCGCCATCAGAGATGCCATTCAGTTGGAATGTCCTGTCCAGACTCGTGACAACCATGGTGGTGACGACCACCCGACTATCGATATCCGTCAATCTGACGATGGGATTGAAGGACAAAGGCACGCCGGAAATCTTTCCACTGACCGCGTGACCCGGCTCGCTGCGATAGCGAATGTCGGCGGTGGCCTCCTGATTCGATCGGACCACGATTTCAGAAGCGGTATCTCGAGTGGATGACGGTGCGTAGATCATCGCATCGTTCGCGTATGGATTGACTGATCCGAAATACTGTCCCTGCCCGCCCGCGGAGACGATATAAGTTCCGGGCGGTAACCCATAGACGCGATAGTAGCCGCGATCATCAGTGAATTTAGGTTGCGCGAATGAAGGCCGGTCGACCCGGTTACCTTCGCCATCGCGAATCTGGAACGGGTGAACGATGACATTTACCACCGGTTCGCCGGCGATGTTCGTGACGTAACCGGCAATAACGCCGCCTTTGATCAGCGTAAGTTCCGCATTGTCTCCGGGCCGAAAGGTGGGTGCCCCACTTTCCGGCAGTTGGATGACATAACCCGGCGCGTTCAGAAAGATTCGATAGATCCCGCCATCGAGGCCCGGTATTCTGAAGTGACCTTCGCTATCTGTCGCGGTTCGTTGTCCAACGCGACCTGAGAATGCGCTCAGAGAAACACTGACCCCGCTTAAGGGTTGGCCGGATTCGTTGACCACGCGTCCCGTAATAGCGTCATCTCTTGTCTGCGGGGCAGATTGTTGGGCCGCCACCGCAGCAGCGAACGCGATAACCAAAGTTAGCAAAAGTAGAGCACGCATGATTCTCAAAATCATCACGGACCTTCCTTGGGTGTGAGGTCGATGGTGAAACCAATTTGCACTTCGGAATCATCGCTCACCGTGACTTGTTGCCGCTGAGTTCTTTGGAAGCCGCGCGGCAAGTTGACACCTGGCCCTAACGACGCGATCTGCAGCACCGCGTCGTAAGTGCCGGCCGGAATGCCGGTAATCATAAATCGGCCGCGTGCATCAACCTGGGCCGACGCAGGTCGGACAGTTTGGTTTTCACGTTGCAGCGCGACGAACAAAAATGCCTCGGGCGCCAGAGTTCCGCCCTCGACCTTGACCTCGCCCTTAATAGTTCCCGTCCCATAGGCAAGGTAGATGCGAACGCCGGACACGTTCTGGCCGGGTAGCAAATCAAGCTGCCCGTTTGGTAGTTCGCGCTCGTAAACGATCCGCGAGACGGTAATCCCTCTGGACTCAATTGCGCTCGCACCGCCAACGTTCAAAGAAATTTTACCCGGTCGCAAGCCATCGAGTTGAAAGAAACCGTCTGCTGCGATTGGCGAAGTCAGAACGCTGCCGAAGGTTTGAATGGCGGTTCCCGACGGCTGCACGAAGCCGCTCACAAGAAGTCTGGGAATCATCGCCAGCGCGCGCTTATCGGTGATGCCCTCGGTGATAACTGTGCCCGAGACACTCAACCCGCGACGCGCTTTGATCTCCAGTCCGGAGACGTCACTGTCTGTGATTTCGAATCGGACCGGATCGCTGTACACGCGCGGGTGCTGATCCGACGCGGCCAGGAAACTATTTGGCAGGAAACTATTTGAGGTGGCCATGATTCCATACCGGCCGGGCTCAACTCCCTCGATTCGGAACTCGCCATTGGCGCTCGTAGGCGTTCCCGGCGAATAAACTCCTGAGAAGTACGTCTGATTCTGATCCTGCCGGAGCGTCCCAAAAGAATATTCGACTCCTGCCAGCGGTTGATTTGAATCGGCATCAACGATACGTCCGCTGACGGTGTACGTATGCGCGCGGAGGCCAACGTTGATGTCAACGTTTTTTGCTTCACCACCTTCGCTGAGTTCCACGATTGAAGCCTTTGACGGGTCATTGGTATCCGGGGAGTAAGTGCGGGGATAGTAACCGGCTCCGCGCACTGTGCCGATGCCGCCCGAGTCATCGCCTGCACTTACCAAGTAACGTCCCGCCGGTACGCCGTAAATGCGATAAATACCGCGGTCGTCAGTACTGTACATATACGGATTTGCCCCCCGTGTAACCATGGGTCGCCCGGGTACCGCTTGCGTAGGTCCTTTCCCGTCGTCAATCTGGTTCAGGCTGATGCGCTCTTCCGCAACTGGCTTACCTTCGCCATCAGTCACGCGGCCGGTGATTACGCCGCCGCGGGTTAACTTGAAATCGATTCCTTCGACGGTTTCGTCAGCCGATAGGTTAAGCACGCGTCCCATCATGGGCATCGGCGTGGCCGGAAAGACATAAGTCGGCGCGAAGGTTCCGATGATGACCTGGCCCGGCGCCAGTCCGTTGATGCGATACTTGCCTTCCGCATCGGATGTTGTCTGGGCCAGGAGTGTTTGCGAGCCGATTATGTTGACGGCGACGATTATTCCCGCCGCGGGCTTGTCTCCAGTCGTCACGCGTCCGGCGACTGAAGCAGTTGCCTTCGTTTTGGTGTCGGCGGTCTGGGCGAACGTGATCGAGCCTGGGAGAAACAAAAGCGTGACGCTAACAACAAGGCGCGGCAGAAATCGTCTTTGGCTGGTCATGGGGGTCCCTCCCGTGGTCTGAGGTTTCAGCCGATTGGTGCGCGCATCATGTCACCGAGTCGCCATGTGCGCAAGGAAAAACTCCCACCGCGGCGCGCTATTGCTAGGCTGAAACGGCCCTTACCCTGTAAAATCGTCACGACGAAATGTCCAATCAGTTTCTATGGCCGTACTGAAAGTTACCGACGCCAGCGGACGGCAGGTACAACATCAACTCAACAACCGCGTGACTTGTATGATCGGACGCGCGCCTGATAATCAGGTGGTGCTCGATGACCCGCGCGCCTCGCGACATCACGCGCATATCCGGCCCGGCGACGACGGATCGTTCACGGTCATCGACGGCGTCTTCGTAAACGGCCAGATCAAACGCAGCGCGAATAAAGTATTCATCAACGGCGAACAGAAGTTTGAGCATCAGCTGAAGGACGGTGACCGCGTCACCATCGGCGCCAGCACGCTGCGCTTTGAGCAGCCGAAAGAAGAACGCACTGCCGACTTGAGCTTTGACGACAAGCCCCTGGGCCATACGCAGTTGCTGATGTCCGCCAAGGATGTCCTCACGACCGTGCTGCGCCAATCCGACCCAAGTATTAGCGGCGGCACCGCAGTACCGCGCGGCGATAAGGTGCTCGAGTCCCTGCAACGCAAGGCGAATATCCTCGCCGAAATCTACGAGATGAGCAAAGCCCTCGGCGCCGGGTTCGATCTGGACAGGATCTTCAAGATGGCCACCGACATCATCTTCCGCTCGACTCCCGCCGATCGAGTAGTCGCCTTGCTCACGGAAAACGTTGTCACTGACCAGAACGCCGATAACGCCAAGTTGTTCCCGATTGCTACGCGCGCGCGCGATGCAAAGTTGGAAGCCCATGCGCATAAGATGACCATCGGCCGCACCATTACCCGCAAAGTGATGAAAGAGCGCGTGGCGTTACTGTCGCAGGACGCTGCTGCCGATGAACAGTTCGCAGGTGTTGATTCGATTGTTTCGCAAGGTGTCCGTTCGACGATTTGCGCGCCGCTGGTCACTGAGTCGGGAGTTCACGGCGCATTGTATGCGGACCGGCTCGACCCCTTCTCAGCATTCAAGCCGGACGATCTGGAATTAATCAGCGCGGTCGCGGCGCAAACGGCCATCGCCGTCGAGAATGTGCGGGCCCACGAGCGCCTGGCCAAAGAAGAAGTTGCGCGCGCGAACTACAGCCGGTTTTTACCCGAGTATGTGGTGAAGCAGATGCTCGAGAACCCCGAGTCGTTCAAGCTCGGCGGCGTCACGCAAACGATTACGGTCCTGTTTGCAGATATTAGCGGCTTCACTCGGATTTCAGAACATGCGCCGCCGGAAAAGATCGTGCAGTTACTCAACCGATATTTTTCGGCGATGACTGACATTATCTTTGCGCATGGGGGCACCTTGGACAAGTATCTCGGCGACGGTTTGATGGCCTTGTTTGGCGCGCCTACAGTTACGCCAAAAGATGCCGCGAACGCGATGGCCGCGGCCGTGGCCATGCAGCGCCGGATGTTGAGCATCAATGATGAACTGCACGCCGAAGGCTATCCCGAGATCGGCATCGGCATTGGGCTGCACACCGGTGAAGTGATCGTCGGCTACATCGGATCGGAACGCCGGTCGGAATACACGGCCATCGGCGATACGGTAAATACGGCTTCGCGACTTGAGTCGAATGCCAAGGCGGGAGAGATCCTCGTCAGCGAAGTAACCGCCAATGCGGCGCGTTCGCGTTATCAATTAGCGCCCCGCGAACCGATCAGTGTTAAGAACCGCGTTCAGCCTGTTCCCCTCTTTGAAATTGAATGGCAGCACGCCGTGAGTAATGCGTAAAGCGGCATAGATCCAAGGGCCAAGGCAAAGAGCAAAGGGGGTTAAGAGACACTTCTCTGGCCTGGAACATCTGCCCGACTCGCGCGTCTAACTCTTTGCCCTTTGCCCTTAGCCGCTCCATGAACCTTCCCGGATTCTTCAAACGCCAGATTCTAATCGCGCGCGTCTATGGCATTCCGGTGCGCATCGATTATCGCTGGTTCATAGTGTTTGCGATGAGCGTGGCGTTAATTGCCGCGAACGTCCGGAAATATCCATTACAACTTGGCACGTTCATTATTCCTCCGACGGGTGACTTCCTCGCGTGGACGCTGGGGATCGTGACGACGCTCGGGCTGTTCCTGTCGGTGTTCGGTCATGAGCTATCGCACGCGCTGATGGGACGCACCGAAGGAATCGACATTGAAGAGATTGTCCTTCATCCTTTCGGCGGTCTGGCGCGCCTGCGGACGCAGCCGGAGAATCCCAAAGCCGAGTTCCGGATCGCCGTTGCCGGCCCGGCCGCAAGCTTTATCTTTTCCCTGATAGCGTTCGCGGGAATGATCGTGACGGGCTCGTTGCGATTTCACTTCGGGACTGCGTTCTTCTTTTTTCTTGGCGCCGGCAATCTACTGCTGGCGATCTTCAACCTGTTTCCCGGTTACCCGCTTGATGGGGGGCGCGTGCTGCGGGCGATCATTTGGAAACGCAGCGGAAACATTCGTGATGCCACCCGGATCGCCGGCTTTTGCGGTCAGTTGATGTCGTTGGTCCTGATCGCGTTTGGTATCTACATGGCCCTGGCGCCCACCTTTCGCGCTTACTTTATGGGTTTGTGGTCGGTGCTGGTGGGCGTGTTTCTGTTAGGCGCAGCCACCAGCGTGGTGCGCAGCACGCGCGCACCCTTGAGAGTTGACCAGGCAATGTCGCCGCCAGTGCCCGTCGAACCGGATCTTCCCATCACCCGCTTTGTTGATGAGATCCTGCCACTTCACCGTCACGTGACTTTTCCCGTGGCCCATGACCGCCGGCTGCTTGGCATTCTCTCCCTGGAAGATCTGAAAAAGATTCCGCGCGAGAAATGGCGCGGGCTGCGAGCCCGTGAAGTGATGCGCGCAGTCAACGCGCAGCTGTTCGTTCCTGAGAACGCGACCATCGAGAGCGTCAACGACCTGCTCGAGAGGAACGGTATCGGCGCCGTGGCGGTTGTCAACGGCTCGGGCGAGTTGGTCGGTTTTTTGCGGCGCGGCAGACTCCGGAAAAAGTAGCCCATCCAATCGTTGCCTCACGCCCATTTTTTCGCGATAATCCAAGCGGAGCGTCCGTTGACTGAAGCGCCCGGCGCGACCATCTGCCCGGAGACCCTTAAAGGCAATTGGTTTTGAGACTACCACTGATGTGAAGTCGACATCAGACGCTACCGGACTAAGCGCATGCTGCTGCTGTTTATCTCATTGAAGGATTACCTCGAGAGGCTGGCGGAGCTGCGCTCAATAGCGGACGTGGTGCTCGTCTTCTTCGTCGTTTACGGCGTGCTCAAACTTCTGCGGGGGACGCGTGCCGCCCCCATGGCCGCCGGCATCGGCGTTTTTGCGTTTCTTTACTGGCTGGCTGTCAATCAACATCTGGCCACTTTGGAATTTGTCTTGCGCGGCGCGCTGCTTTACATCGGCGTTGCCATAATTGTTCTGTTCCAGTCGGAAATTCGCCAAGGCCTGATAAGGTTCGGCAATCGATTCCGCGTCCCGCTCACGCGCCGGCATCGCGGGCAATTCGGCCAAAGCATCTACGATGAAATTGTGCTGGCGGCAACGACGTTGGCGTCGACCAAGACCGGAGCGCTGATCGTAATCGAGCGCAACGTGGGATTAAAGGGAATTGTCGACGCGGGTGTGCGACTCGATGCCGAGCTCAGTTACGATCTAATCGTCTCAATTTTCAATCCCGCTTCACCGCTGCATGATGGCGCAGTTATCGTGCGCGCCGATCGGATCGCCGCGGCTTCCTGTTTCTTGCCGTTGTCGCTCAATCCGCTGTCGGCCAAGGAACTCGGGACACGCCACCGCGCCGCTTTGGGTATCACGGAAGACTCAGACGCCGTCGCGATTGTAGTTTCAGAAGAGACGGGCCTCGTCTCGTTCGTTCGCCGCGGACGAATCAAGCGCGCGCTCGATGCGACCCGGTTACGGGCCGCGATATATAAAGAGATCGAAGAGCAACCCGCGGCCAGAAAACCTATGATCGATCCACACGCGACTGAGACGACGGAAGGTCTTACCTAAGCTGTAACATGAAAAGTCCGCGAGCAACGAAAATTTCCGATCGCGCCGCATCATTGCTGCGGCGGCTCTTTATTGAGGACTGGAGCTTGAAACTCCTGGCGCTCACCATCACACTTGCGCTCTGGTTTTTCGTTTCTTCCCGCCCGTCACAACGCGAAGTCCTGGTCGAGCCGCGAATCGAAGGAAAGCCGGCGCCCACTTTTGAAGTGAAAGACATCGTGGTCACGCCCAGTAAAATCAAGGTACAGGGTCCGGCCAACCGGCTCAGCGCCATCGACAAAGTAACGTTGCCCATCTCAGTTGAGGGCCGTCGCGAAAGTTTCGACGCGCACGGAACGGCTTTGCCTATGTCCGATCCGAACGTTGAACCGCTTAACACGGTCAATGTGCACGTAACCATCGTGGCCAGCGGAAATCCCAATCACAAGTCACCCAACGTAAATTGAAGCCGAAAACATACAAAAAACTTTTCGGCACCGACGGCATTCGGGCGAGAGCCGGTGAATTCCCCCTGGATTCGGCCACCGTGCGAGTAATTGGTGCCTCGCTGGCCGAACACCTGCAGGAGCAAACCGGCCGGCGCCCCCGCATCGTTATCGGTCGCGACACGCGTGAATCCGGTTCGTCAATTGAAGAAGCCCTGACCACGGGCGCTCAATCAGCGGGCGCTGCAGTTGAATCCTCCGGGGTGATAACCACACCGGGCGTTGCCTTTCTGGCACGCTCGCTGCCGGCTGATGCCGGCGTGGTGATCAGTGCGTCCCACAATCCTTATTACGACAATGGCATAAAAATCTTCGCGCCGTCGGGCCGTAAGCTGGACGATGCAACTGAGCGCAGGATTGAAGCAGATGTAACAGAAGGACGGTTTCACGCTATTTCGCTTCCCGAGAACGGCGCGGCGACCAATGGCATGGCCGCGAGTTCATTGCGCGAAAACTATCTCGAGTATCTGCGGCGGGATGTGGCTCATGAACTTTCACTGCGCGACTTGAAAATCGTAATCGACTGTGCCAACGGTGCGGCCTCGGAGTTAGCGCCCCGATTATTCAACGGACTGGGCGCGAGCGTTACCGCAATCAATAATCAACCGGACGGCCGCAACATTAATCTGGAGTGCGGCTCGTTGCACATTGAAGGGTTGCAGCAACGACTGATGGACGAGAAAGCGGACCTGGGTGTCGCCTTAGATGGGGACGCTGACCGCGCGCTATTCGTGGATGAAGCCGGGAATTTTGTTGACGGCGATGCCACCATGTGGGTGCTCGCGAATTACATGCAGTCCCGGGGAGAGTTGGACCAGCAGTTGGTCGTGTCGACCGTCATGACCAATCTGGGGTTGGAGGTCGCCCTGCGCGCGCGAGGCATTCGACTAATCCGGACGGATGTGGGTGACAAATATGTGCTGGAAGAATTACTGCGGTCTGCTGCTGCCCTCGGCGGCGAACAATCCGGTCACATAATCTTCCCCAAGATCAGTCTTGCCGGTGATGGCATGATCACGGCCATCAACCTGGTGCGCGTGATGAAAGCAAAGGATGAATCGCTCGGCCGGCTGGTCCAGGGATTTTCGCGTTTCCCCCAAGTGCTCGTCAATGTCCACGTCCGCGAAAAAATCCCGTTCGAAGCCTTGCCAGGGGTCCAGGAGAAAGCCCGGCAGATTGAGCAGGAAATGGGTGACCGCGGCCGTTTGCTCCTCCGTTATTCCGGGACTGAACCGCTGGCTCGGGTTATGATAGAGGGAGAAGACGAACGGCACGTACGGACCCGCGCAGAAAGTTTGGCAGCCGCGATCAAAGCAGAAATTGGCAGCAACGGCCTGAGTTAGTCGCTCCACTCCTGGATAATATCTGCACGGTCGAGAAAATCTTACAAGGCGAGCCGTGGAAGAATTTCACTGGGGCCGTTTCCGGGTCGATTCAAGCTGCGCAATAGGGCCGTTTTCAGCCACTTTCTGTTGCAAAAAATCTTCTATTGCGCGGCATAAAGGTTGCGATGTATATTGTGGGGCAAGAGAGACGGTTGGTGGATCCTCCGTCTCAAGTGGTTGCTGGGGTGAGGACAGTAACCACGCAAATGGATGAGCGCTGCGACGCCCACGTTGCAGCGCTCATTCCGTTTTTGGGCTAGCTCGCCACCACCGGCCGCACAGAAGATTCTTACCTTAATAATTCAATCGCAATTTGACTCACGCCCGTAATTCGCGTAGATAGATGCGGTTTTTATGACAGCGCCGCCCGCGAATCGGACTAAAGCAAGAATTCTCGTCTGCCTTGCCCTGGCTGCTTCCCTGTTTGTCGGCAGTTGCCGGCGGGCTCACAATCCTAACTCGAATAGCAACGCTTCACAGAATCCTTCCGCGCCGGCCGATTCCGACGAGGCAAAGCGACAGGCGCAGACGCTGATCGAGGAAGGGAAGGAACTGTACGGCAACGATCAGGACGAACAGGCTGTCGAGAAATTCAAGCAGGCCATCGCCCATGACCCCGATAACGCTGAGGCCCATTTGCGCCTGGGAATGAGCTATGGTGCGCTTGAGCAGAAGGACGAAGCGGACAGCGAATACAAGAAATCGGTCGAACTCTTCAAAAAGAAAGTGCAGGCCGATTCCAAAGATCCGGACACTTACTTCTATTTGGGCGAGGCCCACAGCTTCCTTCACCAGGACGAAGACGCCGTCAGAGCTTATCGGCAGGCAACAAAACTGAAGCCCGAGGACGAGGAGGCCTGGTATCGATTAGGCATGGCCGAAACGCGGCTGGCGCAATATCCTGAGGCCACGTCGGCTTTCCAAAAAGCGCTGGATCTTGATCCCAACGACACGCGCGCGGCGGATGGCCTGGAGAATGCACAGGAAGGCGCACAGCGAATCAAGGAAGGAAAGAAACATGCGGAAGACATGCTCAAGAAACAGGCGAATGCCAACGCCAACCTGAATCCGAACGCCAATGCGGCTCCAAAACCGACGCCGAAGCGGCCATAAATGGTAAAATACTAATTAGCAATTCCAGGTAGTCTGAAGGATGGCCACTTACACTCCACCACCATATTTTCCGCAAAGTTCGCTGTCGCCCCCGGACGAAAGCCGCTATCGCAAATTCAAGCTGATGGTTGCCGGCATAATCATTCTGCTGCTGGCGATTTTGGGTGGAGCAGTCACCGGAATCGTCTTTCTGATCAGGTGGCTGACTCACTGACCGTTCAGGCGCGCTTGACACAACGAGTTTCGGCCTTTATAGTTTCCCGTTTCGGACTACGGTCTCGGGAGTCCTCTAGTGCAACGCTGTAACTGGTTCTGTCGGTGCGGAGGCGTTGCCCGGTTCGATCGCTTCGGCATCAACCGTTGACATTATTGTGGCGTAAGAACTCGCGTCGGGTTACCTCCGCTGCGAGTCGCGAATGCGGACCCACTCGCTGAGGCGACGCCACAGAAAAGCTTCGGCTGAATTTTGGGCTAATTGGGAAGCCAAATCCGCGCCCGCCTAACAGCGAAATCAGAACGTCCCTTTAAGAGAATCAATAGCAGGCCAGTTTGTCTGCGCTGACTGCCGGACGCGTTCCGGAAAGAGGCAGGCAACGGCCCTTTTTGCGCTTAACGCGCATAAGCCAGTACCGGGCGCGGTAGCGACCGGGTAACCGAGAAGAGCACGAATGCCGACGATTAATCAGCTAGTTCGCAAAGGCCGCCAACAGGTGAAGTACAAAACGGCCTCGCCCGCTTTGCAGAGTTCGCCTCAGAAACGCGGCGTATGTACCCGTGTTTACACCCAAACACCGAAGAAGCCGAACTCGGCGCTGCGCAAGGTCGCGCGCGTGCGTCTGACCAACGGTATCGAAGTGACGACCTATATTCCCGGTGTCGGGCACAACTTGCAGGAGCACTCGATCGTCCTGATTCGCGGGGGACGCGTGAAGGACTTGCCGGGTGTTCGCTATCACGTCATTCGCGGCACGCTGGATTCCGTGGGCGTCGGTGATCGCAAGAAGAGCCGTTCTAAGTACGGCGCGAAGCGACCGAAGGGAGGCGCAAAGTAATTTATGCCGAGACGCAGAGTTGCAGAGCGCAGGGCAGTGCTGCCTGATCCGGTTTACAACAGCCCGCTGGTGACCAAGTTCATCAACGGCATCATGTGGGGCGGCAAGCGTTCGCTGGCAGAACGGACTTTTTATGACGCGCTAACCCAGGTTGGGGAGAAAGCCGCCGAAGAGCCTTTAAAAGTATTCAAGCGCGCGATTGATAACGTTCGACCCACCGTCGAAGTAAAGTCGCGCCGTGTCGGAGGATCCACCTATCAAGTTCCGGTTGAAGTTCACCAGGAAAGGCGCGGTGCCCTGGCGATTCGCTGGATCGTAACGTACGCCCGTGGTCGCGGCGAAAAAACCATGACCGATCGGCTGGCGGCGGAATTGCTCGATGCGGCCAACAACCGCGGCAACGCAGTAAAAAAGAAAGAAGATACGCATCGTATGGCGGACGCTAATAAGGCATTCGCTCATTACAAATGGTAATTGGTCAGTTGTCAGTGGTCAGTAGTCAGTTGTTTGCAACTGACAGCGGACAAATGACAACGGACAAAAGCAATGGCTAAGTACGACCTCAGCAAATTCCGGAATATCGGCATCATGGCGCACATCGATGCCGGTAAGACCACCACCACCGAACGTGTCCTTTATTACACGGGCGTCTCGCACAAGATTGGCGAGGTGCACGAGGGCACGGCGACGATGGACTGGATGGAGCAGGAGCAGGAGCGTGGTATCACCATCACGTCGGCGGCGACGACCTGTTTCTGGGAGCGCAATGGGGTCGACCATCGCATAAATATTATTGACACGCCCGGCCACGTCGACTTCACGATGGAAGTCGAGAGAAGCCTCCGCGTGCTCGACGGTGCCGTGGCGGTGTTCGATGGCGTTGCCGGGGTCGAGCCGCAATCAGAAACAGTCTGGCGTCAGGCTGACAAGTATCGCGTGCCGCGAATTTGTTTCATTAATAAACTCGATCGCGCAGGCGCTTCTTTCCAGCGTTCTTTCGAATCCATCATTACTCGCCTTGGCGCGAATCCCGTCGCCCTGCAAATCCCCATCGGCCTGGAAGATCAGTTCAAAGGTGTGGTCGACGTCATCGCGATGAAGGGGCTGGTCTGGAAGGACGAGACCAAGGGCGCGGAATACGAAACCATCGAAATTCCCGCGGAGCTGCAGGAAGAAGCTGCGGCCACGCGCGAAAAGTTAATTGAAGCCGTCGCGACCGTCGATGACGACTTGATGCACAAGTACATCGAAGCCGAACCGATCTCGGAAGATGAGATTCGCCGGGCGCTGCGAAAAGGAACGATCGATCTGCGGTTGGTCCCGGTGGTGACCGGATCGGCTTTTAAGAACAAGGGCGTGCAGACATTGCTGGACGCGGTAGTCGATTACTTGCCGTCGCCGCTCGATATTCCGCCGGTCGACGGCGTGAATCCGAAGAACGGCCAGAAGGAGACGCGACCGGCAGACGCGAGTGCTCCGTTCAGTGGCCTGGTCTTCAAGATCATGGCCGACAAACACCTGGGCCAGCTTTCATTCGTGCGCATCTACAGCGGCACGATCAAATCGGGCTCGTACGCATACAACTCCGCCAAGGACGCGAAAGAGCGCGTGGGGCGCCTGATGCGGATGCATGCGAATAAGCGCGAAGACATCGAAGTCGCCAGCGCCGGCGAAATCATCGCCATCGGCGGCATGAAACAGGTCACTACCGGCGACACGATTAGCGACGATAACAAGCCGATAATTCTGGAAGCAATTGAATTTCCGGCGCCTGTGATTCGCGTCGCTGTGGAACCAAAAACGCGCGCCGATCAGGACAAGCTGGGCGTGGCGCTGGGTCGCCTGGCGCAGGAGGATCCGTCCTTCAATGTCTCAACCGACCACGAGACGGGCCAGACCATCATTGCCGGCATGGGTGAGTTGCACCTGGAGATTATCGTCGATCGCATGAAGCGCGAGTTTGGTGTGGAAGCCAACGTCGGCAAGCCGCAGGTCGCCTACCGCGAAACCATTACCCAACCGGCTTCCGGTAAAGAAGTCTTTAAGAAGCAGACAGGCGGCCGCGGTCAGTACGCGCACGTGGAATTGGAAATCGAACCGGCTCCCGGCGAGGGTTTCGTGTTTGAGAACGAGATCAAGGGTGGCGCGATCCCGCGCGAGTTTATTAAGCCGACTGAGCAGGGCGTTCATGACGCGATGGAGCGCGGCTATCTCGCCGGTTATGACATGGTTGACATCAAGGTGCGGCTGGTTGACGGCGGCTTTCACGAAGTCGATTCCGACGAACGCGCGTTTCATATCGCCGGCTCACTGGCGTTTCAGGACGCCGTGAAGAAAGCCAAGCCCGTACTGCTCGAACCGATCATGCGCGTTGAAGTGGTGACCCCGGAAGAGTACATGGGCGCGGTCAACGGCGATCTAAGACGCCGGCGCGGCCAGATCGAAAAAATGGAGCCAAGACTGGGTGGGGCGCAAGTGATCACTGCCTACGTGCCATTGTCGGACATGTTTGGTTACACCACGGACCTGCGTTCGGCGACGCAGGGCCGCGCCACTTCGACGATGCACTTCGAGCGTTATGATCAGGCGCCGAAGAACGTCGCCGAAGAAGTGATCGCGAAAGTTCAGGGCGTGGCGAAATAAGGATAAGTCCCATTAGTCCCATAGGTCTTATGGGAGAAGTGGGACAAATGGGACGGATGGGACATATTCAGAAACCATGAGCAAAGAGAAATTTGATCGCAGCAAGCCGCACGTGAACATCGGGACGATCGGGCACGTGGACCACGGCA
>JBKPEE010000172.1:0-13481 GCA_046728235.1 Acidobacteriota bacterium
ATTCAGTGGAAGTGCCAACCGGGTTGGCGCCGGCTTCGAAGTTACCACCACCACCGATTACGCCGACGAACGGACGCGTTACGC
Organism: Acidobacteriota bacterium; assembly: GCA_046728235.1. Classification (GTDB taxonomy): domain Bacteria; phylum Acidobacteriota; class Blastocatellia; order Pyrinomonadales; family Pyrinomonadaceae; genus UBA11740. The sequence continues at coordinate 85 of JBKPEE010000172.1, forward strand.
CAGGGGAAAGCGTCGCGAGCAGCGTGAAATTCCTTTGCGGGATCGGCAAATCGGTGACCTGCTTGTTATCGATGACACTACCAAGGTCACTCGTCTCAGATTGCACTGTCGATTGGGCCGCGGTGATGGTCACCACACTGCCTACCTGGCCTGGAGTCAAAGTCATATCGACGACTTCAGTGCTGGCCGTCCTAACCACAACCTGCTCACGAACGCTTTCGGAGAAAGTCGGGGCGCTCACAGCCAATTTATAAACACCAGGCTCGAGCAACGGCACCTCATAGATTCCGTCGTCACCCGCCTTGACGGTGCGCGAGGTATTGGTATCGATTTTGGTTACCGTGACCGTCGCGTTCTGAACCACGGCGCCATTTTGGTCTGTGATGGTTCCCTTTATCGATCCTTTGTTGGTTTGAGCTCCGGTCGAAATCGCCAGGCCAGCCAGCATTACCACAGAGAGAACCGTGCGGAAAACAGTGATCAGGGGCCACCGGTTAGACATATCGGATACCTCGCAGAGAATGTATGAGCGGAATCCACTTCGACCTCATAGTTGAGGTGCCAATCCCGCTCCAGCCTGGACTTTGTCGATGCGCAATATCGACTGGGATTAAAATAATTCCGAAAAAAACCGTGTCCTAAACGCCGTCTAAAGTTTGTTGCCAAACCGAACGAAGTATTTAATACGGTTTTATCAGCCTGTCAACCCTTTTTTTCGCGGAGCTTACGGTCTGAAGTGGTCTATCAGTAAAGAATGGGCTTTGGCAGTGAGAGCGAAGCCGTACTATGCCGCGATTGACGCGCCGAATTTGCCAGCCAGAACAAGGCTTAACGCTCCACGTAACGCGGGTCTTTCTCCGAGCGTTGAGGGCAGGATGGGGACGGGAGGAAGGCCGCGACGAACGCTGTGCTCAATTGACTGGCTCAGTGCGCTTTCAATAATGGTCCAGGCCCTCGCTATTCGTCCTGCGAGGAGCACGGTCTCGGGACTAAAACCCACAATTAGATTTGCGATACCTACTCCCAGGCAAAGCGCAGTATCGATAATTGCCTTCCTGGCGTTCTCTTCCCCAGCCAATGCTCGATCTATGAATTGATTGAAGGTAGGCATGTCTTTATCATCGAGCGCCTCCAACTTCCGATAGCGAGCCAGGGTGGCGCGTTCGGAAGAGAATGCTTCCCAACAATCCCGATTGCCGCATGAGCAGGGTACGGGGGCATGAGTGCCAATGATCATGTGGCCAAACTCGCCGGCCGCGCCTCGCTTGCCGCGATAGATTTGACGATCAAAGATGATCCCGGTACCGACACCCTCAGCGACCATAACCAGAATAAAATCTCGCGCGTTGCTCACCTCTGGCCGGCCAAACCAAAGCTCAGCCAGCGCCGCCGAGTTCGCGTCGTTGTCAACCACAACCGGCAAACCAGTTCCAGAAGAAATCACATCACCGACCGGAATGTCGCGCCACTGGAAGTACGGAACGTAAATCGCTCTTCCCGTCTCAGGATCCACCAGTCCTGGCAGGCTCACTCCGATTGATTCGATCGAGCCATCGGTTTCCCGTAAGAGCCTGTTCACAGATTCAACCACGAGCCTGAGTTGCTGTTCCGCATCGGCCGTGGTCGCGAAGTCCTCCTGGCTTAAAACAGCCCCGGCCAGATTAGTGCTCGCTATGGTTGTGATCGTGGGAGTGATGGCCACGCCAATTCCGATTGCACTCGCGGTTTGCAACCGCAACATGGTGGGCCGGCGCCCACCCGTGGACTCGCCTTCACCGAATTCCTCGATGAGACCATCCATCTCGAGCTCGTCGACGATGGTCGAGATAGTTGACTTCTGAAGATTAGTCTCGCGAGCTATTTCGGCACGTGAGATCGGTTCTCGTTCTCGAACATAGTTCAAGACGATTTGCCGATTGATATCGCGAATTGTGTTTGGTCGCGCTGCCTGCGCTTTGCTCAGGTCAATTCGTCGCACGGGGGCTCCTTCGGAGAATCAGTTTAGTTACTATAACAACTGAATCAGGCCAATGACTACGGAATGAAGCCCCGCTTAGCTTGCATCGCCGGCCGTAATCGCAGAGAACCGCGTTTGGACCGCGTAACCCTGGCGAAAATATCTACTTCGAGACTTTCTGTCAATAAATCCTCATTCAGTTCATTGAGCAGACTTCGCATCGCGCTCGTCGATAGAGATGTAGCGATCGATCGCCGGAGACCCGAGCGTCTGCACAATTCCACTGGGCCAGCGAATTTCGACAGTTTGCACGCTGGTGGCTGATCCGAGGCCGGCAATGAGTCGCGAATCGCTTGCCGAAAGGTAGCTGCCGGCTGTTGACACATCAAATATTTGGCGCCGGCCCGAGCTGTCAGCGACGATCACTCTAGCCCCGATGCCGTCTCGATTCGACTTTGATCCAACCAGTCTTATTCCCAACCAGTGATTCTTCGTCCCATCGTTGCGCAAAATCAGCGGCGTCCCATCAAGTACGCCGATCGCTATATCGACTTGTCCGTCGTTGTTCAGATCGCCAAATGCAGCGCCGCGCGCCGCGATTGGTACACCGAACGGTGGTCCCGCAGTCGCTGAGACATTAGTGAATTGGCTGCCAAGATTTCTCATCAACAATGGCGTCTGACGGTATTTTAGATAGCCCGTCGATTTTTCGATGGTATCGAGGACATGACTTTGAGCTACAAAAATGTCGCGCCGGCCATCGTTGTCGGCATCGAGAAAGTGTGTGCCCCATCCCGAGTAGGGCAGCGAGATTTGTCCAATTGCGGACGAAGTCGTGGCCCAGGTGAAACTGAGATCAGTATTGTTGTGATAGAGCGGATAAGTTTCATTCGACAAAGTGGTAATGAAGATATCGAGCCAGCCATCGCCGTCATAATCCGCCGCGTCAACCCCCATCCCGGCGAATGTCTTTCCGTTCTCGTCATAGCCGGAGCCTGCCGCCACGGCGATGTCCTCGAAACGTCCGTCATGCAAATTGTGATAAAGAGATTGGCGGACGCTATCGTTGGCCACGAAAATATCGGGCCATCCGTCGTTATCAAAGTCGCCGAATGCCACCCCCAGAGCTTTCCCCGAAGGGTCGGCGACGCCGGCTTTTCGGCTAACATCTTCGAAAGATCCATCCGGCCGCTGATGGAAGAGCATGTTTTCCGCCCCTTTGAAATTTGCCGGGTGACAATATGCCCGCACTTGCTCGCCGCAGACCATCGCGCCCTTTTCAAAATCCCAATCGAGGTACTGGGCCACAAATAAATCCAATCGTCCATCACGATCATAGTCGAACCAGCCGGCGCTCGTTGACCAACCGCCACCCGCGACGCCCAGTTTCTTGGCCACGTCGGTGAACGTGCCATTTCCATTGTTGTGATACAGGTGATTTGACCCATAACCAGTGACAAAAAGATCAACATAACCGTCGTTGTCATAGTCACCCGCGGCTACGCCCAGACTGAAACCTTCACCCTTCAGCCCGGCCCGCTCAGTCACATCTTCAAAAGTTCCGTCTGCCTTTTGATGAAAAAGCCGGTTCCAGAATTTAGGATCGCTTTTGTCGGGCATCGCGCTCCTGGGCATGGGATCTTTCAACAGCGCGCCATTCGTGAAGAACAAGTCCATCCGACCGTCGTTGTCATAATCAAACATCGCCACGCCGCCACCCATCGTTTCCAACAGATACTTCTGCGAAGTTGGGGAACCGGCGTATTTGAAATTGATCTTACTGGCCGCGGTGATGTCCGAGAAGGTGACGGTTGACGGCGCCTTTGGCCCGGGGGGCGGCGGCGTCTTTGGTAACCCTTCGGCACTGTACGACCGGCCTGGACGAGGCGTCGGAGTGGGCGACGATTGTTGCGCGGCAATCGGACTAACAAACATGATGAGGAACAACCAATAACGCAGGGATCGAAGAAGACAGGAACGTACCCGTGTTGGAGTTAGGTAATGAAAATTCATTTACAAGATTCGGAATGCTCACCGAGGACAGTTGTCATTAGGCCTGCTCTCGACGCTCAATGAATGAGCTGCACACGATTATTCTACCTGCTCTTTGAAAACAGGAACTGCAGAATCTGATCGATGCGGGCCGCCCAGGCTTTCTCGTTATGTTCTGCGCCCTCGACTTCCAGATACTTAAGATCCTTTCCCTCTTCCCAACCCTTTGCGATCAACGTCTGCTTCAAGAGTCGAGCGCCGGCAACTGTCGACTGCGCCTCGTTTCGGTCCCGGCCTTCCTGGGTACCGACGTCGAGCCAGATTCGCAGTGGGGCCTTCAGCGTTTGCGCCTCGGTGTAGCGCACTATTTGATTGTCAGCCCAGAACACGGCCGGTGAAACAACCGCGATGCGAGTGAAGACGGTCGGATATTTCAATCCGAGATAAAGCGAGATCAGCCCGCCCAAAGACGAACCGCCAAGGCCCGTGTGTCGCGCATCCGCGACGGTGCGATAAGTTCTGTCGATGAAAGGTTTCAACTCTTCAACGAGAAAGCGCCCATAGAGATCGGCTTTTCCGCCGGCTTTATATTTCTGATCCTGGGCCGCCGTATATTCGTTGACTCGTTCGACGCCGGCGTTATAAATACCCACAATGATCAGCGGCTCGATCTTTCGCGCACTAATCAACGATTGAGCCGCTTCATCAACGCGCCATTCCTGACCTGGGATGAAAGAGGTGGCGCCGTCGAACAAATTCTGTCCGTCTTGCAGGTAAAAAACGGAATAATGCCGCTTTCTGTCCGCATCATATCCCGGGGGCAAATAAACAATCACATCACGATCATTGTTGAGGATCTTCGAGTGAAAGCTTTGGTGAAGCCGGACATCTCCGGTAAGCGTGTGCGCTCGCTGCGCAGCGACGGTACCAGAAAAGAATAGGAATACGACGACTAAAACGCGCCTCGACCTGCGCCACATAAATCTTCTACCCTCTTTTTCGGAGTTGATAGCGTTCGGGTTCGGATTGTAAGCCTTCCCACCGAATCGTTCCAGAATACGCAACCGGCGCAGTCAAACACTTTGTGTTCGATGCTTCTCTGCGACTTTCCTTTAATTGATGAAAGTCAGGCGAGGCTTTTCCACGTGGCCCCCACAGTCCAGGTGACCGGGGATGTGTTGATTCGCGGGAGTGCGGACGCCAGCGGCGTGACCTATGTAGACCATCGAGGCGGTGTTGATAATCTGTGGAGCCAACCGCTCGATGGATCAGCAGCAAGGCAGAGGCAACGTGCTAAGTCCAAAACCGAACCGCGGACTCCGCTCGAATGAGAAGCCCTGACACGGGTTACCTCACAATCCAAGTCAAAAAAAACTAAGGCCACACCCGTTAAATGTCTCGTCGTTGGAAACTAGAATCAAGCGTCAACTTTCAGCTTGGGAAGTTAAATTTTCGATCCTTTATTTTCAGATCTTTCAAGATCGCTCAGCAAAAATGTACGTGCATGCTACCGTGCAGGCATTGCCTGATTTGCGTATCGCTGGGGGACGTTCGCGGGACGGTGTTGCGTTATGACGCCTGCCATTTTCTCGTTTCAACGACTCTGAACCGGCCTTAATTCGCGGAAGTCGATGCGCCGTTCACATTCGCGTTTTCCAATGGCACAACGTGAACGCTCGCGTCTCTCACTTCACGAAGGAATCGATTGATAACCGAACCGTGAATGAGAATGTCCCAACGAGAACGCGATGATTGGCCGAACACTACGTGCGTAATTCCCTCTTTACGCGCGAAGTCGATCAGCACATCGGCAACCCGTCGGCCTTTGAGTTTGACAACCTTGGCCCCGAGATCCTTAGCAAAGCGAATGTTCTCAAGTAGCGCTGCATGATCTTCCGGCTTAATTCGTCCCATTTCTTCGCCGGGAGTTTCGACGTAAACTGCGCACCAGTCACTCGCCAGACGGCCGGAGATTCGCGAACCGGCACGAAGAATTCTTTTGGCGCTGCCCCTTGAGGCCATGGCCACCATTACTTTCTCCGGGATTGCAGCTTGTTCTAAGCCCTCTCGCTGGCGGTAATCGTGCGCCTTCGTTGCTTGATCGAGAGCCACCCGTCTCAGCGCTAATTCTCGGAGCGCTGAGAGGTTACCTTTGCGGAAAAAATTATTGAGAGCTTGTTGAATCTTTTCGATTGGATAGATCTTGCCTTGGCGCAAGCGTGTTCTAAGCGTATCCACCGATACATCGATATCGACCACCTCGTTCGCTCTCTTAAAGAACGAATCCGGCACCGTCTCGCGAACCCGCACACCGGTAATGCGCGTCACGGCATCGTTCAGTGATTCAATGTGCTGAATGTTGAGGGCAGTTGTGACCGAGATGCCTGCATCCAGAATATCGAGTACGTCCTGATATCGCTTTTCGTTTTTTGAACCGGGAATATTCGTGTGCGCGAGCTCATCGATAACCACAATGGATGGATGCCGAGCAATGATTGCTTCCACGTCCAACTCTTCGAAGACTGTGCCGCGGTATTCGATTCGTTTGCGTGGTAATACCTCCAACCCTTCGACTAAAGTCTCCGTTTCAATGCGACCATGCGGCTCGACATAGCCGAGCACGACATCAACACCCTGGCGCTTTAGCTCATGAGCCTCTTCCAACATCTGATAGGTTTTACCCACGCCGGCAGCGGCGCCGATATAGACGCGCAACTGCGCTTGCTCGTGTTCCTTAATCTTAGCTAACAGCGATTCAGGTGTAACCTTATGGCCGTCTCGCGGCAAGCTAGCCGCATCGGAAAATGTCCTGTGAATGGATTGCGTCTCAAGCTCGGTTTCCAGCGTGTCCTCGACCCATTCACGAATAATGTCGAGCGCCCGGATCACGCCAACGATTTGCTTCTCTTCATTGAGAACCGGTATCTGATCGAGATGCGAGGAACACAGGGCTATCATCGCTTCCGCGAGATTCTTATCGTCTGAAATAGTCACCGGGACAGGAACCATCAGTGACTCAGCCGTTATCGCAGAAGCCTCCTTGACGAGAGCGTGTTTGGAAAAGGGACTTTGCGCCGATGTTTCGGGGGTCGAGCTATCGATCAGATCGAAGATCGTCGAGGCGAGTCGATCGGCGGGAATCATGCCCTGCAGCTCACCGGCTTCATTGACAACGTAGATTGTGCGAGGAATGGGAAAGGTTACCGCTACTCTGGCCGCCTCCAGCACGTTATCGCGCAGGCCGACGATTTGTGGCATGGGCGCAGGCGAACGCTCGACCAAATAATGGGCCAAGCTCCACACGCCACGGGAGAGCCGCTCAATGTGGATCATTTCCGCCATAGTCCTTTTGCGTTTCAGCGTCCGGCGTCTCGCCGTTGCGATCAAGGGTTCGTCGCCGGCAGCGCTTTCTTGCTATCGAGGTCGACGTTCAACTCAAGCACATTTACTCGGGGCTCACCAAGAAAAGCAAATGTCCTGGTTTCAGTATGCATCGCCACGATCTGTCGAAGTTCGCCTTCAGTCAAGCCCCGTTCGCGCGCAACACGCGACACTTGAAACTCAGCCGCCGCAGGCGAGATGTGCGGGTCGAGTCCCGACGCCGAAGTCGTGACCAAATCGATCGGCACTGGCTTACCGGGATTCTCCGCTTGCAGTTTTTCCACATCGGCTTTTATCCGATCGATCAGTTTTTGATTCGTCGGGCCAAGATTCGATCCTGACGATGCGCCTGCATCATATCCAGCGGCGCCGGCTGCGCTGGGACGCGAATGAAAGTAACCGGGACCAGTGAACGGTTGACCGAGAAGTCGTGAACCAATGATCGTGCCGTCGCTCCGTCTGATTAGTTGGCCGTTGGCTTTGTCCGGAAAAGCGAGTTGAGCGATTCCGGTAACCGCCAGCGGATAAATCAATCCAAACAAGACCGTCGTCACAGTCGTCATTAGTATCGCAGTGATCAAATTCTTCATAGATACTTCCCTCTTATGCTAAGCCGATCGCGTGAATGATTACGTCGATGATCTTGATGCCGATAAATGGCGCAACCAGACCGCCGAAGCCATAGATGAATAGATTGCGACGCAGCAGCGCCGCTGCGCTCATCGGCCGATACTTGACGCCCTTCAGTGCCAACGGAATCAAGGCAATGATGATTAGCGCGTTAAAGATTACCGCTGAAAGAATCGCCGACTGAGGTGTTCTCAATCCCATGATGTTCAGGGCATTCAGAACCGGAAACGCAGCCGCGAACATCGCCGGAATGATCGCGAAGTACTTGGCTACGTCATTCGCGATCGAAAACGTTGTCAGCGCTCCCCGTGTCATCAAGAGTTGCTTGCCGATCTCGACAACCTCGATCAACTTCGTCGGATTCGAATCGAGATCGACCATGTTGCCGGCTTCCTTCGCCGCCTGTGTCCCAGTATTCATCGCCACGCCAACGTCAGCCTGCGCTAGCGCGGGCGCGTCATTAGTTCCGTCGCCGGTCATCGCTACCAGCTTGCCGCCCGCTTGCTCATCTTTGATGAGTTTCATTTTGTCTTCTGGCGTGGCTTGGGCCAGGAAGTCATCGACACCTGCTTCATTGGCAATCGTGGCAGCCGTCAGCGGGTTGTCACCGGTAATCATCACCGTTCGGATGCCCATCTGCCGCAGTTGATTGAAGCGCTCCTTCATTCCGCCTTTCACTATGTCTTTCAGGTAAATCACGCCCAGTGGCTTTTGATCGTAAGCAACTACTAAAGGAGTTCCGCCTGCTCGTGAAATGCGTTCTACGATTCCGCTCAGGTCCGGCGGAACGGCAGTACCGTTTTGCGATACATACTTCTCAATCGCATCAACAGCCCCCTTGCGGATCTCTCTACCATTCAAGTTCACACCTGACATTCGCGTCTGGGCCGTGAACGGAATGAAAGTAGCTTCGTGCATGCCTAGCTCGCGCCCGCGCAGTCCATACTTCTCTTTGGCCAGCACCACAATTGAACGACCTTCGGGTGTTTCATCAGAAAGTGACGACAATTGAGCCGCATCGGCGAGCAGCTTTTCATCCACGCCCGCCAACGGAATCAATTCAGTTGCTTGCCTGTTGCCCAGTGTGATCGTTCCTGTCTTATCGAGCAGGAGAGTATTCACATCGCCCGCCGCCTCCACCGCCCGGCCTGACATTGCCAAGACATTGTGCTGAATCATTCGATCCATGCCGGCGATTCCGATCGCCGACAGCAATCCGCCGATGGTGGTTGGAATGAGGCAAACCAAGAGCGATACGAGCACAAAGATCGTTTGCGCAGCGTTTGAGTAAATGGCAAACGGCTGAAGTGTAACCACGGCCAGCAGAAAAATAATTGTCAGCCCAGCAAGCAGAATGTTGAGGGCGATCTCGTTCGGCGTCTTCTGTCGTTCAGCGCCTTCGACCAGCGCGATCATTCGATCCAGAAAGGTCTCACCCGGATTCGAAGTAATCCGCACCTTTATTTGATCGGACAAAACTCGCGTGCCACCGGTAACTGCCGAACGATCGCCTCCGGCTTCGCGAATAACGGGAGCAGATTCACCGGTAATTGCCGATTCATCAACTGAAGCCACGCCTTCAATGATTTCGCCGTCGCCCGGAATGAATTCGCCTGCCGACACCATCACCACGTCATCCTTGCGGAGGTCGGGCGCGGCCACATCTTCCGTATGACCATTGACGAAGCGGTGGGCGACAGTCTCAGTTCGTGACTTACGCAGGTTGTCTGCCTGAGCTTTGCCACGCCCTTCGGCCATGGCTTCAGCAAAGTTTGCGAAGATCACAGTGAACCAGAGCCAGAGAGTGATTTGCAGCTCGAAGCCGAAACTGGTAACACCCGAAATGGGACGAATGATCCCGCGAATAAGCTGAAGCGTAGTCAGCACACTGCCGACTTCAACAACGAACATCACCGGATTCTTCATCATCCTGCGCGGACTCAATTTGATAAATGAATCCACAATCGCACGCTTGACGATCTGCCAGTTCCAAAGACGCAATTCTTTTGTTTTATTAGCCATCTGTCCTGCTCAATTAAAATGTTTTTCCTGCGTACATCAGCAAGTGCTCAACAATCGGTCCGAGACTAAGCGCCGGAAAGAAAGTCAGCGCGCCCACGATCACAATCACGCTTACCAGCAGTGTCGTGAACAATGGAGTGGTAACCGGAAAAGTACCGAGTGACGGCGGCACAATCTTCTTGCGCGCCAGGTTACCTGCAACCGCCAGCATGGGAATGATCATCATGAAGCGGCCCACTAACATCGTGATCCCGATTGTCGTGTTGTACCAGAAAGTGTTCGCCGAAATGCCGGCGAACGCTGAACCGTTGTTGCCAGCGCCTTCGGTGAAAGCGTAGAGAATCTCAGATAAGCCGTGCGGACCAGGATTAGCGATCTGCGACGTGCCAAAGCCGGGAGCCACGACAGAGATTGCTGTGAAGATTAGGATTACGAGCGGGAAGACCAGTACGACTAGCATGGCCATTTTCACGTCGTATGATTCGATCTTCTTTCCGAGGTATTCAGGGGTACGGCCCACCATTAACCCCGCAATGAAGACAGCCAAAACCACGTAAATCAAAACTCCGTACATGCCTGCGCCGACGCCGCCGAACACGACCTCGCTCAGCATGATGTTTGATAGCGGCACGAGCCCACCAAGCGGCGTGTACGAGTCATGCATAGAGTTGACGGCTCCGCAGGAAGCGTCAGTCGTAATCGTGGCCCAGAGCGTCGAGTTCGCGAGGCCGAAGCGTACTTCTTTGCCCTCCATGTTGCCGCCCGATTGCATCGCACTCGTTGTCTGATCTACTCCTGCGATCAGCGGATTTCCTTTCGCTTCAGCCCAGTAAGCTACGGCCACTCCGGCGAAGAACAGCACGGCCATCGCCGCAAAGACTGCCCAGCCGTGCTTCTGCGATCCCGTCATGCGGCCGAGCGTGTAGGTGAGCCCTGCGGAGACAGCGAAGATCGCGATCATCTCAATTAGATTGGTGAAGGGAGTCGGATTCTCGAACGGATGCGCGCTATTGGTATTGAAAAAACCACCGCCATTCGTGCCCCACTCTTTGATGAACTCCTGTGAAGCGACGGGCCCCTGGGCGATAGTCTGAGTGTCGACCGTCTGCTGCTCTTTGACCGTGGTGCCGTCGGGATTAGTGATGACATTGCCGCCGGCGTCTTTCTTGTCGACTTCGATTGTTTGCTTTTCTACTAACTGAGCCGTGTCGTACGGTCGGAGGTTTTGTGGGAGCCCGCCCGCAACGAGCACCAAAGCTCCGACAATGCAGAAAGGCAAACACACCCACAGCGCCGCGCGCGTCATATCCACCCAGAAGTTGCCGATGGTTTGCATTTCGCGGCGAGCGATACCGCGAATGAAGGCGATCGCCAGGGCGATTCCGACTGCTGCCGATGCGAAGTTGTGATAGGCGAGACCAGCCATCTGCGTCAGATAGCTCATCGTTACCTCCGGCACGTAGCTCTGCCAGTTTGTGTTTGTCGTAAACGACGCGGCAGTATTGAAAGCCGAGCCAACATACTGTCCGGTGGCGCTTCCATTCGAGTCGATTCCGGGCAGGTGCTGTGGATTGAACGGGAGATGTCCCTGCAAACGCTGGATGAGATAAAGGACGACCATTGAGACGACGCTAAACAGCAGCATCGTTAACGCGTATTCGGTCCAGCGCATCTCGCGGTTCTCATCAACGCGCGTCAATTTGTAGATCAATCTCTCGATCGGTCGCAGGATGGGATCAAGGAACGTCTTCTCACGGTTGAAGACGTGCGCCATGAAGACGCCCAGCGGCTTTGTAATTAGTAAGATGATTAAGAAGAAAACAAGAATCTGTAACCAACCGTTCAATGTCATAACGAAACCTCAATTTGGAGTGCGCCGGCTTGACGGCGCTTTTCTTCGCTCGTTCACCAGAGAGCAAAGCGGCGTCAAGCCGCCGCACTCCAAATTAAAACTTCTCAGGTTTCAGCAACGCGAACAGTAGATAGATAAGCAGCAATGTCGAGACCGCTAGCGTCAATATTGTTTCTAAACCCATCTTTCATTTCTCCTCACTGTAGCTTTTCGCACCAGCGCACGTACGCAATCGCGATCAAAAAGAAAAGAAGCGTTGCCGCGATGAGAATTAGGTCAAGCATTTTGATAAAGGACTCCTTACTCACCGATCGAACGTGAATATCGTGGCGAAGATCAGCAGGTGTTGACTTGGCGTTAGACCAATCACGCCAGGACTCACCGCACGGCCTCTAAAGAATCCACCGTCCGGTCCCGTTGAGCGGTCATACCGGTGTTCCAATCGAAAGATCGTATTGGTCGACTTGTAAGGCAGCTTGTATTCGAGCGTTGAGGTCAACGCCACAACTGTCTGTCGCGCCAGCGTCCAGCGGCCCTGACTGTCCCACGCCACTTCAGGACGCACCGCGACGGCCCAACGGGGATTCAAAGTCCAGTGCATCGGCAACTGCGCCGTGAACCACCACGCTCGCGGAGCGTTCGGCGCATTAACATTTTCGGTCGAGAAATTAGTCTCAAAAGCGATCGTGCGTTTCTCTGTCTTGTGCTCGACGATCGTGTCCGAAAGGAAGCGCCAGAACCTGAATGAAGTGTTCGCTTGGTGCGGCCCGACCAGAACCGTCTGCTTTACGGTTAAATGTGAGGTCGCGCTGATAGCCGCTTGACCACCCCAACTCGGAACATTGTTGGCGCGCGCCAGGTGCCAATAGCCGTTAACCACGAAGAACGTGCCGGTGACTTTCTTAGTGAACGGATAACTCACGTTCTCGCCCATCATGAAATATGGCGTGAAGTCCGCGCCCCACGGCCGCGGGTAGTTGAAATTGTCCTTGGCGTATAACGAATCGTATCCGATCAAGCTGCTGAAGACTCCGCCTTGAATCGTTAGGCCTCTTCCAATTGGAGCGAGGTACGAGACGTTAGTTGGTCCAAGCTGACGCAGGAACTTGTAGCCACCGATGTTTGGTGCGGTCGCCGAAAAACCAAATAGCTCCGCATCCTTTCCGGCTTGCGCGGTCAACTCAACGCCCCAGCGTGAGTCTTCCGTGGCATTCTTCCGCAGATAGAAAGCAGCCATATTTAACTGCGGACGATCGACGTGCCACGTCGTGCCGCGACTACGAAACACTCGATTCTCCGGATGGTTGAAATCGAGCAAATAACCTACGTCAAAGAATCCGCCGTAATGCCATTTCGGTTCTTTCTTCTGCTGCTGAGTTTCATCAGCAGGCGTTTCAGGTTCGTCTTTTAAAGTCGTGGGAGCAGCGTCGGCTGAAAGAGTCGCATCACTTGCCTCACTCGAATCATTGGCTTCTGTTTTGAGGTTTTTCGGTTGAGTTTGAGCGGTTGATACAGTGCAAAAGAAAATCAAGAGCACGATGCCAACAGCTATTGTGGCTAAGC